>JAVZMU010000001.1:0-67563 GCA_038883135.1 Nitrososphaerales archaeon
AAAGCATATTTAGAATAATAATTTTAGGAGAAATCAATTTGACAAAATAAAAAATGGGTGGTGAGGTTAAACCCCCTCAAGGTATTCGAACTTACTGTGCGGTCGAATCCCGGCGGGCCCGCTACTTTTTGGGTTCGGAACCTTTATTAGTTAAATCAACTTTATTTTTTGCTAACGTTCTTGCAGCTTCATTCTCATCCTTTCATGTTTTTATATTATTAAAATCTACTTGAACCTTCTTACCTTCTCTTTTCCATATTCTTCTTATCCTATTAAGTTCTTTTAGCTATTTCTTCGTAAGCTTTAATCTCCTGCTCTGCAGAAAAAATATTATTTCTTATCAACTTTTCCTCCTAGAAAAGTACCATGCAACTGCAGAACCTGTTAAAGGAGCAATTATACTTGCTGCTTGATAATCACCTTTCCAAAGTAAAATAATCAAACCTAAGCTTCTGCTCATAAATTCAAGCAATTTTTAAATGGCTAACTTAAATAAGTCTTTATGCTTAACCTATTGAGAAATCTCTTGGAAGAAAGAAATTTGATGGAAATCTTAGAAAAGGAACTAGAAAACTTCGAGAGATTGATAATACTTGGAATAGGAAACGAACTTAGAGGAGATGATGGAGCTGGAGTATTAGTAGTTAAAAAACTCAAAAAAGTTCTAAAAGGTGCAAGGAACATCCTTACAATCGATTGCGGTACAACTCCAGAAAACTTCCTATCAAATATAAAGGCTTTTAACCCTTCACATATTCTTATCGTGGATGCTATAGATTTCAAAGATAAACCAGGAGCTGTAGCTTTGTTTAAGGATAAAGATGGAATGATAGAATCTATTTCAACGCATAGAATTCCATTATCTATAATAAGATCGTATCTTGAGAGTTTTGGCTTGAACATAAAATTTTTTTTGATAGGAATTCAACCTAAAAATATTCTTTTTGGTAAGAAGATAAGTCATAGAGTTAAGGAAGCAATCTCTATGATAACAGAAATACTTGAGAAAATTATTAAAAAGTTTGCTTATTATAATATTTAAAAAATCTTTTAAAAGGGATTTGATAAACTTTCTACAATAAAATTTCAAAACTTTTTAGAGAAAAAATTTTGTATTTATTGAAAATATAATCAGTAAAGTTTAAATTTTTTATAATGAAAATACATTTCAAATGCTCTCTATAGATATCCTTAGTACGCCTTTAGTTGTTTTTGGCATAACACTTTTCATCTCATATATGATCTATTTCATAGGAGGTAAGATTGCTCCAAAGTCTCAGGGAATAAAAGAAAAATACGAGCCTTATGCTTGTGGTCAAGAGATTCCAACTGAGAAGTTCTCTGTCTTAATAGGTTTGTTTAACTACGCAACAGTCTTTATGGTTGTTGATGTAGTAGCTTTTATTTTAATACTTTCCATGAGCTTTCCATTCATAAGCCCGGTTAGAGAAACTTTCCTTTTATATTGTGCAATTCTTTTTGTATCTTTAATGATTCTTTTGAGAGGAAGAGATTAATGATGAATATAATTAAATGGGCAAGGCTAAAAAGCCCTTGGTTACTCCATTTTAATACAGGAGCTTGTAACGCTTGTGATATTGAAGTTTTAGCTGCTTTAACTCCTAGGTACGATCTCGAAAGGTTTGGTGCTTTATTAAAGGCGAGTCCTAGACATGCAGATGTTCTTGTAGTAACTGGGCCTGTTACAAGGCAAGTTAAAGATAGACTTTTAAGAATCTATAACCAAATGCCAGATCCTAAGTTCGTAGTAGCAGTAGGAACTTGTTGCATAAGTGGAGGAGTCTTTAACGGTTGTTACAATGTCTATCCAGGTTTAGATTCTATAATACCTGTGGACGCTTACATCTTTGGTTGTCCGCCAAAACCTGAAGCCATAATAAATGGTGTTGTAGCTCTTTTGAAGAAATTGGAGGCTTCTTAGTATGAATGAAAATGAGATTTCTGAAGCGTTAAAGAATAAGTTTGGAAAGAAGATACTTGAGATAAAAGTTCCAAAGAAGGACGAAAAAGTAGCGGAAGATATGCTCATACCTGAGATAATGGAGATCAAGGTTTCTAAAAGGAGAGTTTTCGTAACAGTTCCTATTGAGATTTACAAGGAAGTTATTCGCTATTTAGTTGAAGAGCTTGGGTTTAATCATATCCAAACGATAACAGGTGTAGATGTAGGTAATTTTATAGAAATTATGCCTCACTTAGGACGAGGGATAACAATTACTGTGAAGACAAGAATTGAGAAGGATAAGCCCTATTTGAGTACGATAACAGATATAGTTCCTGGAGCTTCTCTCCATGAGAGAGAGATTCATGATCTTTTAGGAGTTGTTTTTGAAGGTCATCCAAACTTAACTAGGATAATTGTGCCAGAAGGTTGGCCTGAGAATGTATACCCACTAAGAAAGGATTACATTTCAGAGCAACCCAAGCCTATAAGGGAGGTGTCTTAATGCAAGAAGAACTTCAAAAAGAAGAGAAAAAATCTTCTTATGAACTATTCTTTGATATACCCGTAGGACCTCAGCATCCAGCTTTAAAAGAACCTGCTTTTTTCAAATTCAAAGTAGAAGGAGAGAGAGTAATAGGCGTTGATGCAGATGTATCTTATAACCATAGAGGTATAGAAAAGGCATTAGAGCAAAGAAATTACATACAGAATATTTACCTTATAGAGAGAATTTGTGGCATATGTAATGTTGCTCATACTCTTTGCTATGCTCAAGCAATAGAGCAAATCCATGGGAAAGAGATACCTCCAAGAGCAAAATACATAAGGCTTATGATTGAAGAATTAGCAAGAATCCATAGCCATACATTATGGCTTGGAGTAGCTGCTCATGAAATAGGTTTTGATACGCTTTTCATGTATGTTTGGAGAGATAGAGAAGTTGTTATGGATCTAATTGAAATGCTAACTGGAAATAGAGTTACTACTGCCATAAACACTATAGGAGGAGTAAGAAGAGATGTAAGTGATGAAGCTAAGTATAAAGTCAAGAAAGGTATGGATATTCTTGAGGAGAGGTTAAAATACTATAAAAAGGTTGCACTAAACGATCCTACCGTAAACGCAAGGTGTAGTGGTGTAGGTATACTAAAGCCAAGAGATGCTATAAAGCTCTGTGCAGTCGGTCCAACTCTAAGGGCTTCTGGTATTAAGAATGATGTTAGAAGTGATGATCCCTACACTCTTCATGACGAAGTTCCTTTTAATGTTATAACTTATGATACAATGGATGTTTTAGCAAGAGTCTTGGTTAGAATTGACGAAACTTTAGAATCTGTAAATATGGTTAGATATTGTGTTGATCATATGCCAAGCGGGGAGGTAAAGATAAAATTACCATTGTCTCCGCCAATAGGTGAATCTGTAAGTAGAGTTGAAGCTCCAAGAGGGGAATTGATACATTACGCAAGGTCCAATGGGACAAATAAGCCTGAGCGTTATAAAGTAAGAACACCAACGTTTGAGAATATACCTTCTGTATGTGAGATGCTAACCTCAAAGAATGGTTATGAAGTTAACATAGCTGATATACCAATAACATTAGCGTCTATAGATCCTTGCTTCAGTTGTACTGCTAGAATGGAGTTTAGAGATGTATCAAAAAGCAAGACTTGGATTTGGAGCTTAGAGGAGTTAAAAGCTTATTGTAAAAAGAAGGGAATTTAAGAATGTATCCTCTTCTAGAACTGCTTCAAATTCTTATCTTTCCTGGTATACTCTTTGCTATATTTCTTGCCTTTATATACGAGTGGTTAGATAGAAAAATCTACGCTAAATTGCAAAATAGAGTTGGACCTCTTTACACAGGTCCGATGGGAATTCTACAACCTTTCGCAGACTTCATAAAACTTCTTGCAAAGGAAGACATAGTCCCAAATGAAGTAGATAAACCTCTCTTTAATGCTTTACCTATAGTTGCATTAACCCTATCTTTAATGGGCTTCTTAGCTCTACCAATAATTGGTTTAAGAGGCATAATCTCTTTTAATGGAGATTTGATTTTTCTGATAGTTTTAATGACTTTGATTTGTATAGTAGTAATATATGCAGGTGTATCATCTTCGAATAGATTTTCTATAGTAGGTGCTGAAAGAGCTGCCCTTCAACTTTTAGGTTACGAAATACCCATGATGCTATCTGCAGTAAGCGTTGGAATACTAGCTAATTCTATGTGGGTTTATGATATAGTTAGCATTCAATCAAATAACGTTTGGTTTTTAATAGGTCCAGGTATTCTAGGTTTTGCTATTTTCATTATTTGTGGTCAGGCAGAATTGGAGAGGATACCTTTCGATATACCAGAAGCAGAAACTGAAATTGTTGCAGGCTGGTTAACAGAGTTTTCTGGTAGAAAGCTTGCTTTGTTCAGACTCACTAGGAATGTTGAACTCTTGTATCTATCAGGGTTAGCTGTAACTTTATTTTTAGGTGGACCTTCTGGACCAATCATCTCGGGTCTAGAACCAATTTTATATCCTATCTATTTCTTGCTAAAAACCTTATTCGTACTTTTCTTATTAACAACTCTTCGTGCCCTTTTCGCAAGGCTTAGAATAGATCAAATGGTTAACTTCTCTTGGAAGTATTTAATACCTATCTCAATATTACATATTTTATTTGTTAGGGTGATCGTTTAAATGTCTATGCTGAAAGAAATTCAAAAAAGTCTTTTTAAGAAGAAGGCTACAGTACTTTATCCCTTTAAAGAAAGGGAAAAGGTTCACATACCTAAAGGATTAAGAGGTAAGATAGTTTTTGATAGAGAAAAGTGTACTGGTTGCCTTTTATGTTCAAGGTTTTGTCCAAGCGGAGCTTGTGAGATTGTTACGGATGAGAAAGGTAAAAGACCTATATTTCACTTAGAACTTTGCTTATTTTGTGCTCAATGTCAAGAAGTCTGCCCTAAAGGTGCGATTAAGTTGACTGAAGAGTTTGAGCTAGCAGCCTTTGATAGAAAGGCTTTCACTATTAGGTGATGTTAATGGTTGATTATTTGATACATATAGGCTTTTTAATCTCTCTAATATTTCTAGCTTTTCTAGTTGTAGAAGTCAAAGATTTGCTTAGAGCTTTAGCATTATTCATAATGATGAGTTCAGTCCTTAGTGTTATCTTCTACATTTTGGGTGCACCCTATATAGCAGTATTTCAACTAGCTATATATGCAGGGGCAATAGCAGTTCTCTTCCTTGCTACTCTTCACACTACAAAAGGGAGAGTTATAGGCAAAAATTTAAGTTCAATCCTAAACCTTATTCTGGCAATTTTACTCCCTTTTATAATATTGACTTTCTCTATAAACATTATAGATGCTCTTAACATGGTCAATCCACCACAAAGTTATCCACTTGAAAAATCTCCCTTCTTTTTATGGACCTATAGGAGTTTTGATATTATCATACAAGGACTTCTTTTGTTAGCTACAGTTACAGCTGTGATTGCAATTCTTAGGAAGAAAGAAGGAGTTAAAATTACTGAAGAAGCTGTGGAGGAGAGTAAAAATGAATGAATTGCTTCAACTTTATATACCTGCATCCCTTATCTTGATAGCTTTGGGACTTTACTGTATAGCCACTAAGAGAGATCTGATAAAGATCGTATTAGGTATAGAAATAATTACTTCCGGTGTTAATCTTAACATAATAGTCATGGGCTTGAGAAGTAATGGTGTTGAAGCTCTTGCTCAATCCATCGCTTTAATTTCTATGACCATAGGAGCTTGTATTGCAGCCGTTGCTTTATCTATAATCATCAACGTCTTTAGGCATTATGGAACTACGGATACAAAAGAACTCAAAAGGTTAAAATGGTAATCTATAAAAAATCGATTAGATAAAATTAACTTACTCTTCACGTTCTTTTTTACTATCAGAAAGCTTAATAACGGACTTTAAACCTGGTTTAACCTCTTCTATTGGCTTAAACTCTATGTAATTAGCTTCACAAGCACCCTTAAAGAGCTCCTCACCGATCTTTGTTCTGACTATTACTGTAGACCAACCATCAGGAGAACCTACTGATCCTATAGATATGTCAGCGTATTCTGCTGTAAAATCTCTACATATGTGGCAAGCCTTTCTAACACAAGCCTTAACTTCATCTAATGGTACGCTAAATAGCTCCTTACCTTCTGCATACGCTATAAACTTGCCCTTTTTTATAGCAAACTTTTTAACAGTATTTATATCTATACCTTTCCACTCTATAAATTTTACAAGCTCTCTATACCAGAAGCTTTCCATACAAAATAGCCCAATAATAAATTTTACATGACTGCCTAGTTTTGAGCAAGCTTTTTGTGAATACTGCATCTTTCTAAGTGTCTGAACTTCACAAGGTACCCCAACAATCCCTACGCTATTGCTAGCATAATCTTCAACAGCGTATCTAAGCCCTATGGTTACAGGGCTTGTTGAATACTTTGTACCAGATGCTCTTATTAGTTCTTTAGAATCAAATACTACATCTGGCCAAGGTCTCCATAAATCTCCTTTCGTTTCATAATCCCTTTGCCAAGGTCTAAACACATCTACATTTCTTTTAGATGCTACTGCACTATTGACAATCCCTTTATCCAAAGAATATGCTAAAAGTGTCGTAGCTATTCCACCATCTTGAGCAACATCCAAAATTTCTTTAATCTTTGATCTCGCAGCGTATGCTGCTATATATATTCCTAAACGCTCTTCCTTATTCCGATTTCTACCGAAAATGACCTTATCCATCTCATCAAAATCAAAAATCGTTCTAGGACATGTATACCAACAGAGCTCACATTGATAGCAAACACCAACGAGTTTTGGAAGTTCATTCTCAAATCCTATAACAGAGAAGGGGCATGCTGCAAAACAACCGCCACAAAAAGTACATTTGCCTGCATCTATAACATCATTAAAAAGGTCCTCAAAGGTTTTCGGTTTGATTCCAAATACAGATTTATACTGTTCTGCCTCTTTTTTACCATAAAATATAAAGCTACGAATGGTCTTAAGTTCTGTAGACATTTTTAACTTCATAGAGTTTGAATCTTTAATTATTTAAACATTTCAGAATCAAGTAATGCTCTAACTCTATTCAAGCATTAATAAAATACTTAGCTAAAAATTAGAGATAATCGATATTTATTCGATAATATAAAAAGTTGATCGTTAAGAGAGAAATAAGTAGTCAAGAGTTTTACATCTCAACAATTAGAGTAAGATTATAAGGTTCAAATACATAATTTTATAATTGAAGATGGAAGATAAGAGAGAAGGTTTTTTATCGTTTAAAATTGAAGAAAGATACGATCTTGGCAATTTAGTAACCTTCATACCAAATAAAACCGTCCCAATACATAACTGGTTTTATTTTAAAGAAGGTTTTTCAAGAGATTTTGTTTTACTAATGTTGGATTGGCTAAAAATTAAGAGGGGCAATTGGATACTTGATCCTTTTTGTGGCTCAGGAACAACACTACTAACATCAAAAGAATTTGGAATAAATGCTATTGGAGTTGATGCATCTCCTCTTGCAGTCTTTGTCACGCAAGTAAAGATAGAAGATTACGATTTAGAGAAGATTAGAGATTATGCTAAAGAACTTTTTTCAAAAAAATTTGAAAGGTATGAAATCAAAGGATTAAGCTCTCTAACTAAAAGAGCCTTCTCAAAATATTCTCTTGAAGATATTTTATTCTTTAAAGAAGAAATTAAGAAGATTAATGATCTAAAAATAAGAAATTTCTTTACTTTGGCTTTAATAAATGCATCAAATAAGGTTAGTTATGCATACAAGGATGGAAGCGTAATAAAGATACGTGAGAAGCCAAATATTCCATTAAAGAAGGTATTTAAAAGAATTGTTAAGAAAATGTTACATGATTTAAAGAGAGTGAATTATAAAGGTTCTGATATAAAAGTCTACATTGGAGATGCTAGAAAGATGGATTTTCTCCAAAACGATTTCTTTGATGCTGTTATAACATCACCTCCATACTTGAACAAGATCGAGTATACAAAAGTTTACTCAATAGAGTATGAATTATTTTTTAAAGAATTTGAAATCGATAGTTTAAGATCTTATATTGGATTAAACCCTAAGCACATTAAAGACATATTCCCTGAGTTAAATTTACCAGATGTAGCAAAAGCATACTTACAAGATATGAACGATGCTTTAAAAGAAATTTATAGAGTTCTGAAAGATGATGCTAAATGCTCGATGGTAGTTGCTGAAGGGACCTTTCCTGATAGAATAGTCCCTGTAGATTTATTGATAGCGAATTTAGCTGAGAAAATAGGCTTTAAAGTTGAGAGAATAATTATCGCTAATGAGAGAGTTGTGACTAGGGAGAGGACTTTTAAAATAGGAAAAGCTAGAGAGAGCATAATTATAATGAAAAAGTGATATAGCTTATACAAAAATTAACAGAGATCACATCTACTTTATTACCTAAAAGTTTATGATAGGGATCATTTAATCTTCATTATCAATGAAATACATATTGATAATTGGAGACGGGATGGCAGACCTTCCATTGAAAGAGCTAGGTAGCAAAACACCCTTGCAAGTAGCTGACCATCCTAATATGGACTTCATAGCCTCTCATGGATCATGTGGTAGATTAATCACCCTTCCTCAAGAATTAGATAGTGGTACAGATGTTGCTATTATGAGTATCTTAGGTTACAATCCTAAAGAATTTCATACAGGAAGGGGACCGTTAGAAGCAGCCGGTATTGGCGTTAAACTTAATGAGCACGATATAGCATTTAGATGTAATTTAATAACTGAGAGAAATGGTATTTTAGTAGACTATTCTGCAGGACACATTAGTACAGAGGAAGCTAGAGAGCTTTTAAAATCAATAAAAGATGCTTTTGAAGAACCTAGAAGGATAGAGTTTTTTCCTGGTGTAAGCTTTAGACATTTGCTAGTTCTAAAGGGGAATAAATACTCTAATAAAATAATATGCACTCCTCCTCACGATGCTTTGAATAAACCAATCTCTAAGATTCTTCCTAAGGAAAAGGATGAGGATGGTGTTAAAACAGCTAGAATTCTAAGGAAGATAATAGTAGAATCTAAAGATATATTATCAGATCATCCCATTAATAAAATGAGAATTAAGAGAGGAAACAATCCTGCCAATATGATATGGCCATGGGGTCATGGAATAAAACCAAATTTTCAACCATTTTATAATTTATATGGTATTAAAGGTGCGGTAATATCTGCAGTAGACATAGTGAATGGGATAGGAGTCTTTGCAGGCTTTGATGTGATAAGAGTCCCAGGTGCTACAGGCTATTACGATACAAATTACGAAGGTAAGGCAGATTATGCTTTAAAGAGCTTAAAGGATCATGATTTCGTTTTGATTCATGTTGAAGCTCCTGATGAAGCAGGACATTTAGGAGATTACGAACTTAAGATAAAGACAATAGAAGATTTAGATAAAAGGTTGATTGGTAGAATATTAAAAGATCTTAAAGGAGATTATACTATTGCAATTTTATCAGATCATATTACCTCAACAGAATTAAGAGTTCACTCAAGAGAACCTGTTCCCTTTGCTATATTCTCAACTTCTCAAACTAAAGCGAGTAAAGTCAGTCGTTTTGATGAATTTTCAGTAGAGAAAGGGTCTTTAGGACTTGTTGAAGGAATCAAATTTATGTCTCTTTTTCTTAAACATGATGAGCTTACCAAGTGAATAGTATCGGAGATTTTTGCTAACTAAGTTTCTTTCCCTATAAAGATGTAAAAATATAGAAATCATTATCGATGCGGGGGGTGGGATTTGAACCCACGAACCCTTCCGATACTCATCTTCGGGACAGGCGCCTATAGCCAAATTAAATTTCAGGCCTGCGCCTTTGACCTGACTTGGCAACCCCCGCCTATCCTTAATAAAACTCATCTATTTTTTAAGTTTAATAAAATTAGCTTCTAGGAATTCTCCAACCCATCTTTTTGAACATTTCTATAACTTGAGGATTTTCAGCAACAAACTTCACATGGATACAATCTTCAGACCTATCTAATTCACATATTAGCTTACCTCCTTCAATAAGAATGTTTAACCATCTACTTAAAGCTTCATCGTATATAGTTACACGATCCATAGCTATATTCCAAATTCTAAATGGATGAGTTACTTGAACAGCCTCATACCCTAGTTCTGATAATCTTTTCCTTATAGCCTCTTTTATGAATTCTGGACGGCTATCATAGCCTAGCGTGCCAGCTTTAATAATCATGTCTATTTTATCTACAAGATCTTTTGGTAGGCTTATAGATACAAATTTCTTAGCCATACTAAATTACTCATTATAGATCGCACATATATATGTTAATAATTTTGACTTTTAATTATGAGATTAATCCAAAATTAGCATATTTTTCACTTTCATTTATATCTTTCCCTATGAACTACTCTCTCTAAAGGCAATCTTGAGGGAGGAGATGGTTTCTCATTAGGATATCCAATAGGAATGATTGCTATTGGCTTTACTCCAGAAGGAAGTTCAAGCACTTTGGATACTTCCTCATCGTGAAATGCTCCTATCCAACATGCACCTAATCCTAAAGCATGAGCTGCTAGAAGAATGTTTTGAGTAGCAGCAGAAGAATCACAAATTGCATATAAATCTCTTCCTCTTGAGCCATATCTTCTTGATGATCTATCAAGATTTGCACATACTACTATAACCATAGGAGCTTCATAAATAAAGCATTGATTCAAAGCAGCTCTACACAATTCTCTTTTTACAATTGAATCTTTAACTATTATGAACTCCCAAGGCTGAAGGTTACCAGCTGATGGAGCCCAGCATGCAGCCTCTAAAATCTTTTTTAATATATCATCTGAAATTGGTTCTGGTTTAAAAGCCCTTACACTTCTCCTATTCTTAATTGCTTCAAATAAATCCATTTTAACTCATAAACTCTTATCTCAAGAAGGTTTAAGAATTTTATGTTAATTCAATATGAAAATATTGATAAGAATGTAAAAAAGTGATTTAATGAAAATCTATGTAAGCTGACTATAACAACATTTCAAAAGCAATAAAGGAATGTAAAAATTAAGGAATTTTTTAGAAATTTGAGGAGGAGAGATAAATTGGCTATTTATCCTCAATGTGCAAAGTGTTCAAAAGTTTACTGTAGTAAAATACCCTTTGATAAAATTAACAAAAATTTACTTCCAGATTTTTGCCCCATGAAGGTAAGTGAAGAAATTATTAAAAAAGTAATTGAGAGTTATGGAGGAGAGGATGTAAAGAGAATTTATATTCCTTCTGCAATCACAGAAAAAGAGGCTTATGAATTTATTAGAGGTAATTTGATACCTGTACGCCCTAGAATCAAGGAGCTTATAGAGTTTTGTAAGCTTATAAAAGCTGAAAAAATCGGATTAGCTTTTTGCATTGGATTACAAGATGAAGCTACAAGAATAGTAAAAATTCTTGAGGAGGCAGGATTTATCGTTGCATCGATTATGTGTAAATGTGGTGCAATAGATAAAACAAAACTTAATGTAGCTAAAGAGTATAAGATTGGAAATCCATTGGAATTTGAGGCTGCTTGCAACCCTATTCTTCAAGCTCAACTTTTAAACGATGCAAACACAACAATTAATGTTATTGTTGGTTTATGTGTAGGGCACGATATGCTTTTCACAATGGAATCTAAAGCACCAGTAACAACCTTAATAGTCAAGGATCGATTATTAGGGCATAATCCTGTAATAGCTCTCTATAGCAACTACCTTAAAGATTTAATAAAATCAAAGAAAGGAGCTTATTCATGAAAAAATTTATTCAATGGTTATTAAATTTTAAATCCAATTAATAATCCTTTTCAAATTTTTCTTCAATTTGTCATTTATGCTCATTATTTTTATAACTAAACAATTGACACATCAAAAGAATGATTTAAGTATTGATCTGAATGTGATTACGAAAGAAGATTAACTAGAAAATAAATCATTAAAGTATACGAAGATTTAAGATAACCTCATCTCTTAAACGAGCAAATCCTTTTGCAGATTCTATTGGATTAGCAGCAGCGTATATAGATGATCCAATTATAATAGCTGAACTTCTTCCACAAATCTCATAAAATGTCTTTATCTGTTCTGCAAATGTTACATCTCCCTTAGCTTGCCTTCCAATACCTGGTCCAAATATAGGCTTATCTGTAAAATACCTTGCACGTCTTAATATCATAGGATTATTCGCAGGGCATACATATCCATCAGCTCCAAAAAACTCTGCTAAAATTAATATTAAATCAAAGATTATTTTACACTCTCTTAAACGCTCCTTTTGGATTTTTATTCCTAATTCCTCTATAATATGGTTGACATAATCCTTGTCAATAGGATGTGCGAAGAATAATTCAGCTCCTATACTTGTCATAAAGGGTAAAACTAATATTTTAGCTCCTTTTAAATGAGCTACTTCAATGCATTCTTGTAGACTTAATGGACCTTCTACAGCATGACAGACGATGTAGTCTGCTCCTGCTTCAGCGAGTTTTTCAACAATCTTAGAATTAGTTCCTTCCCATGTTTTCTTGTTTCTATTCCAGAAACCAATATCTGCAATTTTAAAGTCAGCAATGATTGGTTTGTTAATTCTTTCTTTCACCTTAGTTATTAAAGATACACCTTTATCCAATATTGAGACAACCCCAAATTTAATACCGTCTATATATGGAGCTATTTCCTCACTAAGTTTTAAGGCTCTTTCAGATTGAGGTAAATCGTTAGCAAAGATAATACCAAAATCTCTTATCTTATTATCTATAAAATCAAATCACCTAAGGTTAAAATAAACATAGATCGATTTTAACATTAATAACATCACCTTCTCATTATGAATAAAGAATTATTTTATCTTCTACTCGACTTTGAATGCTATTAATATTATACAAACCAATTTCCTCCTCCATCCTTCTATAATTAAGCTTTTTTTCAACTCATCCCTCCTTCTTTCTCTTTCATACATCTTAGCATAAAAAGGTAAGGAATATAAATCCTGAGTTTTTGCTCAATTTCCTATTTCTCTTTTGAAGTTCATGCAATCTTTTTATAGAAGCTTATCTTGAGATATAAGACTTTAAATGATGTGACAAACTATTAAAATAAAACAATAAAGTTTAACTCTCGATTCTTACTTTTTCATAAGAAAATTTTTCTACGAAGTTTCTAAATCTGACGAAGTCTAAAGGATAATTAAATAACGATTCTACTACAATATAAATATCGTCTTTGGTTGATACTACTTTTTATGAAAGCAGGATTTAACAGTCCTATTCTAATTGTTCAAATATTCCTAACTTTTATTTTACCCACTCTTTTTTTCTAGAAAGCATGTAAAATTCAACTCTTTACTATCTTTCTAACTTTGTCACCATTAAGACTTAACCCTTTCATGGTATTAAAAGAACAAATACGTCTTTGTTGACTATCTCTTCATATGTAGCTTTTCATACGAAAAATTATGTTTGAATCCCTCTTTAGGAATTATAGTATTTTTCTCAGTAATAAAATATGTGATTTTAGAAAAGAATTATGATTATTGCTTAATAAGATACTTATAAAATGTTTCAAGCTACTTTAATAGATTTTACATTCTTGTCTATAACTAATTAATCTCATATGTGTTAAAGATTTAATGCTTATCTAAAAGATATGAGTAAGATGGTTCTCTCAAAATCAGAATTAAAAACGCTTGTAAATGAACTAAAAGAGTCTTATGCATTACTTAACTTTAAAGAAATAGATTCTAATGTAGCCAAGCAGTTACAGATGATAAAGAGAAGAAGACGAGTAGGTATGAAACTAGTTGCATTAGGCATAGGTGCGATCGTTTTTCCTGAACCGACAGGATTAAGTGATATTTTTGGAATTCCTCTACTAGCCCTTGGTATGCTAATCGAAAAAGCCTATGATTTCATAGGAATAAGTGATGTGATTCAAGAATTATCAAATACTTTAAAGAGTTTTGCATCTTTAAAGTTAGAATTATGTTGTTAATGAAAGTATATTCATTACAAGTATAGCACAATTGAATAATAAGTTCATTAAGCGAGTTAATCCAGTCTACACAAATATTCTTAAGCCATGCTAAAAGGCTACATAATATAGAGAGGTAACATATTAAAAATGAGAGAATTGAGAGAAAGATAGGTTTCAGTAGCTATAATACATTATTAATATTTCTCATAGAAACTATGGATAAAAAGAAGTTATACAAGTATTTAGATAGATTAAGATTAGAGAAAAATTTTGTAAATAGATTTTAACGTCTTATTAAGCCAATTTTTATTAAATTTATCTAAAGAAAGCCTAACCTCATTTCAACCTTTTCCTCAAACTCCTCTATTAATTTCTCATAATCTCCTTTAAGAGATCATAAAGTTTATATCATTATTGATATCAATAATGATATAATATGCTTGATTATTCTCTACCTTTTCCACTTTTCAGACATTGGATAAGGCATATGGCTGCTGTACCTAAAGGGTTTTTACGCTACCAAGTGCTTGAACTTTTAAACGAGAAGCCTCTCTCAGGCTCAGAAATAATGAATGAAATTGAAAAGAAAACGAGTGGAAGCTGGCGTCCTAGTCCAGGATCGGTTTATCCATTGCTAGCTTGGCTTCAGGACAATGGTTACGTACAAGAGTTTCCTATACAGGAAAGCGGAATAAAGCGATACATGCTTACGGATAAGGGTAAGCAACTTTTAGAAGAACAAAGGAAGCTAAAAGGACAGTTTGGTAAGGGATGGAAAATTTTTGCACCTCCATTTTTTGGTACCTTGTGGTTACGAATTCCCTCAGAAAAAGCGGAAGAACTTCGAGATGCTGTAAGCCGCCTTATAAAAGCCTTCTTCAGTTTAGGTATGAATTTAGAGACTAAGTTTTCAGAGCAAGCCTTAAAGGAAACATTGATGGTTTTAAACGAGACTGCTCAGAAATTTGAGGAAATAAATAAAAAACTGCAGGGTGAAAAGACATGAATGAAGAAGTAATTAAGGCTGAAGGACTGACAAAAGTTTTCAATAAAAGCCTAGTTGCAGTAGATCACGTAAACTTTAGTGTTAAAAGCAAGGAAATATTTGGCTTTCTTGGACCGAATGGTGCTGGGAAAACAACCACAATAAACATGTTGATAACTGTTCTGAAGCCTACAGAGGGCAAAGCATCTGTTTTAGGCTACGATATTGTTAAGCAAGCAAATAACGTGAGAAAAGCAATAGGTGTAGTACCACAAGAATATACAGCTGATGAAGACTTAACTGGATACGAGAACATAATGCTATGTGCAGACTTGTATGGGATTCCTCGAGATATTGCAAAGAAACGTGCTCTTGAACTCTTAGAACTTGTAGAGCTAACTCAGTTTAAAGATAAAAGAGTTGAAACTTATTCTGGTGGAATGCGTCGAAGGCTTGAACTTGCATGTGGTTTGATTAATAGACCTAAAGTGCTTTTCCTAGATGAACCTACTTTAGGCTTAGATGTTCAAACTAGAGCTGCTACATGGAGCTATATTCGTAAGCTCAAAGAGGAATATGGTATGACGCTTTTTATGACAACTCATTATTTAGAGGAGGCAGATGTTCTTTGTGATCGTATAGCTATAATTGATCATGGTAAAATAATAGCGATAGGTGCACCAAGCGAGCTTAAAGACAGCTTAGGCGGTGATATAATAACAATAAGCATTAAAGAAAATGCAGATGTAAGTGAGTTAATTCGTAGCATTGAACACGTTAAAGACGTTAGAAATGAGAATGGCTCATATAGGATTAAGGTTGAGTCTGGAGAGATAACCGCTCCCCTCATAATCGAGAGTCTGAGGAAGAAGGGCTATACTGTTACTAGACTTTCGCTTACTGAGCCAACATTAAATGAGGTTTACCTTGAATATACTGGTAGAGTTATTAGGGATACTGAAGATTCTAAGGAAGCATTTAGAATGCAGAGAATAACCATAAGGAGGGCTAGAGCAAGAGTATGATAAATGAGTATAATCCAAGTTTGCTTCGTGGCTTATGGGCTTTAACAGCTAGAGAACTCAAGAAATGGTTGAAAGATCCTGTAATGGTCTTAATGCTTGTGCTCCAACCTTTAATATGGATGAGTCTTTTAGGTAAATCTATAAACATAAACGCTATGTTCTCACCTAAAAGCTTAGTTAACCTAGAAATACCTGACATTCAAGTACCTGGAAGCTTATTGAATCCACCTGTAAATGGAGTTTTGATTATTCCTGGAACTTTGGTTGCACAGCAACTTCAGCAAATATTTTCCACAATAGGCACAAAAGTTATGCAGGATACTTTTGGTGTTGTAGATTATTTTAGCTATATGGCTATTGGTATGGTTTCTATGATTGTTATGACCACGACGATGTTCACTGGTATGTCTATAGTTTGGGATAGACGTTTAGGTTTCCTAGATAAGGTATTGAGTACTCCAGTACCACGTAGTGCAATAATATTCGCGAAGATTCTTAATGCAACTTTAAGAGCAATATTTCAAGCAACTATAATTCTAATGCTCTCATACCTATTAGGATTGCAATTAAGCTCAACCTTCACATTACTTAATTTGTTAGGAGTTTATGCTGCAATATTCCTACTTGGCATAGGACTCTCATCAGTTTTCATTGCATTCTCATTAAGATCCACTAGAATGGAGAGACCAATGCAAATAATAAGCTTAATCACAATGCCTTTAATGTTTGCAAGTAACACTTTCTTTCCTATCTCTTTAATGCCTTATTGGATACAAGTAGTAGCACGCATCAACCCGCTCACTTATCTAACAGACGCTATTAGGCAACTGACGATAATACCCCTAGACACTTCTATGCTAATTTTTGACTTCACATGTCTCGGTATATTTGCAGTAGTTTTATCCACAATTGGTATGATACTTTCATGGCGATACTTAACCAAGTGAAGAGGTAACAGCATGGAAATTCTCTAAACCAACATAGTAGCGTTCTTGTTGGTAAAGGTAGTGAAGAATTGGTGATTAACCTTAAAAGAGCATATAATTCACTTGAGTATAGAAAGATTCCTTTAGCTACATTAATCCTAATAGCTGTTAACATTTTAGTTTACTCTATAACCTCTTATGAGAACTTTTTCCTTGAAGTTAGCGATTATTGGGTAAATCTATGTGGCTTCATCCCATCCATGATAGCAACACCTTCACAAATTTACAGAATCTTCAGCTCAATGTTTCTTCATGCAGACTTCTTCCATATTCTCTTTAATATGTATTTTCTATACCTTTTTGGCAGAAACATTGAAAACACGTTAGGTAGAGTAAGATTTTTAGTCTTGTATTTCATGGCTGGAGTTTTTGCTTCCATATTTCATACAACATTCAGCTTCTTAGGTGGCTCAATCGCGTATATGATTCCAGCTATAGGAGCTTCCGGAGCCATTAGTGGAATCCTAGGTGCATACCTTATCCTCTACCCAGGTACATCTCTTGTCATGGGTTGGTTTTTCTTTATTTTCCCTTTTTTCATAAGGGTTAAAACTGCATACTATCTATTATTCTGGTTTACAATACAACTTCTTTACGGTTACTTTACTCCTTTAGGAGGTACAGCTTTTTTCGCTCATGTAGGAGGTTTTATAACTGGAATTGCTATACTTCCAATATTAGCAAAAAAAGATAGGATAAGACAATTAAAGTTAGCACAGCAGTTTTTCCCCTTAAACTGGATTTTTATACCTCCTAAAACTAGCGGTCTAAACCGTACTACAAAAATATTGATTACCATACTTTTAATTTCTCTTTTAGCTGGAACTACTTACGCTTCTCTAGGTTTAACTGAACAAAGTAACGTTAAATCAGTAACTCTTCAATACGTTTTAGAAGGAAACTCTAACAGAGATTATGTGAGTATTCGCATCTCGAATATTGAGGAAGATATTTCCAGCATACCTTCAGATACAACACGAATACTTTTGAATAGACTTTACGCTGCAAGGTTAATTTACGATGAAGCAAAGGCTGGTGAAGAGATAATATTGAGTATTTTAGATGAGAATTTGCCCGTAAAGATTGCTATTGGAGTAAACGTTAAAGTTGTTTATGTGGACACAAAAATTTATGGATTTAGTGGAAAATACGATTCTGAAGGCTTTATAGAATATTGTGAGGGAGCTATTACAACTCGAGCAGTAAGTATACAAGTTTACGGTAATGTTTACAGAATAGTACAAAGTGAGCCTTTAACCTACACGTTTAAAATAGCCTCAAAAACGGTAAAACTAAACATTATAACCCAGTACACTGCGTTTCCTTCAATTTTATTGATTGTAGCTGCAATAGGAGTGGTTATTAAGAAAGATAAAGATTTAACAGTAGTAGGCGAAGAACATGAAGCTTCTAGACGCTATTTGAATTTCTATAGTGCATAATAATTATGAAGATGTATTTTTAGTAATATCTTTTGGAACCAATAGAGTATATCTCACTCTTCCCAAAGCTCCCATATAGATTTGGAAAAGTAATCTTAGGAGTGAGCTCTTTCAGCTCTTGCTTCAAATTCTTTATCTTTCTTAGTAACTTCATTTTTATCGAGCAATCTTATATTCCAAATCATAGTAAGCCAGGTAGTATGCAATTAAGAAATTAAATGAATCCTTTCTAGAGTCAAAATAAATGTCGCTTTGTTAGTTTCTCTGAGTAAAGAAAACAGTATATCATTTTTAAGAATTTTTCCCTTAAGCTTATTCAATTAGAATACTCGAGACATCGTCTTTTTAACTTCTTTAATATTGTTTCTCTCGTAAATTTATAAAAATTATTAAGAATGGTTTAGTTAACAAACGTGAGAAATCTTACGAAAATTTTATAAAATATTAATTCCACATTTAACACAAGGAGGAGAGGGTTAAAACCTCTATGCGTCTTTGGCTTAATAATTTACAAATTTATGGAAATTTGGCAATGGTTGTGGGTGTTCAAGATGGGCATCCACATTATTGCCGAACTTCTCGGAGTAGATTCCGAGAAGATTTCAAGAGTAGAAGGAATTCGTAATATTTTTGATAGAGTTATCTCTGAATCTAACCTTAAGGTTGTTTCTTCGAATTTTTATCAATTTGAACCTTATGGAGTTTCTGCAGTATATCTTTTAAGAGAATCACATTTAAGTGTACATACATGGCCCGAATATGGATACATAGCTCTTGATATTTTTACATGTGGTCCTAGTGGGAGTGCCCTTAAGGCTTTTAAACTTTTAGTTAAAGAATTCAAGCCGAAAGTTATTAAGAAGAAGATTTTAAGAAGGAATTTATATGAACAAAATCAAAATGCAAATACTTTATGAGTTAGCGAAATCGAACAAATCCTTCTGGGAATTACTTGATACTACTCATTATACAGTAAGGGACTTCTTGGAAGCTATAAATAGTCTTTACGAAGAAAAGTTAATTGCCATAAATAAAGATAAATTTTATTTAACAGATAAAGGAATAAAGAAAGTTAACAAAAGAAGTATAAATTTTGAAAGTAGGATTTGCGAAAAATGTGAAGGAAAGAGAGTATTATTTAATGGTAAATTTAGGGATATCTTGGAACAGTTCAAAGAAATTGTTAAGGATAGACCAACTCCAAACTTAAAATTTTACCAAGGTTACATGAGAGAATATGACGTAATTGCAAGAGTTGGATTAATGCATTTCCATAACGATCTTTTAGATAAAGAGTTTCTATTGATAGGTGATGATGACTTATTAAGTATCGCTTTATCCTTAACGAAACTTCCGTCGAGAGTACTTGTTTTAGATGTTGATGAAAGAATTGGAAAATTCATAAGAAAAGTAAATAAAGATTATAGATTAGAGATTGAGTTTCAAAAATATAATGTTTCAGATCCATTACCAAGAAATTTAGTTGGTAAATTTGATGTTTTCTCCTCAGAACCTTTAGAAACAGCAAGTGGACTTAAAGCTTTTATCTGTAGGGGAGTCTCCTGCCTGAAAGATGAGGGAGTAGGTTATTTTGGACTATCAACAGCTGAAGCATCCTATAAAAAATGGATAAAAATACAGAAGATTCTTACAAAAATGAACTGTGTAGTAACCGATATAATTAGAGGGTTTTCAAAATATCCAACAAAATATGGAAGAGTAAATTATGAGAAGTTTACTACAAAACTCAAGTTTCCAATTGAAGAGAATCCTGGAATTTACTGGTTTAAATCTGCTCTTTTTAGATTCGAAGTTCTAGGAAAACCGAGATTGATCGTAGATCCTAACAAGGCAGTAAATATTGCATATATTGACAAAATAGAAGACATAACTCATCCTATTTTTTATTAACTTCTTCAAAATATAGCTTGAATTTTAAGTAAATTGAAAGCTAAATTGTTTTAAAGAAATAAACATGTTTAAAGATTATTTCAAAAATTTTTATTCCTATAAGGAATTTAATAAGGTTATGTCTTCTGATTGCTACGTTACTCTCTTTGGTGGAGTAGGCAAAATAGGTGGAAATTCAATACTTTTAGAAGATAAGGAATCTATGATTCTTCTTGACTTAGGTAAAGATTTTGAGAGGTATGGAAAATTCTTTCAATTTCCATTCACTATGCCTACAAAATCAGTTCAAAAAGAATTGGTTAAGACTCGTCTCTTACCTGAGATAAAAACATCAAAAAGGCAAAAATTGCCTTTGTATGTTGATTACGAAGGAACAGAAATTTTAGAGCCTAAAATTAACTGCCCTTTACAACACGTATTCATCACTCATCCTCATTTAGATCATTCAGGCTTTATTACGCTTCTCAGAAGTGATTTGAATATTCATATGGGATCTTTATCAGAGTTAATCTACTCCTCAAGTATTGAGACAAGAAAGGATTTAACTTTAGAGACAAAGCTTTACTGGAAAATACCAAAAAAGGATGAGATTGAACCAAGATTAAAATTCTCAAAGTTCCATGATGGTATGGAGATCAAAGCTGATAGATTAAAAATCACTCCCTATTCTGTAGATCATAGTGTTCCTGGATCCTATGGATTCATAATAGAAAGCTCGTCAGCAAGAATTGCTTATACAGGTGACTTTAGATTTCATGGACCGGCTAGGAATTTATCGGAAAAGTTTAGAGATAAGCTAAGAGAGGATAGTTTAGATGTGCTAATAATAGAGGGTACGAACATGAACGTAGGACGTATAGATTCTGAGGAGAATATTGAGAAGGATGCTTATGGATTAATTGAAAAAAGTTTTCAATTGGGTAATAAATTAGCAGTAATAGAGGTTAAATCGAGTGATATAGATAGAATTAACGCCTTCGTAAGGATTGCAAAGAATCTCAATAGCATCGTAGCTATTACCACTAGAGTAGCTTACATTCTTGATAGGATAAAAAGGTCAGGATTAGAAGCAAGATTAATGTATGGTATACCAAAACTAAGGGATGATGTGAAGCTATTTATAAAAAGCAAGCTTATGAGATGGGAGAAAGAACTTGTAGATAGACATAAAGATATGGAAGTTCTTGAAGATAAGGTAATAACCAACCCTAAGGAAAGGATAATACTATTAGATTCTGGTAGATTTAATGTCTTTGATACGACTCCTCCAAAAGGTTCTCTTTACATACAAAGTATTTCTGAGCATATAAGTGAAGAGGAAGAGTATGATGAGGAGCGTTTTATCAATTCATTAGCTTTGCATGGTTTAATAGTGTATCGCCTTCATAGTTCGGGTCATGCAAACCCTCTAGATTTGATAAAATTTGTAAATGAAGTTAAGCCAAAAATGCTCATACCAATTCATACAGAGCATCCAGAAGCTTTCCATGAGTTATTTAAAGATATTACAAATGTAGTAATACCAGAAAAGGATTTGCCCATACGTATCTATTGAAAGTTTAAGCAATCAAGGGTGATTTTGATCGATTTTGAAAGTAAAAGATAAAGGGGTTTACACTCTCATCATAAACTTAGCTAAAAGAATTAATTTAAGAGTAGGATGCTTAGGTCCATTAGAATTTAAGAAAGGATTTTATGTGTATACTGGTTCAGCTTTAGGTTCAGGAGGATTGATGAGAAGAATTCAAAGACATTTAAAGAAAGATAAGAGATGCTTTTGGCATATAGATTATTTTTTAAAGAGTAAATATTCATCTATCAAAGTAGTAATTTATGCGAAAAGTAATAAGAAATATGAATGTGAGATTGTAAGAGAAATAATCGATGCAAATATGAAGCCCGTAAAAGGATTTGGAGCTAGCGATTGCAAAGAAAGGTGTAAAAGTCATCTGCACTACATGATGGGTGATTTAAACGGGATAGTTAAGAAAATTCTTGATGCTTATAATAGTTTAAGACTTAATGCTAATTTCTACTTTTTGAATGATAAAGAACTAAAATAATTTGGGTTATATGAGTTAGAAACAACAAAAGTGATACATAAATGCTATAAATTAAAGTCTTGTAATTGCGATAGTTATCTATTCAGCATACTTTTAAGGATAAATATGAAATTGAAGGCTAAATTTAATCTACAAGAAAGAGCTTATTCTTAAATATTAAAGAATATGCTTAAGGAATAGTTCTGAATCCAATAAGCTTCTTATACAATACTCTTACTTTAAGGACTTCTCTTACATTTATAAATATATACTTAATCTTTATTATTCCTTTTAAAGACTCTTGCCTTCTTCATTATTCTCATAAGGGTAATTAATCCACTTATAAACTAAAAAGAGAGTAAACAGAATAAACAAGATGAGGAATATCATCTTGATAATCCTCAAAATTGTAAGGGGAAAGGTTTATTAGATTTTTTATTTAAAGGAAAAATATGTGCATATGTTAGACAATTCTACCCTGGAGTGACTCAACCTTCTATCAACAGAAGAAAGTACATAGACCCAAAAACGGAATATGAGAAGCTAAGAAGCTTAAGTGATGAAGATCCCATCAGAATTTTAGGGCATAGTTGCAGCTGCACATGCAGCTAGAGGTGATGTTTGGTGTGTTAATCCACTAATCAAAGTCGCATTGCAGATCCTAGCCTCAAATTCGATCGGGTATATCCAAGAGAGTGCTTTGCTAAAGGAGTATTAAGGGAGTATATGCCAGCTGGTAGAAGAGATACAATAGTACCTCCTCGTTAGTAACTCCTATCTTTATATTTCTATGTTCCATTGAGAGTAGATAGACCGCTATTCTTCCGTCTTCGTTGGTAATAGGGGAATAGATTTTGCGCAAGTACTAGATGTTAAGATAATTCATTTATGAGTACTCATTCATATATTGCTATAAAAATCTAGCAATTGACGATAAGGTTGTATTTTTAATTAAGCTTTAAGTAT
The DNA here is from genome assembly GCA_038883135.1 of Nitrososphaerales archaeon. GTDB lineage: Archaea > Thermoproteota > Nitrososphaeria > Nitrososphaerales > JACAEJ01 > JAVZMU01. The sequence continues at coordinate 23,394 of JAVZMU010000001.1, forward strand.
TCTAAACCATTTCTTAATTACTCATAATAAATGTTTATGTTCATACCTCAAATACACTCTTTAAGATACTTTATCCATTAGTTTTTATCCCATAATGAAGAAATCCTCCTATACGATAGACTAGAAAAGTAGATTAAGCCTTCAAACTTATTCCTCTTAAAGACATTAGATTCTTTAACTCTATTTAATTATTAAGAGCAACATTCTTAATCAAAATAAATTTTATCTTGATATTATCCGTTTTTGATATAGTAAAGTACATTTACCTGATTTTATAATTTAATTTAAATTGAAGACGCCCATATGCTCCTTTTGTGCCAAAACAGGAATTCTTTGCCCGAAATGTGAGACTAAGTTCAGGAGTGGGCACATAAGCAAGACAGACGTGGAAGTATCAGTCCGATTGACAAAGTTTGCTGAAAAATTTCCTGAATTCGATAAGATGACATTAGTTCGTGCTTTTGATATGGGAGATGAATACGTTTTAGTTCTCAAAGGAGGCGATCTAGTTAAGTTAAGAAGAGACCCACAACTCATAAAGAGGATAGAGTCTGAGTTGCAGAGAAAAGTATGGTTCATTGAAGGAGAAGCCTCTGATAGAAAGATGCTAGAAGACCTTTTCTACCCTGTAAGAATCCTAACTGTAAATATCGTTTGGTTACCTGATGGGAGTAAATTAATAAAAGCCATAATATCAGGAAGAAAGACAGAAAAATTTCCTATTGATATAGAGCAGATAAAGAGAATTGTAAAAGAAGTAAGAGGTATCGACCTTTTGGTTGAATTTGAACGTTAATAGATTATTCGTTCTTCATTTTTAATCTTTATATTTTAAAATTCTTGTAATAAAATACAAACCAACATGAATAAGCTTAAATCTACCCTCTTAATACTTTAATGATGTCGATCTATTGTATGGAGAGCTTAGTACATGGAAAAAATCAAATTGACCTCTGAAGAATTGGGTCTAATATCCCTCTTCCAAAGTATAAGTGGTGCAACAGCCAAAGATTGTATCATAGATAATAAAATGAACAGAGTTATCTTTGTTGTGAATAAAGGAGAAATGGGTTTAGCAATAGGTAAAAAGGGGCAATCAATAAGAACCTTGGAAAAACTTATAGGTAAACCTGTTGAACTTGTAGAGTACTCTGATGACCCAAAAGAGTTCATCGAGAAAGCTCTTAACATAAAACACATTTATGACGTTAGGCTTACAGAGAAGTTAGACGGTACAAAGATAGGAGTTATAGTTGTGGATCAAAAGTACAAAGGAGCAGCTGTTGGAAGAGAAGGAAGGAATGCTGAAAAAGTGAGATTACTTGTTAAGAGATACTTTCAGATAGACAGGATACATATAGTTGCACAATAAAGTAGATATTCTTTGTTATTCATTTCCTAAAGGATAATTCAGTTAATAGAAATTTCGCTAAGATTCATGCTCTATTTGATTTTTATAGCTACGTCTTGTTCCATACTTAGCGAATAATAGCTCTTTCTCCTTTAATATACCTTCTCACATGGAACTATTTCTTAGATTAATGTAAAATCCTCTAAAGATTACCATATGAGAATAAAAGCCTCAGACTCTACCTCTTTACCTCAAATCTATACTTGTTCAATACACTTATTTACAACAATTTTTATAAAAAACTCAACTATTCTATACCTACTTTCTTATCGCTTATAATTCTCGACTATTCTTTTAGGTGGTAAAATGTCAAAGTTCTCTGATAAATGGCAGAAAGCACCTACACCAACGGTTAGCGAAAGAGTCAAGGAAGCAATTAGACCTCCAGGTCCTTTAAAGCAAAGATTAGAAGCAGCGGTAAGACAGATTCAAGTCCAGATTACTAAACTTGATAATACTATTAACAGATTAAGAGAGAAAGATAGCAGCATATTCAATAAAGTAGTCACAGCCATCCAAAAGCACGATATGAGCCATGCATCTGTGTATGCAAACGAACTTGCTGAGATAAGAAAGATAAGTAAGATGGTCGCTCAAGCTAAGGTAGCCCTTGAACAGATAGTTTTACGTTTGAATACTGTCCAAGAGCTTGGTGATATAGTCGTTACTCTTACTCCAGCAATGGCTGTAATAAGGAATGTAAGGACAGGACTTGGAACTATATTACCAGAAGCTGAGCATGAGATGGGAGAGATCAACGGCTTACTAAGCAGTATCCTTGTAGATGCAGGAATGTTAGGAGGTTACACAATAAGCTTTGAAGCAGCTAGTGAAGATGCTGAGAAAATCCTTTCAGAAGCCTCAGCAGTAGCGGAGCAAAGGATGAAAGAGAAGCTACCAGAATTGCCAATAGGAACGAAGATTCCTACTACTGAGAGCATAAGCTAAACAAAAAGATTGGATATGACAACCGTAGCTCTCGTAAGGCTCAAAGAGGTACTTATATTTATAAAAAAAGCTGGAGAGCTATGGTTGTCTCCACTTTTTCTTTTAAAGATTTATCATAATAATACTCATTATTTACTTAAATTTATAGGTGAATTTTTTGAGCTTTTTTAGATCTTTATTAAATGATAGGAATGATGGAATGAAGGATAAACTATCTTTAGCTATCAAAGAGATAGAGATTCATAAAGCTGGTCTCTCAAGTATAAAAGAAAAGCTAGAAGCTCGCTACAAAAATTTTTTAGAAATAACTAAAAAAGAGGGTATTTATGAGATGGAATACTCTGAGCTGAAGAAAGCTGTTCAAATGGTCAATGAGAGTGAATTAGTGCTTAATCAACTAATTTTGAAGTTAGAGACTCTAAAAGATTTAGGAGATGTAATATATCATTTAAGTGCTACGCTAAAAGTTATGAGGAATTTAGATAAGTCTATATCTGATTTACTACCTAATTTTGAGGGAATCTTAGATGAATTAAACTCTACTTTGAAAGAGACTATCATCAAATTAAAAATCACACCAATATCCTTAAATCTTGATTTGGAGAAGGAAGAAGGGAAAGAGTTTATCGAAAAAGCTATAGAATTTATTGAAAAGAAAAATAAAGAAGAAATTCTGAAATCTAAAGAAAAATTTATTGAGACGAAAAGATTGGCTTTACTAGCAACTGGAGAAAGTATAAGTGAAGAAGAACCAATTCTATCATTAAATAGCTCTGATTTTGATGGACTAGTGCTTAATTACATCCGTGAACATAAAGACAACTTAAATTTAATAGAAGTATCGACTTTGTTAAATGCACCTTTAGACGAGATTAAGTTCTCTATTTTAAGACTTTTAAATGAAGGAAAGATTAGCTTTAAAAAAGGTGAATGAGAAAAATTGAGTATGGTTGCTGCTAGAGAATTAGAGGAAGCAGCTAGTAAATATGCTTCAGAAGCTATACGCCTTGATTCACAAGGTGCTCATGGTATGGCTATAGTAATGTATCAAAAAGCCATATCTGCTTTAATAAAACTAGCCCAACTTTATCCTGAGTACAAATTGAACAAGCTTTACTTAGAAAGAGCTACAACATATCAAGAGAGAATAAAAGCTCTTCAAGCTGCTCATGGTTTTATTCAAGATGATTCTCAATTAAGAGATTTAAAAAAATATAGTGATATTGACATGAGCTCTGGCAAAGGTCTTAAGGTTGTAGAGTCTTTAAAAGCATCTTATGAGGAACTAGTGTTAAAAGAGAAGCCTAACGTGAAATGGGATGAAGTTATAGGTTTAGATGATGCTAAAAGAGCTTTGAGAGAGTCTATTATATTCCCAGTTCAAAGACCAGACCTTTTTCCTTTAGGTTGGCCAAGAGGGATACTTCTTTACGGTCCTCCTGGTTGTGGCAAGACGATGCTAGCAGCAGCTGCAGCCTCGGAGATAGATAGCGATTTTATAACTGTTGATGCAGCCACCATTATGTCAAAATGGTTAGGAGAAGCAGAGAAGAATGTAGCAAGACTCTTTGATTCAGCTAGAAAGATGCTAGAGAGAAACAGGGCTGTTATAATATTCATAGATGAGTTGGACTCTATGCTTGGATCGAGATCTCAAGAGGTTGGAGGGGAGATTCGAGTGAGGAACCAATTTCTCAAAGAGATGGATGGAATAATAGATAAGGGTAAGAATATACACCTGTATGTAATAGGAGCAACTAACAAGCCTTGGTCTTTAGATTGGCCTTTCTTAAGGCGTTTCCAGAAGAGAATTTATGTACCATTACCATCTTTAAGATCAAGAATGGAGATGTTTAAGCTTTATACATCTCCTCTTAGGCTCGATTCAAGCGTTAACCTATTAGAGCTTGCAAGAATGACAGAAGGTTATTCTGGTAGTGACATTAAGGATATATGCCAAGCTGTTCAGATAAGAGTTGTTTCAGAGCTCTTTGATTGTGGTAAAGCATTAGATAAGTCTTTGCAACCAAGAGAGATAACTCAGAACGATTTTAAAGAAGTTTTGAAGACTAGAAGGCCAAGTGTAAGTCAAGATATGATAAAGGCTTATATTACTTGGAGTGAGAACTTTAAGGCATTGTAAATATTGATCTAATTTAAAGCTTCTAAGGAGTTAGCCTAAACCTATCTCTTGGGTAAAGTACTACTTCTCTTATGTTTTTCATGCCTGTGAGAAACATAACGAATCTATCTAAGCCTAACCCCCATCCAGAATGTACAGGCATTCCCCATGTAAAGGTTTTCAAATGCTCTGAAAAGTTTTTTGGATCAAGACCACAATCCAATAATCTTTTCTCTAATTTTGCTCTATCTGAGACTCTTGTACCTCCTGATGCAAGTTCGAGATAACCATACATTAAATCAAAAGACTCAGAAATTTCATCATTATCTTTTTTAGTTTCTATATAAAAAGGTTTAAGACTTGTAGGCCAATCTATAATGAAGTAAAACTCTTTATGTCTCTTGCTAAGCCTTTTTAAAGCTTTAGTATCAAGATCTTCTCCAAATTTTATCTTTAGACCTGATTCTTTTAACTCCTCTATAGCTTGTAAGTAAGTTATTCTTTCGAATGGGACTTTAGGGATTTTCAGTTCTCTATTGAGAATTTTCAACTCCTTTTCACAATTTTTCAAAACATCATCAATAACTCTTACAACAATCTCTTCCAATATATTCATAACATCTTCTCTATAAGAGAAAGCTGCCTCAATGTCAACACTTACGAATTCGTTAAGATGCCTTCTCGTATGGGATTTTTCAGCTCTAAAGTATGTTGATATTTCGAAGACTCTATCCAATGATAAAGTTAACTGCTCTTTGTACAACTGTGGGGATTGAGCAAGAAAAGCTTTCTTCCCAAAATAATCTAAAGAGAAAAGGTTTGCTCCTCCTTCTGCTGCTTGTCCTATAATCTTTGGTGTATTCACCTCGATAAATTTCTCATCAAGTAAAGTCTTTCTAATTGATTGTAAAGCTATATGCTTTATTTTGAAGATAGATGATGTAAAAGGATTGCGGAGATCTAAAGCTCTTGAGTCAAGCCTTAAATCTAAAGATGAACTAACCCTACCCGTAGGATCTATAGGCAAAGGATGTTGTGCTTTAGAAATGATTTGTATGTTATCGGCTTGAATCTCCACATTCGAACCTTTTGATTTACTCTCTTTTACAGTACCATGAATCGTAACAGCACTTTGCCTCGCTACTGACTTTGCGATTGAGAAAATATCTTGAGAGATGTTATTTTTATTAAATATAACCTGGATGACTCCACTAACATCTCTAACAGTTAAGAAGATTAAAGCACCAAGAGGTCTTACATCTTCAACCCAGCCTGCTATGCTAACCTTCTTTCCAATGAAGCTTTCGTTTAATTCAGATGTAAAGAATCTCTTCCTTATCTTCTCATTACTCATCAAATAAATATGCACCCTTTATAATTGATCTAAATCTCACAAAAACTGCTATATGAGGTTGTCTATTGTTAGGTAGAGTTCTTTTCCATTTTTACTCTTTTGCTTTGATAATATATGTAAAGTTTTGAAAAATTGATGAGGAAAAAATGTAATTAAAAATTATTTAATTAAAGGAGAAAGATCAGCTTCTCCAGGGGACTTTATTGCTATTGCAGATATAGGGAAAGGCTTACCACAAACTCTACCAAGCTCTACAGAAGTTCCTTTAAATTCCATAAATGGTATCGATAGAGATTTACATGTATTCACAATTTCTGAAACCTTATCTTTTGATAAGAATGATGAATAAATGACTATCTTTGATCCTTTTATGGATTTTAATACTTCCTTTGTGCCTAAAATGTATTTTCCTGTTTTTATAACTGTTCTTAAAATTTTCTCAAGATCTTTTTCAATAATCACTTTTCTCACTTCTCATAAAAAGATCAACCATACCTGTACCTACAGGTATAGGCAAGCCGACAATTACATTTTCTGTTACTCCTTTTAGCTCCTCAACCTCTCCTTTTACAGATGCCTCAACTAAAGTAGGAACCGTTATCTCAAAAGCAGCTCTAGCTAGTATGCTAGGTTTCTTTCCAGCTATTCCATGCCTTCCTATCTGTTGGAAGAATCCTTTAGAAGTCATAAGGTCAGCTACGAGTAGTATATGTCTTATATCTACCTCAAGACCTTGCTCCTCTAATGTGCTCATTATCTCTTTCACAAGGGCTGTCCTTGCTGCTTCTATTCCTAAAGTTGTTTCAATTTCATAAATGGAATTAGTAGTTGTACGTGTAGGGTCTACTCCTTTTATCCTTAAGACTTTTGCTAAATTAGATCCCGCAGTTTGTATCATCCACTCGTCGCCTTTCTTAATTAATGCAATACGCTCTATTCCTGGGACTCCTTTTACACGCATACTCATTATCTTGTTTCTTAAAGCAGATAAAGCTGAAAAATCAGCTCCTTCTAATGTAATATATATAATTCCACGTTCTTCATCCACTTCTACCTTACGCTTTCCTGCTTGAACTACTTTCCTTATAAGTTCAGGGCTACAATCCCTCTCTTGAAGTGCATCTTTATTCAAGAATAGCTTTATGGTATTATATTCTATTTCCCAAGGTTGGTTAGGATCTAATAGATCTGCAACCTTAGTGAATAAAATTTCTTTTGCCACTTTAAGAGCGCTCTCTTTGTTGTACTTATGCTCCTCATCAAGATAAATATCCATGGATGGTGTTGAGGGTTGCTTTCTTGCATCTATAAGTTCTATAAGCCTTGGTAAGCCTAAAGTTACATCCCTTTCTCTTACACCTGCAAAGTGAAATGTCCTTAAAGTCATCTGCGTACCTGGTTCGCCTAAAGATTGAGCGGCAACTACACCACAAGCTTCTCCAGGTTCAATTGTAGCTTTTTCTAATAGTTCTACAACCTTTTTACAAACATTTTTAATGCCTGAAATATTTAAAGGAAATTTAAGTAAAGAATTCTTTAGTTCTTGAATCAATTTAGGATTAAGCTCCTTTGCGTATTGATCTAATATATTATTTATCTGCTCTTCTTCTATTGGTTCTTTACTTCTATTAATTAATGATTCAATCTCGACTAAGTGCTCTACATTTACAGCTTTCCCATGATCGCTTTTTGCTGGATCGACTCCGTCCTCACCGTATAAGAACTGTATTATATTACCATAGGAATCTCTTACGGTTAAATCATATTCTACCTTTAAATTCTCAAGAGCATTTATGAGACGTCTTTGCATATAACCACTTTGTTGAGTTCTTACCGCTGTGTCCACTAAGCCTTCACGTCCTCCCATAGCATGAAAGAAGAACTCTGCTGGATTCAAACCGTCTCTATAATTGGATTTAATAAAACCTTTTGCATCTGGCGTAATATCCCAAGGTAAAAAGTGAGAAAGAGCACGACCTCTATAACCTTTTTCGATTCTTTTTCCTCTTACAGATTGTTGCCCTAAAGCGGCTGTCATCTGACCTATGTTCAGGCTTGAACCTCTTGCTCCGATTCTCGCCATGATTACACCGCTATTATCTAAAGGAAAGGCTTTATCTGCAATTCTTCCAGCACGATCTCTCGCTCTTGATAATTCATTTACAATATGGTATTCAAGATTTTCTTCTGGCGAAAGCCCACGAACTATTGGAAGAGTTCCTTGTTTATACTGATTGATAAGTTCTTTAATTTTTTCATATGATTTCTCTATCTCATCACTTATAGTCTTTTTGGCTTCCTCACTTAGTATGAGCTCATCATAACTATAAGAGAAACCATGTCTTGCAATGAAAGACTTGAGGACAGAAAGGATTGAATTTAGAAAATTACGAGCTACTTCAACACCATAATCCTTTGCTATTCTATGAAGAACACTATCTGATTCCTCAGCTCCAATAGCAGCTCTATCTATTACTCCATTAATCAAAACACCATTCTTAATAACAATATCCTTAATATCTTCACCCTTTTTGAGACTTTTAGCCCATTTTGAACTCATAATATAGTTAAAATCTTTTGGCAAAAACAAGGAGAATAATTGTCTTCCTGTGTAAAGCTCAACTGGTTTCTTTATTTCAGGTTCAGGTAAAGGACCATCATATCCACCTGAAAATGCTAGATTAGAAAACTCTTCTTTTGTCAAAAGGGTCTCTGGTTTTGTCAGTAAATAAGCTGCAGTAATGAAATCTCTTATAGCACCTATAATAGGTCCACCATACCTTGGAGATAATATTTGTTGCTGAACTCTCATTAAGGTTAGGGCTTCTGATCTTGCCTCTTCACTTTGAGGTACATGAAGATTCATCTCATCGCCATCAAAATCAGCATTATAAGGTGGACATACTGCTGGATGCAACCTAAAAGTCTTGTATGGTAAAACTTTTACATAATGAGCCATTATGGACATTCTATGTAATGATGGCTGTCTATTGAATATCACTATATCTCCATCTATTAGATGCCTCTCAACAATAAAGCCTTGAGTTAGAGTATTTGCTAAAGCTACTCTATCGCTAACGTAATCAAGCCTTATCTTCACACCATCAGGTCTGATGATATAATTTGCTCCTGGATGCTGAAAAGGACCGTTTATGACAAGCTTCTTTAAGAATTCAACATTCCAAGGAGAGACTTTTTCTGCTATTGTCAATTTCTTTGCTACTTCTAATGGTACACCAACCTCAGAAATATCTAGGCTTGGATCTGGTGATATGACAGTTCTACTGGAGAAGTCTACACGTTTGCCCGATAAGCTTCCTCTAAAGCGTCCTTCTTTTCCCTTAAGGCGTTGGCTTATGGTCTTCAAAGGGCGTCCTGATCTATGATGAGCCTGAGGAATTCCAGAGACTTCGTTATCAAAATAAGTAGTCACGTGATATTGTAACAAGTCCACCAAATCTTGGACGATTAAAGGAGGGGTACCTGCTTCTTTACTCTCTCTAACCCTTTGATTCACTCTTAGTATATCTACTAGTTTATGAGTTAGATCGTCTTCAGATCTTATACCTGACTCAAGTGTGATTGAAGGTCGAACACTAAGTGGAGGGACTGGCAAAACTTGTAAGACTAACCACTCAGGTCTTGAGCTTTTAGGATCATAGCCTAAAAGCTCAAGATCATCATTAGGAATTCTTTCAAGCCTTTCTCTTATAGCTACTGGTAATAACCTTATGACTCCACCATCTTCTGTAATTTCATGGAAAATGCTTGGTTTCGTTAATTCTATTTCATATTGTTGCTTCCCACAGTGAGGACAGATCTTAATCTTTTTGGCCTTAGCTATTATTTCTTTTATACTCTCTTCTTCAAATCTTTGAGTAAGGATACTTTTCTCAGCAAGTTTTTTTCTATAATTTTCAATTTCAACTTGTGGAATTAAAAGTCTTCCACAAGTTCTGCAAGTCGAGAGAAGAAGTTTATGAATAATATCAATAAAAGCTATATGTAACACAGGCTCTGCTAACTCTATATGACCAAAATGTCCTGGACACCTTGCAGTAGTATTTCCACATGTAGCACATTTTTGTCCTGGTTCTAAAGTTCCAAGCCTACTATCCATAAGCCCTCCTTGAACTGGCATTCCATCTTCATCATAAGTCTCAGGAGCTGTTATCTCAGCAACAGAATATCTTCTAATCTCACTCGGTGGGAAGACTGCAAATTTTATGGAGCCTATAGTCTTAATAGATTCTTCAAGAGACAATTTTTCATCCCCCTTATATTTTATCTTTTACTATAAGCCTGGGAGCAATGTTAAGACTCATTATCTCTTGTAATAGTAATTTGAATGCATAAGCTACAATAACTGATGATATCTCTGCTGAATCTCCACAAATCCTACACACGTACTTCCTCTGTCTTGCATCGTAATATGCTATTAATCCACATTTCTCACAAACGTGAACTTCAGTCCTATCAGCTTCATCCAATAATCTGTCTTTCAGTACCATAGAAGCTCCATAAGCTATCAAGCAATCTCTCTCCATTTCGCCAAACCTTAATCCACCGCCTCTAGCTCTTCCTTCAGTAGGTTGTTTCGTAAGCATTTGAACTTGTCCTCTTGCTCTAGCATGGATCTTATCAGCTACCATATGATGAAGTTTTTGATAATAAACGACGCCTATAAACACATCTGTCTCGTATTTTTTACCAGTCTTTCCGTCATACATTACCTCCCTTCCTAAAGGATGAAAACCTGCTTCTTTCAATATCTTCCCTAAATCTTCTACTTTCTCTCCAGAAAACGCTGTAGCATCTACAGGAGTACCTCTTATTGTTGCAGCCTTTCCTGCTATGGATTCTATGAACTGACCAACAGTCATTCTTGATGGAAAAGCGTGAGGATTTATTATTATATCTGGAACGATTCCATCTTCTGTGTATGGCATATCTTCCTGATTTACCAAAAGACCTACTACACCTTTCTGTCCATGTCTAGAAGCAAATTTATCACCTATCTCGGGAATTCTCATGTCTCTAATTCTTACCTTAAACATTTTGCCACCATCTATGCTTTCAGTAAGAAACACATCATCAACAACTCCTGATTCCGAAGGTCTTACTGCTACGGATGTATCTCTTCTGTATGGACCCTTTATCTCGAATCCTCTATATTCTTCCATGAACCTAGGCGGACTAGTCCTACCTATTATTACATCTCCACCACATACACTAGCTTCCCTCATTACTACACCATCAGGCTCTAGAAGACGATAATATTTCTCGCCACGATAACCTCTTATATTATCCTCTGGTAGAGGTATTTTAAATTCATCTTTCATACCACCAAGATATTGTTTGGCTTCTACTTCGTAAAGTCTATAAAAGAATGAACGAGCAAGTCCTCTATCTACGGAAGATTTATTCATAACTATTGCATCTTCTATGTTATATCCTTCAAAAGATAATACTGCTACAATACAGTTCTGTCCTATAGGTCTATCGTCCAGTTTTAATAGTGATGATGAACGAGTCTTAACTAAAGGTCTTTGAGGATAAACTAGCATATGTCCTCTCACATAAGTTGGGAATAAAAGAGTAGGTATTGAGAATCCTAAAGACTGTTTCGCCATTGCAGCCTCGTAGGTGTTGCGTGGTGACTGATTATGCTCAGGATAAGGTATTATAGAGGCTGTGACTCCAAAGATAGCGGATGTTGAAGGTTCTAAATGAGTATGCTTTTCCGTTAAAGAGCTTAAATCCATAGCCACTAAGCAATTTTCCTCCTCATTAGCATCTATTAACTCTATAACTCCCATTTTTAATAAATCCCGCCAGCTTAACTCTCCTCTCGAGACTTGTTCTATCATCTCTCTTGTTAAGAGAGGCTTTCCATCTTTTACTACAATAAGAGGTCTCATAACCCTTCCTGAGCTTGTGGATATGTATGCTCTTTTCGTTCCTCTCGAATCTTTTGGTATGTAAAGGTATATACTAACGTACGGGTTTATCAACCCTTGTCTACGTAACTTTCTAAAGTTTGTTACAAAATTTTCTCCATCTTCAACATAACCAATAAAATGACCTTCTATGAAGACTTTACAACCATTTCTTTTAAGTTCATCGTTAGCCTCTGAAATAGGCTTAACTCTTAGCTCAGATAACTTTTCTATTATCTCAGACTCTGGTACACTTACAGAAATTACAGCTGAGAGAGCAAGGTTCTTAACAAGACCACAGTTAGATCCTTCTGGTGTCTCATTAGGACATATCCTACCAAAATGTGTCCCATGAAGATCTCTTGCCTCATAATTGGGCTGACTTCTGCTCAATGGTGATTGGATACGTCTTAAATGGCTTAAGGTTGAAAGGTAGTTAGTCCTATCAAGAAGTTGTGTGATTCCAACCTTACCTCTACCCCAATTGCCAGTTGCTATTGCGTTATTCAATTTATTCGTGATTATTCCAGGTCTTATAGCAGCTCCAACTGCACCTATACCCCTCCTCTGGCCCATTCTCTCTAGCTGATACTTCATATCTCTTATCATGTTTCTAAAAGCTGTTCTGAATAGATCGGCTATCATCTGACCTGCAAACTTTATTACTTTATTGCCATAATGATCTTTATCATCTGGTTCTATCCAACCAAGCTTTAGTTCAAGAAGTTTACATGCAGCCTCTCCAAGAAATGCAGCTTTTTTGGTTCTATCTTCATGTGATCTACCTAGATGTGGAAGAAGACCCCAGTCTAGTAAAGTTTCAGCTCTTTTTATTCTCCATTCTTCAAGCATTCCAGGTGCAATTCTATTGCCTATGTATGTCAAAGCCTTTTCAGGAGTTACTACATCACCTGCTTTATCAAAGGATACCTCTAAAAGATCTTGAATTTCTTTTTTAAGTGAAACCATCTCAGCTATCTCTTTATCTGACTGAATTCCTAATGCCCTCATTACAATTATGAAAGGAAGATCTACAGGAGAAGTTGGAACTTTAACGTATATAGCACCATCATGCTTCAATATTAACTCAAGCTTTGCTCTGTAACCTATTATAGATGAATAAACTTTTGCCTTATACACTATGGTTCCTCCACTTTTCTCATAGTCCACCAAGATCTTATTGGGCGATAAATCTTCAAGTCCAACTATAACTCTTTCAGAACCATTAATTATAAAATAACCTCCTGGATCTTCTGGATCTTCACCAGCTTGAATTAACTCATCTCTATCCATTTCATGAAGGGGACATAAGTCAGACTTAACCATTGTAGGAAGATCTCCTATATGGTAAATTTGAGATTCTATAACAGAATTACCTTCTACTATGCTCATCTCTAAATATACGGGTGAGGCATAAGTAAGATTTCTTAATCTTGCCTCTATTGGAAGGATATTATTACTAGAACCATCTATCTCCACAACACTAGGTTGTTTTATGAAGATTTTACCGAACTTAACCTTATAGGGTCCTCCTACTGCCTCGATTTCTACTTCTCCAACTTCATTTATTATACTCTCTATTCCCTTTGAAACAAATTCGTTATAAGAGTTTAAGTGCTGGCGAGCTATGCCTTCTCTTTCTAGCATATCCTGGATTATAACCCAGGAATTATAATCATTAGATTCCATACTCATCCCTCCACAACATAACGATAATATATTGCTTCTCCTGCAGTTTCGCTTTTCCTTATAATCTTTATCAAATCTCCTGGCTTAGCTCCTATCTCCTTAATGATTGGGTCTGTACTTAATATGTAAGGGAACTGCTCAGGCTTAGCGTTATACCTTTTTAAGACTTCTTTTGCTTCTTCAGGAGTTAATATTATATGCTTTGGTACGAAAATGTGTTCCTTAATTTTTATACGTAATTCTTCTTCAGAATTTTTTTCCATTAAAATCACCTAAGTTAAAGAACATCTTATTCATATCAAACAATTACACAAAATACACTAATATAACATCCTATTACTTCTTTTATTTAAACTTTTTAAAAATTGATACATCAGAATAGATTCCTCAGATTTCCTTTACCCTATAGAGAATATTACGATATTCCATTCTTAAGGTTAAATTGTATCAACGAACCATTGAATAGTCAATAATCACGAATATACATTAGGAACCTATTATACAAACTTACAGCCCTTATAGCTCAAGAATTATCAAGGCATCTGAATCATAGCCATATCAACAGAGCGAAGAGAGTAATTGAATAAGAGAAGTATTATTAACCCAATGATTAATATTTGAAGCAATTTAAGATATATGGTTGAAGTTGAACTTAAATCTAGTTTGCTTCCTAGCTTGTTGAGCAGCCAATAAAGTCCTATTGTAGCTGGAATCTGAAAAGGAATAACATAAGCTATACGATAGTAAAGATTCTCAGATCCAGGAACTAAAGCAAGTATCGCTAAAGAAGGAACTAATATCCAACATAAGATCAGCCTATTGAACCTTTTTGTTAGATCAGCCATAGATATCATTCCAAATATGGCTAGAGCAATTATCAAAGGATTACCAAATGCACCTCCTGCCCATCTTTGCACCATAAGAGAGAGGGAGGGTTGAAGAAGGATTATCTTTGAAATATTCAAATTATCTATGAAAGCATTCCAGATGTAATTTAGAAATACCCAAAAACTTGGAGTACCATATACTCCACCCTTTAAATAGATAAAGTATGGAGCAAATACTATAGTAGTGATGGTTAATGGTATCAACAAAAAAAGAATATCTTTCTTAATTTCAGATCTAATCAAGAATGTCGATATGATATATGAAAACAATATACTGATCATAATGAGCCAAGTGTATGGGTGAGTGAGAAGAGCGGTAATAGATATTAAGCTAGCTATTAATGAATAAATTATCGAACGTTTCTCTAATGATTTTAATAGAAAAGTGAAGAATAGCATCATCTCTATAATAGAGAACCAATTCGCAAGAAGATATCCATACATACCTGCAGTAATCTGAAATGAGAAGACTGAAAAAATAGAAGATAGCAAAGCTAAATTATCATTTTTAGTTCCTATCTTAACAAACCAGAAGGTAGCTAGAGCAAGACCTATTGTACAAATAGCTGGCATGATCCTTATGACAAAATAATTTGGTTGTATTGTAACAATTTTGATGAAGTAGACTAGTAGGAAAAAGATAGGTCTATCTGATCTTAATGCAATATATGGTCCTTC
Organism: Nitrososphaerales archaeon; assembly: GCA_038883135.1. Lineage (GTDB taxonomy): Archaea > Thermoproteota > Nitrososphaeria > Nitrososphaerales > JACAEJ01 > JAVZMU01. The sequence continues at coordinate 38,422 of JAVZMU010000001.1, forward strand.
TTCTACCATTCGAGTCAAGAAACCATAGTAATTTACCATAGAAAGAGAATCTACACCTACTAAAGCAGGAGGAGGAAGATGAATATATGGATAATATGCTACAAATATTGCAACTAACGAAATAATGATTAAATATAGAGCTAAGTTTTTCTTTTCTAGAATGCTTAGAATTTGAATACTTAAAGGATTGCTTTGCCTTATGCGTAAGAATAGATATCTAGAAATTGGGATCCATATCCAGCAATAAAGGAGAATTAAGAACAACCATGAAGTCAATGGGTAAAGTATGCTGAAAAGATTAAGATCTATCAAAGGAAATCTCCAACGTAAGCTAGGTCCAAAGGGAACTTCATAGTCAAAGGCATTTAATATCCATGATGAAAGAGAGGCTAGCTCAATAGGTATCAGCAAGCCTATTATAGCTATGAATACAAGTAAGATTACCTCTTCTCTCTTGGCAAAAAGAAAACCTTTGCCGTAATAGATGAATAGACCTATAGCGATAAATCCTAAGAGAATCGTAGATAATGTAGCCACTTGATTGTTAATTAAGAAGATAGCAAGTGAAGCAATTAGTAATGAATATGGGAAGATTATCCAGCAAGGTAAACTAAGATGATATAAAAACCTCATTATGAACATTTCTATAATTATGATGAGAAGAGAAATGCACCAGATCCACCTATCTATGGAAGGAGAGAAGATTGTGATATTGACTATATTTAAAGAATAAAAGTAATAGAATTTAATATTTAAAAGGTTTATCAGATTTAAAAAGCCAAAAAGTATATTGATAGAAATAGCTAATACAATCAAGAGGAAGTTTAGCATCAAGATTCGAGACATTTCGATTTCAGAGTAAAGCTTATTTAGTTAAATATATTAATATGCTTGGTTTGAATCCACGAACAGCATTTGCCATATTCACAATTACAATTATGCTGGCAAGTGTTCTGGCTACAACTCCTACTGCTTATGCAGCAACATATAATTTTAAGCTGGAGGCTACAGGTCAAGTAAGAGATCGTTATGGCAATATTCATGCTGTACATCTACAGTTAACAGGTACGGGATATGGAAGCTTAATATGGTTGATGTTACTTCGTGTAGAAAGTGGAACTGTAACCGTAGGGGGCCTAACATTTCGTATTATAGGAGGATGGGGCACGTTAATCCAAAGGTACAACTACATATCTCTATACATCAGAATAACTCCTTTATACGGCGGTCCTATTGCAGGATGGTATATGAGTGGAAGAACCGGGGTATATTATGCCGGTGAGATACCCTTAACTCTTTCTTCACGCTATATCATACTTCCAACATATCCACGCATTATATTGTATAACTTAAGGTTAACAGGAGAAATAACATTAACTTGATAGAATTATCAAATAGATAACTATCAAATAGATAACATATAGTACCTTTGGCTACCAAGTAGTCTTTCTGTCTAAAATTAAGGACAATTCTGATTTGATAACTGCAAAGTTCACAAAAAAATACTTATTGATCTATAATCAAAGCTAAGCCATGGGAACATCCCTGCCAGAAAAGAAGCATCCAAAACCTTTGATTATTGGTGTTACTATAGCCATTGTAGCTATCCTTATTGGTGCTATTACATTATTGTATCATCCATACGTTACAGAAGCTCCTACTCAAGCTTGGCTTAACGATATTGAGGGTGATGTAGAATTTATAGGAGAAGAATATCCTGGCATAATCGATTTAACTTATGTAAGTTTAGAGGTAGATGAAGGAATATTAAAGATCACTATAACTGTAAGAGATTCTATTCCAGAGCATCTTGAGAATGGAGAGTATGCTCAATGGATGGCAACGATAATCTTACAAGATGGATTGTTTAAAGCATATGAAGTATATGCAGAGATTAACTCAACAATTAATCAAGGAGAGCTAATGGGTTATTTTAGAGAGATAGGAGAGCAAGAAGAAACCTGCACAGTAGAGCATAATGGAAAATCATTGGTTATATTTGCGCCATTGAATGGGTTACAAAGCGCAAGAGAGATTGAATGGTCTATTCAAACCTTATTTGAAAAATGGTCTAATAATGATTTGATAAATAATGGAATCGATTATGCTCCTGATGAAGGATTTCAAAGTACTATTCTTAAGTGAAAACTTTAAACTTCATCTCTTTTTAAAAATATCCCAAGACCTTTCGAACTAATTACTATGCTTAAAGCAATCAACAAAGAGGCTATAGCTAAGCCTTCAGCAGTAAATAGAGGTGCATCAAAGGTTATAAAGGTACCATATTCATAAGGTCTTTCAAGTATATTCAGATTAAAGTATAGCATAGGGAAGCTCTCTATGAGAAGCCTTAATTCAAATACAAGCTTGAAGGAATTCTGTGAAACAGGCCAGAGAATCGGTGTATAACCATTAATAAAATCCAAGATAACATGAGAACTTAGTCCAAAAGATGAGAGTTGAAGAGGTAACTGAAGTCTAGATTTCTTCCAAAGTAAAGAGATGAAGAGTAATGCTAAAGGTATTAATAAAGAATGGCTTACTGACCTATGTATGAAGAAGAGTACATCGAAGTCAGGCAGAAGACTGATCAGACCGACTAAGAAGGCATATTTCAGTCTTAAACCCAAAAGAGTAGCTATAGCAAAAGGTATGGCGAAATGAATAACAGGTTCCATATTGCTTACCCAACTATTTCTGAATGCGAAGGTTAGAAAAGAACCTATTAGCTTCAGAGTACGACTCTAATGTTCCAATATCCCACCATAACCCAGGTAAGATATACCCAAATACAGACTCTTGTTTATGAAGCCATTCTATAAACCTTCCAGGTTGATCTTTTCCTAAATCTTTCCTAACGTATTCCTTTAACCTTGGAAGAGTTATTTTAGGCAATATATAGATACAAGTACCTATTAGTGTAGTCTTTGGTTTTGATGGTTTCTCTTCAAAATCTATTATCCTATTATCTTGATCAATCAATACTGTTGCATAATGCTTTACTAGATCATGTCTCTTCAAATCATAAAGAGCGATTGTAGGTGAGGATTTCTTCTTATAGAATTCTATCATTCTTTTAAGGTCAGCAGTGAACAAGTTATCTCCAGCTATTATTAAACAATCATTTTGTATGTTTGAGGTAATTTCTTCTAATGCTTTTACAGCACCAGGTTTCTCTTCTTCACAAGTTGATTTATCCGAAATAATCTCTATATTTTGATAATTTTTAGTGCTTAGCCATTCTCTAAAGCAACTTTCGAATCGAAGATTGGTAGAAATTATGATATGCTTTATCTCATGCAACATACTTAGCTTCTCTATTATATGCTCAATAATGGGTTTTTCAGCTATTGGCAAAAGAGGTTTAGGCTTATCTTTAGTTAGAGGCTGAAGCCTTTTTGCATATCCTCCTGCTAAGATTATAGCTATCAAATCTAGGCTATATAATCAGACTAAGTAAGCATATATATTTAATGGATAATGTGTGCTAGCTGTGCTGGACCATCAAGGAGTAGCTTTAAGCTTTCGATGAGTTTTAGACCTACAAGATCCTCTACATTTCCACGAAAAGTATCTACATATCCTTCAAGCCTTATACCCAGCTTTGGAATCTGGATAATAGTTAAGGCTCTTCGAAGCCTAAAAATTTCACCTGTTAACGTTTCTCCTTCAGGCCAATATCTTCGAGGAAGTTCAGAGAGATAAAAGCCCATTCGTCTATATTTCTCTTCACTAAGGAGGAGAAAACCATCATAGCCAGTATCAATACGAACTAACTCCTCTAGTTGTATATTGAGAGGACTCTTGACTAATAGTCCTAGAGCAGGAAATTTGAAGTCATTCGACTTTAAGTATGGCCAACAGGTTTTGCTACTCTCCAACCAAGCCTCACCTTTTTAACCGGCTTTTCACCTATTTTGAAAACAATTCTATGCGTATATCTTCCTTCCTCAACTTTAAGAGCTTCATCAAGAGATTTGTGAACAGAAATCAACTTTCCATTAGCTATCACTACATACATGTCTTGATATTTTTCTAATTCATTAATCATCGATTCGAAAGCTTGATTATTAGATTCCTCTTCATCTATTAATTCATAATCATATCTAAGCCAGAGTTTAATAGCTGCTTCTAGAGCTTTAGAAAAAGCTCCCTTAGAGTAGCCATACTTCTCCATGGCTTTCCTTCTAAACATTTCTTCTAGTTCTTTAGGAAGAGAACCTTTTATCATCTCTTCAATCTTAGGACATATGTACTTAAATACTTTTGTCTTAAATTTGGATGGTTTCGTCGACGAGATTAGTAATACGTTCATAAGCTTGTTTAATATTAATTAGGTTCAATGATTAATGTAAGATCGATCTTATTGTTAGCCTTACTGCTTGCTCACTATTATATTTAGGCTTCCATCCTTTAGATTTAAGCTTACTAATATCAAGGAGCATATTCTTTACATCTCCTATCCATCCTCTTCCATTTATTCCTCCAGTGAAATTAAATTTCACATTACTCAAACCTATCTCTTCACAAACTATCTCAGCGATTCTACTCACTTGTATCTGATCCTCAGAACCAATATTAAAGACTTCTACCCTTTGCTTAGCTGAATCAAAAGCCTTTAAGATAGCATCTATACAATCATCTATGTATAGATATGATTTATTCTGCTTTCCATCACCTAAGATTTCTAACTCTCTTGGATTCTTTTTGAGCTTATTTATAAAGTCGATTATCACACCATGCTTACTTCTTGGTCCTATGATATTAGCAAATCTTAGTATTATCGCTCTTTTATTATACATATGAGCATAAGAAGTGATCAATGCTTCACTTGCAAGTTTTGATGCACCGTAAATGGATATGGGTTCTAATGGTGAATAATCTTCAGGTGTAGGTATTACTTTTGCATCACCATAAACAGTAGATGTAGATGCAAACACAATAGTATGAGCATTACTCTTCTTAAACTCTTCTAGCAAGATATAAGTAGCATATATATTCTGCTGAAAGCAAGTCTTAGGATCATTTAATTCTAATCTAACCTCTGGATTTGCTGCAAAGTGAAAGATTGTATCTACATCTTTCATAACATTTTTAACATCATTAATATTCGTGCAATCTCCTATGAATAGCTTAACTTCTTTTTTCTTATTAAGAAGATGGCTAATGTTATGCTTTGAGCCTGAGGATAAATTATCAAGGATGATTAAATCATAGCCTATTTTAGATAAAGCTTCAGAGAGATGAGAACCTATAAAGCCAGCACCACCAGTAACAAGAATTCTCAATTAGCTTAACCTATTAAGCTTCGATCTTAAGTGTGAGAACAAACATGGTTAGTATCCTGCCAGCTTAATGGATGCAACCTTTTCAGGCCCATTCAACTCAACTACAAGCTTGTTCAAAAGATCTCTTCCGAGTATACCTTCCTCCTTTATCATTGCTACAGCTGTAGCAATAGAGAATTTTTCATCTCCTATCTCAATCTCTAATAAGAAGATAGGAGCCAATCCTACATAATCTGGGCTTTTGATAAATACAACACTAACAGGAGGTTTACTAATTAAGCTCGATTCATCAGCCTTCTCCTTGCTTATAACTGTGATATCAGCTCCAGAGTCTATGAGTGCAGATATCTTTATTCTCTTGGGACTATTGATAGTTACATCTACTATTGGAGCTGGTGGATCGTACTTCTCACTATACATCCATCTACCTAGTTGCTTCATGCCCTTTGACCTTTGGTGATCTTATTATATATGGTGTGAGTTCCTCTCCAACCTTCACTACATATATAGGTCTTAAACCACACTTTTCTTGAGCCTTTATCACTGCATCGTAGAAAGAATCTGATACTACTGATAATTTACCCTCACAGATTGCAATATAACGACCTTCATAATTCTCTAAGAGCTTATCCCTCATACTCCAATAAGCTTCCCACTCTTGAATGAAGCCCTCATACCATTCGCCCATAAGGTTCTTCAAGTTACCTGTGAGAGTTCTATCTATTATCATAAGCTTCGTAGCCAATTCTAATCCTTGATAAGTAAGACTGTATTCCACTCTTCTATCTGGAAGAACCTTTCTCAAGATTAAGCCTGACTTAATGAACTCATCAAGCCTTCTCTGTAGCGTATGGACATTGATAAGCTTTGCTAATTCGCTAAAGGTCTTTGGTCCCTCTCGAAGAGCCCTTAGGATCTCTAAGCCTCCAGCTTTACGAGTTAATTCAGCTATTTCCATACTTCCACATTGGAATTGAAATTACAATTTGTATTTAAACTTACCATTTGATATCTTTAAAAATTTGGAAACTTAATCATTTGAAGGATTGCTAAGGCTATTTCATTTTGCTTACCTTAAGATTATCTAGCTTGAATTAATTTCACATAAAGTACAAAGCCATTTATGACTGATATGCTTAACTCTTAAGATCTTACACATCGATTCTTCACATATACTTTTACTAACAGAAGTGATCTTTTGATTTTAGTTAACCTTTCAGTTTTGAAGTCTTAATATAAGTTCCTGCTTTATTTACTAAGCTCTCATCCTCAGTTACCAGCTGTAGATTCCTTTCTTTAGCATAAAATATGTAAGATGCATCATAAAACGTAGACTTCAGCTTTTCAGCTGTATCAAGTATTTCTTCTTCATGACAATCTATTCCTAATACTTCTACTATGTTGAGTACTTCCTTGATTAATCTAATAAGTCTCTTCAATTCGTCTTTATTGATCTTTTTATGCAAAAAATATTCTTTCCATAATATATTCCCCAATTCATACCTTGCCAAATCCAAAGTGTAGTTCCTAACCAAGACCTCTACGACGTTCTCTTTTATAGCCCTAAATATTGCTGAGGAGTCAAAGATGTAACTCATCTTTGCTCTCTGTCCTCTCTGATAGACTTTACAACCTCTTCTATGGAAATCTTATCGAGTAAAGGTTTCAGTACCTCTATCTCTCCTTTAATTCTCTCAACCTCTCTACTTTTAACTTCTTCCTCTATAGCTTTTCTAATTAGATTAGATGGCTTTATGCCAAGCTTTTTAAGCTTCTCTTTGAGTTCTAGAGGGACTTTTACAGATATAGTCACATACTTACCCAATATAACTACCTAGCCATACTAACAAATTAGTAGGAAATAAAGTTTACCCTGAAGTAAGAATTGATTAATCAAGATGAAGAAGGTTTCAATCTTATTGTGTAATTAATAATCTTACGTCGAGGAGCAATATTTCCTTAATCATGCTCACAAGTTTTTGGATCCAAAGATTAGTGTGCTTAGGATAGACCTAGCCTCTACTAGTCTTCTAATTCCTGAGAAATCTCTTTCAGGCTTTAATTTTGATGTATCTATACCTAAGCGTTTAACATCCCCTCACATGATTATTGTGTTTGATGTACCTGTATCTACTAGGAGAGGTACTGCGTTCTTCTCCTTTATTCCCTCCAGCTCCTTAACTGCTGAATAGTAAAATTTGTAAGAATCCTTAATGAGTTCTTCTTCACTTCTCATGACAAATCAATTCTTTTTGTTTATAAGCAATTAAACTGTATAAAGGTTTCGTAGCGCGATGCGTATTAATAAAAGCTATTATCCCAACTGCTATCCAAGTATACCATTTAGTAGAAGATCACTTTAGGAGACATCTTAGATTTAGAATCTTTCCTTCATATATTAACCCCAATTTTACGATAGGCCATACAATCTTTATTCTTTTGAATATTAGTTTAAAGTTCTCTAAATCTGATTCTTGAATAGCACCTATTAATGGTATCAATGTGATATATATGATGAGGAATAATAAGCTACAAAAAATTAAATTAAAGAAGCTATTAAGAGAAGAGAATTTAAGAAAAACAATTATCGGTATTGCTGATAATATTGATGCTAAGTATATTCTTAATGATGCTTTAATATCAAAGTTAACATTTATTCTCTTAATAGCTATTAATATAGCATAAGATAATGAAATAAGAGCTGAAGTTAAAAATGTAAATATCAATCCTGTAACATGATAAAACATTGTAAGCAAAGGTGCTAATAGAAGAAAGATTGATATATTTATCAAATTCCATTTGAAGATAATTCTAGTCTCTCCTATACCACTAAACAAATAAGTAATAACTATAGAACCAAAACCAGTATATAGGAATTGTAATATGTAAAGAGAGAGAAATAATGGAGCTAAATCATAACTATATCCATAAAGAGTGTATACAATATCTTTAGATAGAATTGCTATAATAACTGTAGCTGGAATTATTAATAAGGCAACATATTTTACTGATAATTTGAAGACTTTCTTTATTTCATCACTATTAGGATTTACTTTAGAGAAAGCTGGAAATAATACCATTAAAGGAAATATCAAGACGTTTATCAATGATGATAGATTTGTAGCTATGCTAAAGTTACCAATTTCAATGTTTGATGTAAAGAAAGCTAATATGATAGTTTGATATTGACTTAAGAATAAACCTAATAAAGCTGATAGGTATAATGGAAATCCATAGCTTAACATAATTTTAATGTTGCTTATGAAGCTATTTTTAGAAGGTTTTCCTAATCTTTTATAATACTTAAAGAGGATAATGCTTCCTACAAAAGTAGCTATCGTATAGCCCAATATATGACCAGTTAATGCTCCTATAACATTAAAGCCTGCTATTATCAGTAAAGATGATAAAGTAATTTTAATTATAGCTTGAGTATTCATTATCAAAGCACTACCTTCCATTCTATCTAAGCCAATAAATGATGAGTTTAAAGTAGTAAAGATAGTTTGAAATAAGATTAGAAATGATGATATCTTTACTATAAAACTCATATCAGTTCTATTCAATATATAAGTTGCGAATATATCTGAGAATATAAAGCATATTATTGATATAATAATGCATAATATAAGCTTAAAGATTAATCCTGATTTTAGTATACTTGCTACAAGATTACTTTTACCTTCTACTCTAAATTTTACTGAATACATAATTAAAGCATTACTCATACCAAAGTCTATGAATCCTGAAAGAATAGATGGTATTACTAAAGAGAGAGAATATAAGCCATAGTTCTCAGGTCCTAAAAGCCTTGCAACTATTATAGAACCTATAGCTAATATGATAAGAGATAGTGTATTACCAGTAAAGAGGAAGAATCCTCCTCTTGCAGAATCTTCAGCTATATCTATGAGCTTATTAGACGTATGCTCCCTCTTATCATGGAGAGAATTTTAAAACGTTACCTCAGATGCATAAATTACCTTAGCTATAGTCTTCCCTTTCTCATACAATTCCCTGTCAGCTGTGACAAGTGGTGCTTCTTCAAAAGCTAGAACCAAATAGGAAGCATCATATAAGGTAATATCGAGCTTAATAGCTATGTCAATAGCCTTGTTAAATTCAATCTCTTTAATGTTAAGTGTAGGTATAGAGTTAATGTAGTTAAACTTTCTTATTGCATCCTCTTTAGTAATGAAGTTTTTACGTACCAGTATTACCAAAGCATTACCTATTTCATATAGGATGAGTGAAGGCACGTATATTCCCTTAAGCATGCTCACAAGTTTTATGGCTATGTCTGTATATTTCTCCTTAACAATTGTTTGAATTAGTATGGATGCATCTAAGACGGCTTTAGAAAACTCATTTAACAACTTTATGGCCTTCTCTCATATCACGGATTATCCTTACGATAGTTCCTTCAGGTAGCTCAGGAGCTTTTTTAACTTCATCTTTAAGGTTTTTAATTACACTCTGAAGCTCTATCCTCTTGATCTCATCCTCAAGAGCCCTTCTTACCAAAGCACTAATGTTTATCCCTAATTCATCAGCTTTCCTTTTCAGCTCCTCACTTACCTTTGCAGAAACGGTTATAAGTTTACTCATAAGTATCCTTATTAGTATTACCAAAAATAACTATATAAGTATTACAAAATCAATGGATTTATGCATATCTAAATTATGCATAGTTTACCATAGAGTCTTCACTTCGCCTAGCTTAATTATTTCTTCATTCTTTGTTATGAGGGCTTGTGCTTTAAGGAGCTTAGCTGTCAATATTATTATCTTATCGTGTATTTCTTTAGCTTTAGTTTCTTCAAAGAGGTTTAGGATTTGATCATTGAATGGATAATAATTTAAGGTGGTACTTCTTTTTATCTCTGCTTTTAACTTACTCCATTGCTTTATCCATCCTTTCCTTTCAAAGAGGTAGTAGAGCTCAGCAGCAGCTATTGTGGGTAGGTAAAGTAATGCACGACCTTTTTCAACATCTTTAAAGGCTTTATCAGCCTTTAATGGAAGCTTATCGAGCAAATAATAGAGAAAGGCTACGGCATCGGATACGTAGGTAATCAATTTTCAACTACCTTATTATGGCTTTACTACTCAATGGTCCTGACAAAGCTTCTCTTTGCCTTGCTCAATATAGCCTCACATTCAGCTATATCTACATCAAGCCTTTTGATGAGACCTCTAAGCCTTCCGACTCTTTTAGATGGATTCTTTATGAGTATACCTTCTTCAGTTGGTACTAAAAGGAGCTCATCACCTTTGTTTAGGTTTAAAGCTTATGTCTAGGCATTTTTCAACAGCTTAAACTTTAATAAAGAACCAAAAATCCTTCGGAAGAATCATACGGTCCTGTTTATCTATCTTAATGATTGATTCCATATTTTCCACTAATAAACGTTCGCATCTTCCCCGAGTAATGTTGGAGGAAAATATTTTGACTTTACGCTTTGAAAAACATGAAGATGGTTTCTCATGAAACTTAGCTCGTCCGTTTACCTATGCTTTACTAAGCTAAGCTTCAGGTCCATATTCATGGCTTCAGATAGGGCTTAGCTAAGCAAAAAGACGTATAGATGGCTGTCCTTAATAACAAGCTTTACTCCTTAGAAAGGGCTTTAAACCTTAACTTTGGCGGAGCTTTATTGAGCGGCATAACATCCACAGGCACACCTATGGAATCTTCAAGCGCACTGACTATTTCAATCACCCTCTTGAAATCAGGCTCAACGTTCATGAAAATACCCACATCTAAGTCTCGAACATGGTTCCTCGTTAAAGCTGAGCCGAAGAGCACAGCTATTTTAACATCCGACATACTGGTAAGAACCGCTCTAAGCCTTTCGGATACGGTTTCAACCGAAATCTTATGATAATTAACCCTCAACCCGAAAAGCAACAAATTACCAATGAAGGAACATTTATTTAAGTTTCAACCGAAATCTTATGATAATTAACCCTCAACCTTGAAGATCCCTCTTATTCTTTCTATAAGTTCTTCGACACACTTAAAGTTAGCCTTCAACGCTTCATAGACCTTCTCATCTCCAATTGTCCAGTAGCGATGAATTAGAAGATTTCGCAGACTAATCAGAGACTTAAGTTCCTTTATAAAAGGCATGTTAAGTCTTTCAGCAATAAATCTGACAGCTTCCCTATATGATGTTAGAGTTTTGCCATACGCCTCAGTAGCGACATGTATGCACAAAGAAACAATAGATTCCACAAGGACCACTATATTATACCGCATGGAATAATCGTAAAATAAATCTCAGAGATTCTACTCCTCAAAACATCAATGTCTACAGGCATTTTAAAGCCTCAAATCTTCTAACTATCATCTGTTATAATCTTTACATCGTTCGCTTTTATACCTATTTCTAGCAATTTACTCAAGGTTTTTCTTCACCCTTTTTCACGCTTATCTTAGGCTTATAGCCTTTTCTATTGACGCCCTTATAGAGCAGCAGTAGTTACGCACACCTGTGGCGCCAGTCAATAGCATTAGTTCTTCGTCATTTTCCTTTATAAGAAGGAGTTTCTTTACTTGTAATGGGAACCTTCACATTGTAACTTCCTAATGATGCCTAAGCCTGATTTGCTCGCATAGTGCTTAATCGCTTGGCCCTTGGCTCTAAGTTCTTTTGCGAAATCATTGAACGCAGAGTTAGCTTCTATATCATCCGAAATTAAAAGCCCACCTACATTTATGAACGGCCAACTAACTCTAAATTCAAATAACATATGATCATAAGTATGTAGAGAGTCATGAATGAACACATCTATGCTTTTTAGACTCCGTAAAAGCTTGGGCAATTTCTCCTTACTATCACCTAGTATTAAAGTCCATGACCCTCTTAAGTTCTCAGGAATTACCCAACCTGGATCATATCCACTAGATAATGATGATTCAGGCTCAACGTTCGGAAGATCTATTGAGTAAAGATGTCCATAATCATTGTCATTTAATGCTTGGAGTATGAAGAGCGAGGAAATGCCAGAAGCAACGCCAGTCTCTACAACTATGGCTGGTTTGATTAATCTAATCAAGTAATATAAAAGGTGTGCTTTATAGAAACGCATACTTGATGGATCTGCATTTTTATAAATATCCAGTACTTTTTCAATTATTGGAATAATATTTCTATCTAATTGAATAAGACATTCATTTATATTTGTTCGCTTTCTTATTCCCAAAGATTTAATAGCATTGTTTAATATTATCTCTTCTTTTTTGATAATAGACTGCCTTTTCATCTCCTAGAAGGTATTTTATAGTGACTATTGGATGTTTTGCTGCAAACTTAAATTTTGTAAATATACTCATCCCACTAACTCCTAATCTTCTAACCTTAGTAGTTGAATTAATCCCTTCTCCTCTATCATCTTGGCTCTTAAAATCTTTTCTTTACTCCTTAGCTTCATAAGTGTATGTACTAAGCTCTCATATAAGGCTAATCTAAAGGTGTAGATTAGTGTTAGGATGTTAAAATGGCTTCTTCTTTTTTAGTGAAAGAGCAAGATAATATGTATATATCAACATAGCACTTAAAGGCACTAACCCCCGAAGACCTCTTCTCAATTTACTTCCTGTTTTGTGCTGATAATATTCCATTGCTTCAAGATAAGCATAATGTATCAGCTTTTTAGGAAAAAATCCCCTAGAGTATGTAATATGTAATAGTCTTCAGGAAGATGACAAATATTCCCGTAAACCATTGGGAGTTCATGAACAAGCCCTTTAAAGGCTACCTTATCTCTTCTAAAAATCCTGACTTGTCTGTCAGGATAGAAGGGACCTAAAAGAGGTTTCTTATTATATGAGAGATTGATACGTATTATGCTAAATGCAGAGATGTTTTTCCTGCAGCTCTAAGAAGAGCCCTCATATTATCTTTAAGCTTTTTGCATAATCTCTCGTTGTCATCAAGATATAATATCCATTCATAAGAGGCTTTTTTAAGGCGAACATACGGTCTGGATCTGCATAACCCCAAGGGCGTCTTTGGCAAACCCTAGCACCAAAGCGTTTAGCTACTTCTACTATACTATCCATACTGCAGCCATCTATTACGATGACTTCATCAACAACGCCCTTAATACGATCCAGTAAACTAGAAATTCTCCCAGCAGAATTTCTAGTAAAGGTAATGAAAGATATTTTCGTTATGTCTTCTAAGCACCCATCTTATAAATAGCTTAACATCGACATAAGGATTCATAAATTATTTCAGCATCATCCATCTTCCTTATACTCTTAACGCAATGCCTTTTACGCAAGAATGATGGTAGTCCCCTAATACCATCTAAGAAGCCCTTAATAGCAGATTTAGCGCTTAAGGCGTTTTTTAATAACAAATTATGCTATAAGCCACCTACGAGTACTTCACCTACTCTAATAGGAGATGTTTAAATTAGGTTCCGCCAAGAATAATTCTTAGCACACGTCCATAAGTTATTTCTAATTCAATAGTAGTATAGCTTAGGATTGCTTTTCCCTTTCTCTCATTCTCTTCAATAATATTTAGCTTGATGTTTTCATGCTTCTCTCTCCATTCTTTTACTTTAATTATCGTTTCGTCTTTGCTTGCTGAATCTACGATAATAATATTTATCTCATCTTTCGGATAATCCTGTTCATATACGTTATCCAATTTCTTCTCAATCAATTTTTCTTCATTGTAAGTTGGAACTATTACTGTAATTGGTAATATGTAATTTCTTTCAATTTTAAATTTCCATGGGTCATTTACGTGTCTCCTGAGGTAATAGTAGTAGATAAGAGGTATTGAGAAATGAGTAAGCCTAAGTGTGAGTGCTATTATGTCTAACATGTTGTTTTAATTTAGTTGATAAAGTCTTCGAAACACATGTCTTTTCAATAAACTCTCTTTCTCAAATCAACATCATGGAAAACAAATTTTCTCTTTATCGTTAATCTCATAGACAATTCTGTATTTTTCCAACCCTTAAGTGGATCGATCAGCAGAACTCCAACATGAGGTTTCATAAGTATTTCCCTTTAACACCTTGTCTATAAATTCGATTAAATTCTCAGCGAGTTTAACGAGTGTCTTAGCATCCTCACGTGTTTGCACAGAAGGTAGGTATCTAGATGTTATGTAAGCATCATCAATTGCTCTTAGCTTCTCCTCAACTCTTCTATTATCCTTTTAGTCTTGCTATATGATGGATCAGAAAGCTCAAGGTATGTTAGCATTCCTATTGCAATAAGGCTTATTGCCAATTGACCTGATAGCAAGGCTTCACCATACACACTTACTAAAATAGGGTAAAGAACCTTTTACATCTACTTGTACATTAAAAGTTTCATTAGGATATATTAAATTCACTCCAGCCTCTACTATGGATTTAACAACATCTTCATATTTTGATGACGTAGTCTCCACTACTGCAGTAAAATCTACTCCTGGTATTTTTGATATGGTTTCAGCCACACTGATAGGGTCCTTTGAATCTATTAGAATGATATCCTGCCTCATTTCTTTATTGGAGAAATATAATCCTGATAATTTTAATTAATGTAGAAATCTGCTTTGAAAGAAGTCTTTTAGACTGAATATCAACGCTTTCAGATAATGGAACGAGGACTTTATAACCCTCCAATTGAATCCGTTTTTCCTTTTCTTTTTTCTATTTTTAAACTAGTCGAAAATTGTTACGTATACTCCTTATTGAATTTTTGATGAAAGAAAAAAGCTAAATTTAGCAACTTTATGTTATGGAAATTAACAAGATGTATAAAGGAAAATCTGAATAGATATGATATTAGCTTAATAGAGTTGATAATTCTTCCCAGACTCTATGCGTGTCTTCAACTCCTTGAGAAGAGGTTCATATACATCAAGCAGTTTTTCTACATATTGCATCCATATATGGATAATTGGTTGGATGCGATGTATTTTATAAGAATATTTCTTAAGAATATCCTCTAAATAATCTATCCATTCCTCTAACCTGCCGTCATTTGGTATGCGAACCATAATATCACTTGTTATTCTCTTGAATCCAAACTTTTGGTAGAACTTATCCAATATTTTCTCATAACCGGGTTCAGATAAGAGAGTTAGTGCAATAAGAGTATCCCATTCCTCAATCAATCTTTGCATAATCATAGAACCTATGCCTTTTCCTCTATAGGGTCTAGCAACTTCTATTACATCTAGAGATTTAGCATTCGGTAGACCTCTCCAATCATTAATAACAGCGAAACCTATTATCCTATTCTTATCTAATGCTATCAAAACATTAACTCCATCTAAAAGTTTCTGCTTTAAAAATTCTTTGAGTTCAATCTTGCCTTTCTCGTCAGAAGATTTCACACTCCATGTAAAACCATCTGCTATATCAAAATTCTTTAGATCGGATATTGTTAGCTTTTTGATAACAATTAAATTCCTCAACTCAAGAAAAAATTATCAAATCAAGCATATAAATTAATCTAACTAAGAAGATTATAATATATCTTATCCTTAATGTGGTTTGTTGTAAAACTTCGCTACTAGACAACAAAAGCATTTCTTATTCTGGGCTTTTACATTTTTCTGTCAAAGGAGCATGCAAATCTCTCCGTAGTTCTGAGATAATTATTCTACCGATTTTGTTGAACATAATGCGCATTGCCATTTTAGTTAATTATATAATTTAAAAAATTATAATTTGAAAATAAGATATAAGTTTCTTTTTTTTACCGTTCATAGTAATTGACTTTACCTTCACTTTTCCTTATAAATTCAATCTAATTCTTTTTGCGCATCTTTTTGACCTCAATACCGATATCATAATTGGTATAGGACTTTGCTGTTCTTGTTTATTTAGATATGAACGCAAAATTCTACGAATATTAGCAAACCAAGCGTATAGCGATATTCTAAGAAAGATCAAGGTGTAGCAATCTAACCAACCTAAAGAAACTAGTATGAAAAAGCGCTACAAAATGTGCAAATACATTACAACTATTGATATTAAAAACATAGCCTGAATTTTATTTATGATTTCCTTGGTTGCATTAGAGTTTTGAACATGATTTATCAATAATAAAAAAATTTACCGATTTTTTACACCTTAACAAATATCCCTAAAACTTGACAGAACCCTTAGGGGAAAACTATATTAAGCTACTTATTATTTAAACCTTCTTGGGTGAGAATATTAGGCCAAGATACGGTAAATATAGAAGAGATTCCTTGGGAAGGGGTTCCAATAAAACATTGCGAATTTATAAGAGCTGAGAGAAGATTTTCAAAAATGAATCCGTCAGAAGTTTGGGATACAATATACAATGTTACATTAACCAATTTAAGTGAAGAAGATAGGGATTTTATACTCAAAAACATTTCTCCTTCCTTTGAAGATTGTATTAAAGGATTGAGAGTTACCTACCTTTATAACTTGATGAAACTTATTACATATAGGTACAAACAGTATAAAATTAAGGAAATTAACGCAGAAAAGAGCTCTGATTTGCAAAAGCGTGAAGAATATGCGCAAAGAGCTTTTAGTCATTATGAGGCGCTTAGGAGTCTTAAGAGACATTTAATTTACGGTAGGGATTTAATGCTTAGGGATATGCCAAAAGTTGAGGTATAACAAATGTTAAATTAAAGATATAATATAACTGTATCATATGCGGAAATTCACATCAAAACGAAGGGTTTTGGCTGCTTTATTGGGTGGAAAGGTAGATAGAGTACCTGTTACCTGTATGGGTGGATGTGGAGGAAGTGTCTCAATAAAGATTCAAGAAATAACCGGGATACATTGGCCTGAAGCTTTTAAAGACTCTAAGAAAATGAGTAGACTTGCGATTGAAAGTCAGAAGATAACAGGATTAGAATGCGTGAATATTGGTTATGAATTCAGTATATTGCCTGAAGCATTAGGGTGTGAAGTTAAGTATTATGATAATCCTGGACTCAAGCCAGCAATTATTAGCCATCCATTTCAAAGACCTGAAGATTTAAGGATGCCTGATGATCTTTTGGAAAGAGGTAGAATTCCTGTTATAATGGAAGCAATTCATCTTACAAGGAAAGAAGTTGGGGATTTTCTTCCAATATCAAGCTTTATTTTTGGTCCTTATTCACTAGCTGGAGAAATAACTGAGCCTTTAAGATTAATAAAATTATCTCTTAAAGACCCTAAAACTGCAAAGAAATTCATTGATTTTACTGCAGAAGTTATAATAGAGTATGGCAAGGCACAATACCGTGCAGGTTCTGATGTATTATCTTTAGGTGAACCTTTAGGGACGCCTGATAAAGCAGGTCCTGAAACTTTCAGAGAATTAGTTAAACCAGCTTTAATAAAAATAGCTGATAATTTAAAAGGGATAAGAAATCATGCATTTATGTGGAGATGTAGAGAAATTCATACCAGAGATAGTCAATATAGGTTTTGATGCTATAAGTGTTAAACAGAGTGTTGATATTACAAAGATTAAACCAATCGTAGGTGATGTGAGGATTATGGGTAATGTTGAATCAAAAGGCGTATTGACACATGGTACTCCGGAAGAAGTGAGAACTATAGCAAGGAAAGCACTTGAGGCTGGTGTTAACATACTTGAACCAAGCTGTGGAATTGAGGCTATGATGCCTTTAGAAAACATAAAAGCTCTTGTTGATGAAGCTAAGAGATTTAAATCTTAGAAATGATTTTTGTTATATGAATTTAATCTATAAACAATATTTTAACATCCTTTTTTAATGCTAAACCGAATTCTGCTTCGATTGCTTTAAGTATGGCTAAAGGAATAGGACATGTTGGATGAAGCTTTACTTCAGAAGCAGCTTTATATATAATATTGTCATCCATTCTTCTTAACATCTCCCTCATGCTTACCTCGCTTATCCTTTTAGAAAGTTCTATAACGCTTGGGCAATCAGACTCAAGGCTTACAATAACTTTTGAATTTGATTTATTAGCTTGAATGATTACTTTTCTTTTACATGCACCTGGATTTACACTTACTTTTGTTGTCAATGTGTTGCTCTATTCTCTTACTATACTTTGAGATTGGATTAATTAAACTTTTCAGAATTTAAGGCAAAGATATAAGTGGATAAGAAAAGAATTTAAAACTTAGTGAAAAGAAAGATTCGGCAATATGTTAAGTAAAAAGATAATAATTGATGAATTGAGAAAAGTGATAGACCCAGAGATAGGCATAAATATTGTAGACTTAAACATGGTAAAAAGTATAGAAGTAAATGAAAGTAAAGTAAGTGTTACAATTGCGCTTACAGTACCTAACTGTCCTCTTGCTAACACTATAAAAGGTGATGTTGAAAAAGTTTTAATGAACATAGAAGGAGTAAAAAATGTTAATGTAGAATTAACTTCTATGACAAAAGAAGAACTTAATACTCTTAAAAAGAGTATTCAAGAGAAAGGAGAGGTAAGAAGAAAAACCTCTTTAATAGAGAAGCTTGAGAAAGGGCGTATAAGAAATTTAATTGCAATCGTCTCTGGAAAGGGAGGAGTAGGAAAATCTTTTGTGACTGGAATGCTTGCTATAGAATTAAGAAGACAAAGGCATGATGTTGGCATATTAGATGCTGACATAACTGGCTCAAGTATAGCAAAGATATTCGGTTTAAATAAAAAACCTATAAAAGGAGAGTTTGGAATAAACCCTGTATTAACAGGATTAGGAATAAAAGTGATATCTATGAACCTTTTACTTGATGATCCTACTACCCCTATTATTTGGAGAGGTCCTATTATCAACTCTGCTATAAAGCAACTTTATCAAGATGTTGATTGGGGAGAACTCCACTATTTATTGGTAGATCTTCCTCCTGGTACGAGCGATGTACCTCTAACTGTATTCCAGTCCCTTCCTCTAGATGGAGTAATAGTTGTATCTTCTCCTCAAGATCTTGCATTAATGGTTGTAAAAAAAGCTATGAATATGGCAAAGCGCATGAATATACCCATCATAGGTCTTATAGAAAACATGAGTTATTTAGAATGCCCTAATTGTGGGGAGAAGATAGAGCTTTATGGACCTTCTAAGGGGCTTGAAGTTGCAAAAGATTTTGGGATACAATTCCTTGGTAAAATTCCTTTAGATCCTATAATTTCTAAATTATCCGATCAAGGTAAGCTTGAGGATTACTCTAACCCAGCCTTTACAGAGATCACTAGAACCTTAAGACTTAGTTTAGAAGAAGTGGTTAAGAAAACAAGTGTAAGACAACCTATAGCTTGGTCAAGATGAATTAGTTTTAAGTCCAACTTTTTATAACCCAAAAATTTGTATTAGAATTATGGAAACAAGAGTAATTCTTATCTCATATACTCCTAACCTTGAGAGAGTTTGCGCCTCAGCTATGAGGTCTTGTTACTCTCAACATCCATCATCTAAGTTTTATCTTAGAAAAGATCTATTAAGTGATGCTGATGTGGAAAGAATGCTGGAGAAGGCTCTTCAATTAGGACATTATGATGTAATGGAGCATGGCTCTTTAACCTATAGTTTAGAGAATGTTTCTAGAGTTTTAACTCATCAATTAGTGAGGCATAGAATTGCTTCTTTTTCTCAACAAAGCCAAAGGCATGTGAAAATAGGAAAGAATGAATGGTATGTAAAGCCACCATCCATAAAGAATGAAAAATTCCAAGTTAAAGTTAATAATACTAAAATTGAGCTTAGCTATGATGATTTTATGACTATTAGTGAACAAATATACAAAGCTTATTCAGAAATAGGTTTTCATAAAGAAGATGCTAGATTCGTGATACCATCTGCATGTAAAACTAATATAACCATAACGGCAAATCCAAGAGAGTTCAGACACATATTTAGTCAAAGGTGCGATAGTGCAGCCCAGTGGGAAATTAGAGATGTATCTTGGGCAATGCTTGCTCTTGCTAAGCTTGTAGCCCCAACTATATTCAAAACCCTTGACCTTCCTGCAAGTAAAGATAAATATGTATTAGAAAGATTGATTAAGTTGGATAAGTTACTTTTGAATTATAAATTATCTTTTGAGAAAGCAGAGAAGGGAGCTTTATTGGAAATAGATTTAAGCGATTTAAATCTTTCCCATAAGGTTTTTTCCTATATTATAAAAGGCTAAAAGCAATGCTATCAAAGTTTTGGAAAAATTAGCTATAAAAGGTTAAACATAACATATTTTTGATTTTTATGCATGGATAAGAAAAGGATAGAGAAGGATTATCTTGGAGAGAAAGAGATACCTGAAGATGCCTATTACGGTATTCAGACTTTAAGAGCTATAGAGAATTTTCCTATTAGCGGAATAAAAGCTCATCCAGAGTTTATAAGAGCTACTGCTCTAGTAAAGAAAGCTTGTGCTGAAGCAAATATGATGATAGGAGACTTAGATGAGAGAATTGGAAAAGCAATTATAAATGCTGCTGATGAGATAATAAATGGTAAATATCATGACCAATTTTTAGTAGATGTATTTCAAGCAGGAGCGGGAACCTCTCATAACATGAATGCCAATGAAGTTATTGCAAACAGAGCTATAGAATTATTAGGAGGTAAAAAAGGAGATTATAGAATCGTTCATCCTAACGATCATGTAAATATGGCACAATCTACAAACGATGTATTTCCTACGATAATGCGAATTTCTTGCCTCTTTTTAATTCAAAAATTGATTCTTGAGCTAAAAAATCTTGAGGAAGCTTTTAAGAGAAAAGCGATAGAGTTTGATAAAATCGTAAAACCTGGAAGGACTCACCTCGAAGATGCTGCACCTATCAGGTTGGGTCAAGTTTTTAATGCTTATGCTTTCATAATTTCTGAGAATATTGAGAGAATAGAGAGGGCATCTATTGCTTTAGAAGATTTGAACATAGGCGCAACAGCAGTTGGTACAGGCTTAAATGCAGAGCCAGAATATGTCAAGCTAGTTGTGGAAAAATTAAGAATGTATACTGGTCTAAATCTTCGTAGTGCTAAGAATTTAATAGCGAAAACTCAGTCTATGAGTGATTTTGTAGAATTATCAAACGCTCTTAAAACATTAGCAGTAGATATGATTAAAATTGCCAATGATATTAGATTGATGAGCTCTGGTCCAGTTACAGGATTGAACGAGATAAATTTACCTGCAGTCCAGCCTGGATCATCCATAATGCCTGGTAAAGTGAATCCTGTAATTGCAGAAGTTATGAACATGGTAGCCTTTCAAGTGATAGGAAACGATTTGACAATAACTCTTGCATCACAAGCAGGGCAACTTGAGCTTAATGTTATGATGCCTGTTATCGCCTTTAATTTGATACAATCTTTACATATATTGAAGAATTCCATACATGTATTTACAGAAAAGCTCGTATTAGGAATTACTGCCAACGAGAAAAGATGTAGAGATATGGTAGAGCGTAGCCCTGGATTAGCTTTAGCATTAAACCCATACATTGGCTTTGATGCTACTGCAAAGATTGTTCAAGAAGCTATAGCTAGTAATAAAACCATAAAAGAGGTAGTATTAGAGAAGAGATTACTTCCTAAAGATATTATTGATAAAATTCTTGATCCTTACGCTTTAACTGAACCAGGCAAGAAAAAAGCAAAACAAAGTTAAGATAATTTTTGCTTCAGCTTAGGGAATAAGTACTGATTTTCTATATGGTCCTCTTTTCCTCTTTTTAGCCTTCCTCTTTTCTTCTAATTTTTTTACTAATTCTCCCTCTAAGCTCTCTTTATTCAATCTTAATAATAATTTCCGAAAAATTATTTAAATTTTTGAAGAGTAGCTGAATTTTAGATTATATGTTACAGGAAGATATATAAGTGATTAAAGATAAATTAAGCATTATTTAGGTTGGATTTTTATGGAAGTAGTTGAGAGACTCGGTAAAGTTGAAGATATTATGTCTAGGACTTTTAATGTCGTTAAAGAGGATGAATTTCTCTCAAAGGTCATAGGTATGTTCAAAGAAGGCAAGGCCAAGCCTACCGAAGCACTAATAGTTGTAGACTCTAAAGGCAACTATAAAGGTGTAATTACTGAACGTATGATAATCAGGTCGAGGCTTGATCCTAAAGAGACGAAGGTCAAGGCAGTATATAGACCTGCACCTAAATTGAATCCAAAAGATGATGCTATTGAAGCTGTTATATTAATGATTGAGAATGATATTAAACATATTCCAGTAATTGAAGATAGTAATATTGTTGGTTTAGTTGCAGATGTAGATGTTTTAGAGAAAGCTGTTAAGGGATCATTTGGCTTAAAACCAGTAAAGGATATAATGACTAAGGAACCTAGAGTCATTGAAGAAAATGCTTCCATAGCTAGTACTATGGCTTTAATGAGAGAAGAAGGTATATCTAGACTTCCTGTAGTTAGAGGTGATAAGTTAGTTGGAATTGTCAGCATACATGATATTGTAGAGCATGTTGTTCTACCAAGAGATAGGATTAGGTTTGGAGACTTTGCTGGAGATAAGCCTAAACCTTTAAGCAATCCTGTTAAGGGCATAATGACAAAGCCTGTGATAACCGTCTCTCCAAATACTACACTCAAGGATGCAGTTCAACTTATGCTTAAGCATAATATAGCTTCATTAATCGTTTTAGATGAAGGTAGGATAGTAGGCATTGTGACTAAAAACGATATACTGAGTGCTATAGCTCGAGAAAAAAGAATAATTAAGAGTGGACTTTTAGTCCAATTCTCTTTTAACCGAATGAACATCGACAGTACAGAATATGAGCGCATGTTAGCTGATACAGATTCCTTTGCTAGAAAGTATTTAGATTATCTAGGCGAAGGTGTAATCACAGTCTACTTTAAGCAGCATAGAGAGAAGTGGAGGAACTCACCATTTATTCATTGTCGAATCATGATCAAGAGCGAAGGAGGACAATACGTAGGTGTAAGCAATGGTTGGGGCTTCTCACACGCCCTTCAAAACGCTTTAGAACATGCTGAGAGACAGATATTAAAGGGTAAGGAGATGGAGAAGGAACCTAGGTTTGCAGAAGATTTCATTAACAAAATGTTAGAACTATGGCATTAATAGTTTTTTATTAAATTACCTTAAATGGAGCCTTCCATTCAAATTTGAATGAAGCAATCTTAATGGGTTTATCAAGACTAGCCTACATAATTATGACTTTATTATTCATAACACTTTTTGGTATTAAATTTAATTTAAGTCAAGTAAAAATAGAATAGGTGCAATTAATGAGTATTGGTGTTGCCATTTTATCTGGTGGAGAGAGTAGACGTTTTCAGAAACCTGGTTATAAGAGAAGAGACAAGGCTTTAGAAATTTTAAAGGGAAAGAAAATGATAGAATGGATTATAGATACAGCTTATAAAATATCTGATAAAGTTGCTATAATAGTAAGGAATGAAAAGCAGGTAAAATCATATTCGGATATTTTCTCCAAAAATTATCCTAATCTTAGCATAATCTCAGACTTAAGGAATTTTGGGCATAGTCCTCTTATAGGTCTTGCAACTAGCACTAAAGTAATAAATGATGATTTTATTTTAATTTTACCTTGTGATGTACCATATGTAAAAGAAGACGTTCTTAAATTATTAATAGATAAAGCAAATGGTTACGATGTTGTCTCACCTTTATGGCCAGATGGTAAGATTGAACCTCTTATTTCCATTTATAGAAGAGAGCATGTATTACTTTGCTACCCTGCTCTTCTTAACCTTAAGAGATGGAGACCAGATGATATGATAAGATGTAGCAGAAAATCTTATCTTATTAACGTTGAGAATTTAAGAGAAATTGATAAAGAATTAAGATCCTTTTTCAATATAAACTATCCTGAAGAAATTAATACTAAAAAAAGGATTAAATTAAATGATGGGATAATAAGAGATGATAAGATAATCTATCCAAATAGGGTTACTATAAAAAGAATAGAAAATGTTGTAAGAGCTATATTGAATAAGAATTTAAACCCTAACATTATGGACGATTTAAAAGGTTCTAATTTTTGGCAATCTCTCATAGCATTGTCACTTTTTAAAAAATTTGGAAAAAAGTATCTAGAATTAGCTGGAAGAAGTTTTGAGGATGAGGCAAATTATTATATAAAAAAAGAGTTAAAAATGCTAGCTCTTCATGCTATTTTAGATTCTTTATCTTGCTGGAAAGAGTTAAACCATACTGATAACTTGAATAGACTATCAAAGGAAGCTTCCAATTTAAGAAAGCATATCAACATAGACTTTAAAGGAAAGTATGAATTATGATTTATATTTAAAAAAATTATTCTTTCTTTGAGAGATAGTAATATGATCCTCTCTCCTTCTGCTCTCTATCCAATTTGCTACCTGGCTTATTGACTCTAGGTCTTCTAGTATCTACATCACGTCTATAAGTTATTCCTAAATCTTTGAGAAATTTATTCATACCTTTCTCTTTTTCTATAGGAGATGTAGCCTCACCTCTAACTCCCTGCTCACCAGTAAATATTATAAGAGAGTCAGAAACAATATCTATGAGTTGAACATCATGATCTACTATTATTGCAGATTTACCTTGAGCTTTTACGAATCTTTGAACTGCCTTTGCAAAAGCTATTCTATCCTCAACATCCATAAAGGCTGATGGTTCATCTAAAGCATAAACATCAGCTTCTCTTAGTAAGCATGCTGTTACAGCTACCTTTTGTAATTCCCCTCCACTTAAATCCTTTAATGGTTTATCATATAGTTTATTAATCCTTAATGGATTGATTATTAATGATTGAATCAAACTTGTTTCTAAATTTCCTTTTGATATTTTATCTAAAAAGGTCTTAACATCTTCATCGGATTCAGCGTAAAGATACTGAGGTTTGTAGGATATTCTAGCTTTACATTTAACCTCTCCTTCATCAGTTTTTTCTTCTCCAGCTATAATCCTCATGAATGTTGTCTTTCCTAATGCATTTCCCCCTAAGATCCCTATAATCTCTCCTTCTTTTAGAGATCCCATTGAAACTTTTAATTTGAAACTTGGATATGATTTTAAGAGATCTGTATACTCTATTATGTTTGGTGTTTGTAAAGAGTCTCCTATAGGAGCGAAAACATCAAATGTTATAGGATTATCTCTAAACCTTACGTTCTCAGCTGGTAAATATCCATCAAGAAGAGAATTAATTCCAACTCTTGCAGACATTACACTAGATACTATACCATAAGCTCCAGGATTACCATATAAGATGTGCACATAATCACTCAAATAATCTAAAATTGTTAAATCATGTTCAACAAGCAAGACAGATTTTCCTTGCTTAGCTAAACTAGATATTACTTTAGCAACGCTTAACCTTTGATATACATCATTGTATGATGATGGTTCATCAAAGAAGTATATATCAGCATTTTTCAAAGCGCATATGGCTACTGCTAACCTTTGAAGCTCTCCACCACTTAGTTCTTTAGTAAGTTTATGCAAACACTCCTTAAGATTTAAATTTTCAATTAATTCATCAATAGCTCCTTTTTCATCAAACATTTTCAATAATGATAAAGAATCGTTCTTCCAAACTTTAGCTAAATCGTAAACTGTTTGAGGTTTAAAAGAGACTATTAACTCCTTATTGCAAATCTTCTCAAAATGATTCTTAAGCTCTGTTCCATGAAAATGATCTATAATCACATCCCAATCAGGAGGATTTTCTATAAAACCCATATTCGGTTTAATTTTACCAGAAAGAATGTTTAAAGCTGTAGTCTTTCCTGTTCCATTTTTTCCTATTAAACCTACTATAGCTCCTTTTTTTGGTATTGGTAGCCTATAAAGCCTAAAACCATTAGGACCATATTGGTGAATCTTATCTTCCTTTAACTCCTCGGATAAGTTAATTATTATAATTGAGTTGAATGGACATTTCTTAGTGCAAATACCACAACCTGTACATAACTCTTCACTTATTATAGGTTTTTCATCATCACCAAATATTATCGTCTTCTCACCCATCTTCACACCTGGGCAGAGTTTATAGCACTCTAACCCACACTTTTTAGGTTGGCATCTCTCTCTATCTAATACGGCTATACGATGGACCAAATACCTCACCTTAATATGATAAAAATCATCTTGAAATCTTTTAAATTAGATTTCATTTACTTGAAGCTTAACTATTTATTATTTGCAGTAAATACTTTATAAAGTTAAGGAAAGGCTGCTTTACAAAGAACGCCTCTTCTCAAGCATGCATCTTTTAATTTAACTTTTAATCTATACCAATAATCCGAGTTATTTGTAATAAGAGATGGTAAACGTTCTTTAAGCCCAGGCTTTTCCTTATCCAAAAATAGAGTCATAGAATCTAATACCCAAGGTCTCAAGTTAAGCTTATCATAGATTATTTCACTCCTTGTTTTTTTAGCCAGATCTATTATCTTTAAAAGGTTGTTATCATCATCATTTATCTCAGGGATTATAGGTCCTAAAAATATCCATGTGTTTATCCCTTTATTGGAGAATTCTTCTATAACTTGAGAAAGAGAGCTAGGCAATGGTGCTCTTGGTTGCAATTTCCTAGCTAAATCATCATCAAGAGTAGTTATAGTAAAGCCTACATCAAATCCCTTTGATTTAATCAAATCTTTATCCCTCAAAATTAAAGGAGACTTTGTTTGTATAGAAACTGGAAATTTATGAATTGATAATAACTCAATACATTTCCTAGTTAATTGTAGCTTTGATTCTAATGGTTGATAGGGATCTGTGACTGTGCTTATACCAACTGTACCCTTTGGAAGCTTCTTCAATTGATTACTTAGAATTTCAACAATATTTATCTTTGCTTTTACGAATTTTCCCCAATTTTTTGCAACCTTATCATTACAAAATACAGATGGACTGTAGCAGTAAATACAACCATGCTCACAACCTAAGTAAGGGTTTAAAGAGTAATCTAAGCCTGGTAAATTACTATATGATATAGCATTCTTACAAGTGATATAAGAGTAACTGATCAAAAAACATCATCTGAAATCTGTAATCTTTCTTTGAAGAAAGGCTTCCTTCAAAATTACACTGTTTTCTATCCATTTATCGAAAGGTACTGTAAGAAATTTAAATGCAAAATTCAAAGCAGATTGCAAATTATCAAACTTTTTCGGCTTCCTTTTTAATGCATTCCTAACACTTTCCCTAACATTCCAGACACCAATAGGTAAGATATAGCCTGGATGAATCTCCCTTAAAACAAGGACTTTCGCTTGCTTCTTCATCTCTCTCAGCTTCTCAGTTACTGCTAACCTTGCAGAATAATAGCATCCACCTACTTTAGCATAATTAGATCTTCCCGCATAGCTCTCGTAATCACCTATTATTGCTGGATTCTTTCCTCTAAAATTCCATACAGTTCCAGGAAACCATGCTTCTATCCACTCAAAGCACCATTTTTCTGGCATAAATATTGCTAAAAATAAATTATCTAAATTTCTAAAAATGTACACTTCATAATCATCTAAACTATCATATTGCTTTATCTTTTTAATTAACCAAAGAGAGATTATATCATCAACCGCTGTAATACTCCACCTTGTAGGTACTAATTTCCTTCTATTTCCAATTCCTAGCATGCCAACGCTGAAGGCACGTTGAATTCTGCTAATAAGAACCCCCTGCTCATATAGCTGAACTATAGCTTCAGAAGCTTTCATATCCCTATCATAGTAAGCTTTTTCTATCCTTCTATCAATACTTATGCTAGAAGTTTTAAAGGATTTCAATTGTGATGAAGGACCAAAAGGTGGAGTTTCCTCACTTAAATTTACCACACCTACAGGTCTTTTATTGAAAACTGCCTCTGAATTTACTGAAGATACACTCATAGATAACTCCTGAATTAAATCGAGCAAACGATTACCTTTTAATGCATCTTCTACATGCATTCTGGTTTTACCTCTAATCAAACTGAGGCGATATTCTACGATTTCTTTAATAGATTTACCTATCCAAAGCTCAGGAGTATCCAATATCTCAGTATTACCAATGTATGGAGGGAGCATAGGACCAATATAGACTTTAGGATAGCCTATTCTTCCTACAAAAGCTCCTGGTGGAGTAGAACCTTCAACTCTTTCTGATAGTACTAAAGAAGAGCTTTTTATCATGAATTTAGCTTTAGCTATAATAGGGCAACTTAGCTTTCCGCATAACATCTTACCTCCTTTACAGATTAAGCATAATTGAGATAATTTTCCAGCTAATTTTATATTATCTAATAACGACCCATTTGATAATTCATATTGAATCCAATAATATTCATTCAACGATTTATAGTATTATTGACTGATTTATATACGTAATTGTGATATGAATGCATAATATTCTAATTTCATGAAATTAATTAAAAATAAATATAAGTCTTAAATTCTTCTTTAATTATGGTCGAAGATACTACTCTTAAAAATGTTGATAATCGTAAAATCATAATATATAATCTTGAGAATGCTATTCATAGCAAAGAATTAAACCTTGGCTTAATAATTCTTTTTATAAAGGTATGTAAGTCATTATTGAAAGATAAAACTGATACGACTTTTGTAAGGCAGATAAAAAACCAATGGGATATTTTGATCAAGGCTTTTAGTAAAGCGAAACCCTCACTATATTTTATAAGTTCAATGTGCTGAGGTGGTCTAAAGATTAGAACAAAAAGAATTGGAGGTATTTTGATGAAAGATTCAATAAAAACAGGATTTAGCTTCGGTTTAACTTCTGGAATAATTACAACTTTAGGATTGATCGTAGGTCTGAACGCTGGTACTCACTCAGAACTCGCTGTTATTGGAGGTATACTAACAATAGCGATAGCAGATGCCTTCTCAGATGCACTAGGTATTCACATTTCTGA
>JAVZMU010000001.1:67573-75414 GCA_038883135.1 Nitrososphaerales archaeon
AAGAATCAAAGATTAAGCATACAGTAAAGGAAATATGGGAATCAACAGCATCCACCTTTATGTCTAAATTTATTTTTGCTATGACTTTCATTGTTCCTATCCTTTTGTTTCCACTTAAGATAGCAATTATTATGAGCGTTATTTGGGGTCTATCTCTTTTGGGAATTTTTAGTTTTTACATTGCAAAAGAACAAAAAGTAAAAGCATGGAGGGTAATCATGGAACATTTAATTATCGCACTTGTGGTTATAATTATGACAAATATTGTTGGCGATTTGATAAGAATAACATTTGTTTAAAGAATAAAGTAAATATTTCGCTTTAGCGTTTATAGAGCAATAGATTAAACCTTTTACTAATTCAATCTGCTTTAGCAATATTATTAGGATAAAGATATTTCAACCAAAAGAGTAGAACCTAAATAAACTTGCAGCCTCAAAACTCTTTTTAAAGTGAGCTATATCTTCACTAAAGTATAAATAGCATCAATATAATGAAAGCACAATTCTGAAACTCTCTTTGCAATATTTTAAAAGATAAGAATTCCATTATATAGGCTCATAATTTTCCAGAAATTTTTTCCTATGATATTCCTAAAAGATAATAAGATCATCGTAATTTATGATTACTTACTTTTTTCTACAAGATTCTTTATTACCTTTTTAGTTTCATCTATACTTAATCCAAAATATTTTGAGAAATTTTCTAACTCTTTCTCAAATTCTGATGATAAAGCAGTGTATAATAGAATCTCTTCAAAAGTTGTGTAGTTTGCTTTTTTGATTATATACTTTTCAAGGTTTTCTAAGCTAAAAAGCTCTCTTATTATTCTTATCTCTTTATCCCTTAAAGATTTAAGCCTTCTTATAAGATTGAATTTCTCATCTTCTATCCTTTGGAGAGTATTGTAAAATCTTTCTTTAGGAATTTCAAGCTCAAGCTTGATCGATTCCTCTCCTTTAAATGCATAGATGCAATCAATTCCTTCAAAGCTATCCAGATTTATGTAAATAGGCTTCCTTAAACGATATATCTTTCTAACTAAACCTATGCTTTCTTTAGGAATTATAGAATCGATAAAACTATTCTTTTCAAGGATTTTAAGATGTTTTATAACAGCTTGAGGACTAATCCCTAATAAATCTGATAGTTCAGATAAGCATCTTGGTCTTTGCATTAATAGCTTAATGAGACGAATTCTTGTTATAGAGCTCAATGTTTCAAGAATTTTTTCATATTTCTCCATGTTTATCACAATTTTATTATAAAGAAAGGTTTATAAGTTTAACCATTGGTTAATAACCATAGGATTAAAAATGTTTGAAGGGAGAAAAAGGTTTAGAGAGATTCTTAATGAACTTGATAGGCTAATAGATAACATGGAGAAGGAAATCGAGGATACATTAAAGAGTATATACGAGTTTGGTTCAAAATCTTTTTCTCAACCTATAATCTATGGATTTTCAATGAAGATAGAGCCTAATGGAAAGCCTATTCTAAAACTCTTTGGAGATAAAAAGCTCTCAGAAGAAGGTTTTAGAGAACCTTTTTATGATCAATTCGTAGATGAGAGTAAAGGAGAGTTAAAACTCATAGTAGAATTACCTGGTGTGGAAAAAGAAGACATAGATTTAAATGCTATAGAAGATGAATTAACATTATCGGCTTTTCATGGGGATAGGAAGTACAAAGCAAAGATTAATTTTAAGATACCAGTAGATCCTGAAAGCGCATTTGCATCGTATCGTAATGGAATACTGGAAGTAACATTTAAGATTAAGGATAAAACTAATAAGAAATATACTAAAATTAAATTGGAGTAAGGGTGCAAGATGAGCCAACAGTACGTATCTGTAAAGGTTTTAGAAGCATACACGAAAGATGTTGGTAGAGGAGTCGTAAGAATAGATTACGATACGATGGATGCTCTTGGTGCTTCTACAGGAGATGTAGTAGAGATTAGAGGAAAGAGAAGAACAGTAGCTAAATGCCTTCCATTGTATCCTTCAGATGAAGGTAAAGGAATAATAAGAATAGACGGTCTGATAAGAAATAATTCTGGAGTTGCTATAGGGGATACTGTTATTTTAAGAAAGATAAAAGCTTTACCTGCTGAGAAGATTATAGTAGCACCATTAGAGGCAATTCCTCCTATAGATGAAAGATACTTAGCAGATGCTCTTGAAGGAGTACCTGTAACAAAAGGAGATAATGTGATGATACCTTATTTTGGTGGTAGATTAACTTTTCAAGTCGTTGGAATCAACCCTATGGCTGATGCTGTAATTATAACACAAAGAACTATCTTTATCATATCAGAGAAAGGAGAGATACTTAGAGGAGTGCCACAAGTTACTTATGAGGACATAGGTGGATTAAAAGATGAAATACAGAAAGTAAGAGAGATGATAGAACTTCCTTTAAGGCATCCTGAAGTATTTGAAAAGCTCGGTGTTGAAGCTCCTAAGGGAGTTCTTCTTTACGGTCCTCCTGGTACAGGTAAGACATTATTAGCAAAAGCAGTAGCTACTGAGAGTAATGCTCATTTCATAAGCATAAGTGGTCCTGAGATTATGAGTAAATTTTACGGAGAGTCTGAAGCAAGGCTTAGAGAAATATTCAAAGAGGCTAAGGAGAAAGCACCTAGTATTGTTTTCATAGATGAAATAGATTCAATAGCTCCTAAAAGAGAAGAAGTTACAGGAGAGGTTGAGAGAAGGGTAGTAAGCCAACTGCTATCTTTAATGGACGGATTAGAAGCAAGAGGGAAAGTGATTGTGATTGCAGCTACGAACAGACCTAATGCATTAGATCCAGCTTTAAGAAGGCCTGGTAGGTTCGATAGAGAAATAGAGATAAAAGTTCCTGATAAGAAAGGAAGGCTTGAGATATTACAGATTCATACAAGAAACATGCCATTAGCTAGTGATGTTAATCTCGAGAAGTTAGCATCTGTAACCCATGGATTTGTTGGAGCAGATCTTGAATATTTATGCAAAGAGGCTGCTATGAAAGCTTTAAGAAGAGTTTTACCTGAACTAAAGTTAGAAGAGGAAAAACTACCACCAGAAGTTTTGAATAAACTACAAGTTACTGCAGAAGATTTTGAGAATGCACTAAAAGATATCATGCCATCAGCTATGAGAGAAGTTTATCTTGAGACTCCAGATGTGAAGTGGAGTGATATAGGTGGTCTAGAACAAGTCAAGAAGGAACTTCAAGAAGCTGTAGAATGGCCTCTAAAGTATCCTGAACTATACAAGCAGATGGGCTACACCATGCCAAAAGGAATTCTTCTTTACGGTCCTCCTGGCACAGGTAAGACATTATTAGCAAAAGCAGTAGCTACTGAAAGTGAAGCCAATTTCATAAGCATAAGAGGACCAGAGTTACTTTCAAAATGGGTAGGAGAATCTGAGAGAGGGGTAAGGGAAGTATTTAGGAGGGCAAGACAAGCTGCTCCTTGTATAATATTCTTTGATGAGATCGATTCTATTGCACCTGTGAGAGGTATGAGTGGAGATAGTATGGTCACAGAAAGAGTTGTGAGCCAATTATTGACAGAGTTGGATGGTATTCAAGCCCTTACAGGAGTTGTAGTTCTAGCAGCTACTAATAGAATAGATATGGTAGATCCTGCTTTGCTAAGAGCTGGTAGGTTCGATAAGCTAATTTATGTACCCTTACCTGATAAAGCTGCAAGAAAGGCGATATTGGAAATACATGCAAAAGGAAAACCTCTTGTAGGTGTTGATTTAGAAAGAATAGTTGAAGTAACAGAAGGTTTTAGTGGTGCAGATTTAGCAGCCATAATAAATACAGCTACTTCCTTATCTATTCAAGAATTCATAAGTAAATATCCTGATCCTGAGGAAGCAAAGAAACATGTTAATGAAGCAATCATAACGTCTAAGCATATTGATGAAGCTATAAAGAAAGTAAGAAGCTCGAGAGAGGGCAAAACTATAGAGAAAGCTGCTGTGCCATATTATAGGTAAATTTTTAAACCTTTCTCATAAAGCTATCACAGCTTAAAGTGCTAAGATATGAATAAAGAGTTAGTGGAGATAATAGGGAGAGGTACATGGATAGACAAAGTAGCTAAAAGAATTATAGAGAGGGAAGATAGACTTAAGAGAAGTAAAGAAATTCTTCGTGTTGAAAGTGGAATAGGAGCTTCAGGTATACCTCATATAGGAAGCTTATCAGATGCTATAAGAGCTTATGGTGTAAAATTAGGATTAGAAAGCATGGGATATAGATCTGAGTTAATTGCCTTCTCTGATGATATGGATGGATTGAGAAAGGTTCCAATAGGATTACCTAACGAACTTTCAAAATTTATAGGTATGCCTGTCTCTATGATACAAGATCCATTCAAATGTCATAATTCTTACGGAGAGCATATGAGCTCTTTGCTTAAGGATGCTTTAGATAAGTGCAATATTGAATATAAATTTCAATCTGGAACAGATGCCTATAAAAGAGGTTTATTAAATAAGCAAATAACGATAATTCTAGAAAAGGCTGATATTATAGGAAGAAAGATAGCTGAGATGCTAGGTCAAAAAAAGTTTGAGAAAGCATTACCATATTTTCCGTTATGTGAAAGATGTAATAGAATATATGTTGCAGAATCTTATGAGTACTTGAAGGATGAGAGAAAAGTCAGGTATAAGTGCAAAGGAGCTGAAATAGGTGGTATATGGATTAATGGATGTAATTACGAAGGAGAAGCATCAGTAATAAATGGTCAAGGAAAGTTAAGTTGGAAAGTTGAATTCGCAGCAAGATGGTCTGCTCTTGATATAAGGTTTGAAGCTTATGGTAAAGATATAGCTGACTCAGTCAAGGTGAACGATTGGGTCTCTGATAACATATTGAATTTTCACCACCCATATCATGTAAAGTATGAAATGTTCTTGGATAAATCTGGGAAGAAGATATCTAAATCACTAGGTAATGTTTTTACTCCACAAACATGGCTGAGATATGGTTCGCCTCAATCTCTTCTTCTGCTTATGTTCAAGAGGGTTGCTGGTTCACGTAACATTTCTATAGATGATATACCATCCTATATGGATGAATATGATCTTCTTGAGGATATTTATTTTGGTAAAATGAAAGTGGATAATCCATTAAAGTTAATGAAGTTAAAGGGGCTTTACGAGTATGTTAATCTTTTAAAACCGAAAGAAAAGCCAAGCATTCATATCCCTTATAGGATGTTAGTCCAACTTGCATCTATAGCTCCAAAAAAGAATCGATTAGACTATATTTTAAACAAGCTCCGTAGTTATAATATAGTAAAAGAGATTAGTCAAGAATTAATTCAAAGAATTGAGTTAGCGTGTAATTGGGCAGATGACTTCAAGATTATTGAGAGAAAAAAAATAATCTTAAAAGATAATGAAAAAAGAGCGGTAAAAGAGCTAGCAGATTTCATATTAATATCTGAGGATGCTGAGAAGATTCAAGAGAAGGTATTTGAAGTTGCAAGGAAGAATGGGTTAGATCCTCCTGTTTTTTTTAAATTGATCTATCAGATTTTAATAGGTTCTGATAGAGGTCCAAGGCTAGGAAGATATATAGTAGATATAGGAAGAGAAGATGTTGCTAAGCTTTTATTAGAGCAATTATGATTCAAACTCAATAAGGGCCCGTGGCCTAGTATGGATTAGGGCGTCAGCCTGCGGAGCTGGAGGTCGTGGGTTCAAATCCCACCGGGCCCGCTATTCTTTAAAAAGAATTTAAAATTAAATCGAACAATTTTAATCTATCTCTCTTTTATGAGCTCTTTTAAAACTTCTTTCAAAGGCATATCAAAAATTTTACGTAATTTATCAAGCATCTTTTCTCCATCATCAGTTATAGAGTAGTTTTTAATGTATCTACCATTCTTTCGTGTCCATTCACCAGTTATGAGACCATCTTTTTCTAACTCGTAAAGGAGAGGGTAGATTACTCCAGGATGAAATTTTTGCCCACTCAATCTTTTAATCTCTTTTATAATACTATATCCAGACAAAGGTTTCTTGCTTAAAAGCCACAGTATTATAGCTCTGCTGAAGCTCTTTACTGCATTTCTGATCAATTCTTCTTCAGACATACACTATTACCTCAAAATTTTTCAAGGTAGCAAAAAGGTTGATATATCAAAATTTAAACTATTCTATTGGAGCAATGCTATGGTTGACGTTATAAATGCATTTATACATGGTCTCGAAAAACCAATCATAATTTGGCTTATATCCCAAGGACCTAAACATGGATATGAACTCATCAAAGAATTTAAAAGACTGACTGGAAAGAAGCTAAAGCCAAGTACGTTATATCCTCTCCTTTATCGTTTAGAGAATGATGGGTTTTTAATTAGTGAATGGATAAAAAAGGGGAGAAGAGACATTAAGTATTATCGTCTGACTGAAAAAGGAACTTATTTTTTCTTAAGAATGAGAAGTATTTTTAGAGATTTGATTAAAGGTTTGATTAGTGATTTACTAGGTGAGCCTAAAAATAGATAATTCTAATCCAATTTTTCAATTAAACTTAAGTGCATTATATCAAAATTTAAATGTTTTAAAAAATAAAATATATTGGATTATTGAATTCTAATTGAAATAAAGAGGGAATTTATATTGAAAAAAAATGAAGGCTATAAAATTGTTTTAACTGCCGATAGAACTCTCATGAGTGAGTATAATGGAGGTATATTTCTAGGCTTTAGTGCATGTGTTCCAAAAGGGTTAATTCCTGACTGGCTTTATTTCTCTATTTTTTGTCCTTCTGTTAGTGTAAATGAGGATGGATCTGTTAAGTACGCTCCATGTGGGACTAGAAAAATAGAAGCCGCTTTATTAGATAATGGATTTAAAAGGGAAGATGTGATCGTTGCTCATCCCGATCGTCTTGAGAAGGTTATTGGTCCAAATACAAAAGTTGTTGGAATAACAGAGAACGACCCCTTAGGAATCGGACCAGCAACATCTACTTTCACTCAATTATTTGGAAGAGAAGCGTATATGTCAATAAAATTCAGAGAGTTATTAAACAATCCTGCCATAAAAAAGTATAAACCAAAAATTGTAGTTGGAGGAGCTGGAGCTTGGCAGCTCGAGGATAAAGAAATTAGAGAGAGATTGGGAATAGATTGCGTTGTTATCGGAGAAGGGGAGAAGGTTGTAATTTCAATTTTCGAGAAAGCGTTAAACAATGAATCTTTACCCGAGGTTGTTTACGGAGAAGTAATCCCAGAAAATGATATACCGTTAATTAGGGAGCCTACTATAGATGGAATAGTAGAGATTGCTCGAGGATGTGGGCGCGGCTGTGATTTTTGTGTCCCAACTCTTCAGCGTTATCGTTGCTTTCCAATCGATCATATTTTGGAAGAAGTTGAAGTAAATTTAAGGGCTGGAAGAAATCCATTATTACATGCAGAAGATGTACTAAGATATAAGGCAAAAGGCTTAGAAGTGAATAAAGAAGCAGTCATCAACCTTTTTAAAGAAGTAAAAAATTATCCTGGAGTTAACTCAGTAGGAATAAGCCATTTCGCTCTTTCTTCGGTTGCTAGTGCACCAGATCTAATTGAAGAAATATCAAACATCGTTGAATTAGGCAAAAATAATCTTTGGTTAAGTGGCCAAACAGGTATAGAGACTGGAAGCCCAAGATTGATTAAGGATCATATGATAGGGAAATGTAAGCCTTTTAAACCAGAAGATTGGCCACAAGTTGTTGTAGATGCCTTTGAGATTTTATCAAAAAACTCTTGGGTTCCATGTGCAACATTGATATTGGGGCTTCCTGGAGAAAATGAGAAAGATATCGATTTAACC
>JAVZMU010000002.1:0-56137 GCA_038883135.1 Nitrososphaerales archaeon
AGCGTCTAAATCTTCAAGACGAAGGTATTTTCCACCCATTTCTTCAGATATCTGTGCTAAAAGACCAAAGGAAAGGAGGCTTTGTTCAGTGTCTATTGTTATAGAGTTTATTCTTGCAGAACGTATTTCTTCAGCTAGTTTTTTTGCTTCTTCTACCGGATCTCCACCGTTTAAGCTCACGTTTGCTCTTCCATCAGAAACTAAAACAAGCAGTGGAACCATTTCCTTGTTTAAAGCTAAACAGTTTCTGATAGTTTCTAATCCAAGTTTGAGACCATGAGCTAAGGGTGTTCGACCGCCTGTTGGTAGTTCTGCTAAGCATTTTTGGGCTAGTTCAACACTTCTTGTTGGTGGAAGTACAAGTTCAGCTTTGTCTTTACGAAAGACAATCATTCCAACTCGATCTCTTTTCTGATAAGCATCAACCAAAAGGGAGAGAATTGCACCTTTAGCAGCAGACATACGTTCCTCAGCAGCCATAGAGCCACTTGCATCTACAACAAAAAGTATTAGGTTACCAATTTTCCTTTTACGCACCTTTTCCCTTAAATCCCACTTCTCAATAAGCAAAGCTGTTTGGCGGTTAGAATCTTTTCTACGCCTAACTTGATAAGGAGCTGCCACCCTTAACGTAGCATCAAAAGCTAAGTCTGTCACTTCCCCTTTTGGCAAGACGCTACCAACATACCGCCCAATCTTGGAGTTACTTTTGCTTTTTGACCTTCTTCCAGCAACGTTACGTGGAAAATCATCTAAAACAGGTAGAGAAAAGGGTTTTACAGGAAAAGGCGGGCTTGCCTCAAAAACCTTTTCTTTTACGGGTTCATCTCTTTCTAAAGATTTTTCGCTATCGCTATCTACGTTTGGATCGTTACTAGAGGGTCTGGATTGATTCATTTTTTTCTGATTCCATCTTTGTACAATCTCTTGTATTTGTTGCTGTTCGAGTTTAGGTTCTTCAAAAGGTTTTCTGCGACGGCGATGAGGAAGTGCAAACTCAGCTGCTTCCATAATGTCTTCTTCAAAAACTTCCGTTCGCCCTTTAAAAGCTGCTAATGTACATGCAGTTTTATACATAGTTATATCGGCTCTATGACCGTCAACAGCAAAATCTATGCAAATCTTTGTTATCAAATCTAACATTCCATCGTTTAATTTCACTTCAGGAAGAAGCTTCTGGGCGTCTATGAGCCTCTGGCGAAGTTTTTCCTGTTCCTCATGGTATTCTGCAATGAAAGATACTGGATCATTTTCAAAGGCAACTCGACGCTTAACTATTTCAGCCCTAGCTTTAGGATCTTGAATTCCCTTAACTTCAACGGAAAGGGCAAAACGATCCAATAATTGTGGACGAAGCTCTCCTTCTTCAGGGTTCATCGTGCCCACTAAAACGAACCTTGCAGGATGGCTAAAGGATATACCCTCCCGTTCTACAAAGTTTACACCCATAGCTGCTGCATCAAGTAAAACATCTACAAGATGATCATCTAACAGGTTTACCTCATCAATGTAAAGAATGTTACAATTAGCCTCAGCTAAAAGTCCAGGCTCAAAATGTTTTTCACCTGTTTTTATAGCCTTCTCAATGTCTAGAGTACCAACAAGACGGTCTTCTGTAGCACCTACAGGCAGTTCAACCACAGAAACACGTCTTTTAACAACTGGAAGATTCTCACCAGCAGCCACCTTGCTACTACATATATCACACATTTCCCTCGGATTTGAAGGATCACAATTAAAAGGACAACCAGCCACTACTTCAATTTCAGGAAGGAGATCAGCCAAAGCACGTACTGCGAGTGATTTCCCAGTTCCCTTTTCACCCCTTAGAAGAACTCCGCCGATTTTCGGGTTTATAACATTTAGAATCAAGGCAGTTTTCATTTTCTCTTGACCTACAATAGCAGTAAACGGATAGACTGTTTTAGTTCGCCATCGCATCACAATCTTCTCCTTTTTCTATTGGATGGTTTATCCAACCTTATAAATTTTCATCAATAAAAGTTGAATACAGGTTTAATAAATGAGATTAGCTAATTTTTGGAAAATTTTAAATTTAGATTTTAATATTAAAGTTATATACCTATCTGTTATTGTCCAAAAGATAAAGAAGTTTCATTTTAGTCTTATCTAAGCATATTTAGGAGTACTTGGGACTTTTGCATATCTTTTAATGAATAGTTAGGCTTTACCATTATTAAGATTTGATAAATGAAGATTCTTACTATTTTATTATCAATAAGAGTTATTAAATCCTTCATAAATGCAACTTGCTCTTTTAATAGTTTATCTTTAATAATATTTAATTTAAATTCACATCATAAATAATGAATAAGAAAAGGGTTTTTAAACCCTTAACAGTAATACTTATTGTAGAAGTGAATAGTTATGTTTGCTCCAAGTGCTGGATATGATAGAGCGATTACGATATTCTCACCAGACGGTAGGCTTTACCAAGTTGAATATGCTATAGAGACTGTCAGAAGAGGAACATTGGCTTTAGGTTTAAAGGTAAAAGATGGTGTAATATTGGCTGTTGAAGAAAGAACAAGAAAGCTACAGAATCCAAGTATAAGCCAAAAGATATTCCAAGTCGATGACCATATAGGCATTGCTGCTGCTGGTTACGTCCCAGATGCTCGTGTTCAAGTAGACGTCTCAAGAATTTTCGCTCAAACAAACAGGTTGATATACGATGAACCTGTCGAAGTAGAAGCAGTTGCTAAACGGATAGGTGATTTAAACCAGCAATACACTCAATATGCAGGGGTAAGACCTTTTGGTGTTTCCTTAATCATAGCTGGTGTCGATAGGAATGGACCTATGCTTTTCTCTACAGATCCTAGCGGAACTTACTTGGGATATGATGGTGTTGCTATTGGGGCTGGTAGCGATCAAGTGACAGAATACTTAGAGAAAAGATACGATTCTAATATGAGTTTAGATGAAGCCTGTATATTAGCCATAGAATGTATATATCTAGTAAGTGAGGATAAAGTTGGTATAAAGCACATAAAGATGGCTTTAATAGATACAAAAACTAAGAAGATGAGACGTCTTTCAGAAGAGGAGATAGCCAAATTTGCAGAGAAGGCAAGAGAGAGAATTTCTGCCGCAACAGGTAAAGCATAACGCTGGTGCTTTTACAATTTGAGCGGTAAATTTACTGTAGTTAGGTTAGTATTAGATGGAGAGCGGTTTGAGATATTAGTTGACCCTAAGAATGCTTTAGATTATAAACTAGGTCGTCAAATAGATTCTTCAAAAATTATTGCTATCGATGAGGTTTTTTCTGATGCATCAAAAGGACTACGCGTTCCAATTGAAAAATTGAAAAAATTCTTCAATACAACATCTACTACAAAGGTAGCTGAGATAATTCTGAAGAAAGGGGAACTCCAGCTTACAGCCGAACAGAGACGATCCTTAATAGAAGATAAAAAGAAGCAGATAATATCAATTATTAGTAAAAACTTTGTCGATCCCAAAACAGGTTTGCCACATCCTCAAATCAGAATCGAGCAAGCTATTCCCCAAGTACATGTTTCCATAGATCCTTTCAAAAGTGCTGAAGAACAAGCTAAAATTGTTGTAGAACAGTTAAGGACTATTCTTCCATTAAAGCATGAGAAGATAAAGCTAAGCGTAAAAATTCAAGCTCAGTTTGCTTCTAAAGCCTTAGGAGTATTGAAAAGTTATGGAGATGTTCAAAAAGAAGAATGGTTAGCAGATGGCTCTTTAAGTGCAATTGTAGAGATCCCTACAGGAGTTCATTCTTCATTACTAGATAGACTAGGTTCTATCACAAAAGGAACATCACAAGTAACTTTAATAAAGTGAAAAAAATGCCTGATGTTGAGAGAAAATACGTAACCCCTGGTGAACTGATAGCTGAAGGAAATTATAAGGCTATAAGTAATGTAATTAGAATAAGAGATAAGTTTTACGCAACGAAAGTAGGCCTTGCTGAGATTAGTCGTGAAGGAATTCGCGTCATACCATTGTCTGGACCTTACATTCCTAAGGTCGACGATTTAGTAATAGGTAAGATAATTGATTTTTCAGCTTTTTCATGGGAAGTAGATATAAACTCATGTTTTTTTGCATATTTATCTGCTCAAAATGTATTTGGTAAAGATTTTTCGCCTGATCGTGAATCTCTTTTAAGGAAATTTGCTATAGGAGACCTGATATATGCTAAGGTTAGTGCTTATGATAGAACTAGGAATCCTATTTTGAGTGTGTCTGGACCTGGTTTAGGACGTATTCCAAAGGGAGAAGTAGTAAAGATAAGCCCTGCTAAAGTCCCTAGGCTTATAGGTAAAAAAGGATCTATGATTAAGACTATAGAGTCTGCTACTAATTGTAAACTTATAATAGGTCAAAATGGAATAATTTTAATAATGGGTCCGCCTGATGGTGTTTTGCTGGCAACACAAGCTATTAGGATGGTTGAGTCGGAAGCCCATATGGCAGGCTTAACTAAAAATATTCAAAACTTCCTGTCAAAATATAAGGTGATAGAAAGTTGAGAGAATTGATTAATGAAAAAGGTTTAAGGATAGATGGTAGAAGAGTAGATGAGTTAAGACC
Organism: Nitrososphaerales archaeon; assembly: GCA_038883135.1. GTDB lineage: Archaea > Thermoproteota > Nitrososphaeria > Nitrososphaerales > JACAEJ01 > JAVZMU01. The sequence goes on from JAVZMU010000002.1 coordinate 4,594, forward strand.
TTTAAGGATAGAGGTCGGAGTACTAAAGAATGCTGATGGTTCTTCATATATAGAGATGGGTAAGAATAAGATAGTTGTTGCAGTTTACGGTCCAAAAGAAGTTCATCCGAAGCATCAAGCCCTACCTGATAGGTCAGTTCTAAGATGTAGATACCACATGGCTCCTTTTTCTGTAGATATTCGTAAACCTCCACAACCATCGAGACGTGAAATAGAAATATCAAAAGTGATAAGAGAAGCTCTTGAACCAGCCCTAATTCTTGAAGAATATCCAAGAACTGCTATAGATGTTTATTTAGAAGTATTACAAGCGGATGGAGGCTCAAGGTGTGCCGGGATTACAGCTTCTGCTGTTGCCTTAGCTGATGCTGGTATATCTATGCGTGATATGGTTGTAGCATGTGCTGCTGGGAAGGTATCTGGTCAAGTAGTTCTAGATTTAAATGATGTAGAGGATAAAGAAGGAGAAGCTGATATGCCTGTTGCCATAATGCCAAATCTAGACCAAGTAACTCTACTTCAGTTGGATGGTAAATTAACATCTGAAGAGTTCGAGAAGGCTTTTGAGATGGCTGTAAATGCTTGTCGCGTTATCTATGAAGTTCAGAGAAAGGCATTGATAGATAAGTACTTTGGTAAAGCCGAGGTTGGTGAGGAATGATGTCAGCAGTAAAGAAGTCGATGGTTGTTGAGCAGTTAAGAAAAGCTCAGATGATAGAGCTTTTATCTAAGGAAAAAAGGTTGGATAATAGAGGTTTAATGGACTTTCGTCCTATCACCATAGAGACTGGCGTAATAGAGAGAGCTAATGGTTCAGCTAGAGTTCAAGTTGGAAACACTCAAGTTATAGCTGGTGTGAAAATAGAACTAGGAGAACCGTTCCCTGATGCACCTGATAAAGGACTTTTAGTAGTAAACACAGAAGTCTTACCTTTAGCTTCAGCATATGCAGAACCTGGTCCTCCTGATGAAGATGCTATAGAGTTAGCTAGAGTTGTTGATAGAGGAGTTAGAGAATCCCACATGATCGATCTATCCAAACTCGCGCTAATCCCTGGTAGAAAAGTATACGCTGTGTTTGTTGATGTTAATGTTTTGAATACTGATGGAAACTTATTTGATGCTTCGTCATATGCTACAGTTGCTTCTCTTATTACAAGTAAAATGCCAAAATTTTACGTTGATGAAAATGGACAGATAAGACAATCTAATGAGATTATTCCATTACCAATAAATGGTATTCCTATATCAATTACTATGGCAAGAATAGGCGATACGCTTATCGTAGATCCAACTTCTGAAGAGGAAGCTGTCATGGATGCAAGAATAACCTTTGTAGTAGATGAAGATGGAAATCTATGTGCTGGTCAAAAAGGTCAACCTGGAACGCTTAACTTCAATCAAGTTAAATTAGCAACTAATATAGCCAAAGCTAAAGCGAAAGAGATAAGAGAAATTATAAAAGGAGAGATCATGAAAAATGCCAAAGGCTAATAAGGGATTAAAAGGACTTGGTGCTAAGTATGGGTCAACTCTAAGAAAGAAGTATAGTAGAATATTTAGTATTTTAAAGATGAAGAGGAATTGTCCTAAATGTGGTTCATGGAATTTGAAGAGAAAAAGCAGTGGCATATGGGAGTGTAAATCATGTGGCTTAGTTATTGCAGGAAGGGCTTATGATATTACCCCACCACCAATCTCTCCATCTTAAGAGAAAGAAAATATGATTAATGAACTAGACGCTAAGATAGAAGTTAATTTAGAAGAAGATTTAGCTAAAATTGCTTATTTTGCTCTAAAACCCGATATTGATAAAGCTCCAAAATCAAACTTATTAGTTAAAATCTCTTATGATAAAGATAAATTAATCATAAATCTAAAAGGAGACGATATATCTCGATTAAGAGCTGGGATAAATTCTTATCTAAGGCTGATAAACGTAATAATAAATACAATCAACTCTCTAAGAAAATAAAAAGATGACAAGTTTGGCTTTAAACTATTTTTTGAATAAAAAACTAATAGTAAACGGAAGAATATTCAATATTTGCATAATAAAAGCTAAGAATGGTTGCTTTTTGCTTGTTTATGAAGGAGAGGAGATAAAGTTAGGCTCTACGGCGTTATCAGTAAGGATTGATAACAGAGCGAATTCTAGCATCATCATTCCAAGTAAGTTTGGAGATCTTTACTCAAGAATATTATCTGAAAGTTTATCTATGATAATTGATGGTATTGTCATAGCATCCTTACATACTTTAAGTCCTATAGATGCTCAAATAGTGAGAAGTTTATTAGAAGAGATAAAGAAACTTTGTAAAGCTTAAGTTATGTACTTCTTAACATCTATTAAATCTTCACCAGGTATTTTCGCTATATCAAACTTCTCTTTCTTCTTAAAGAGACTTATGGTTGCATCTATCCCAACCTTTGTGGTGAGAAGGTTATCTTGATCACTCGATGGGTCTAAGCTTGAACCTTTCACATTAGGTATTACTATTAAATCTTTATCACCTTGGAAGCGAGTAGCAATAGCAAATTCTACACTTCTCATGTCAAATGGATTTATATCATCGTCCACAACTATGGCTAATTTTAAGGATGGATGGTTAGCGAAGGCTGATATTATAGCGTTTTTTGGTTCTCCTTCATGAGTCTTTTTGATTTGAATTACTGCATGCAACCAATTACAACCTCCATCAGTAAGATGAACAACTTTAGTCGATGGTACTGTATTCTTTACTCCTTGAAAAAGCTTAACTTCTACTGGAAGGGACATGAGTAAGCGATGCTCACTACCAGCTGGCAATAATCCTTGATAGATTGGATTTTTTCTATGAGAAATATTTTTTATTCTAATAACAGGTTGTTTTCTAGGATAATCATACGTGCCAAGCATATCTGCCATAAATTCTAACTCTTCTCTTTCCATCATAAATTCACCCTCTAAAACTATCTCAGAATAAGACGGAACAAATAAGTTTACACTATTACACTTTGCTAAAGTTAAATTATTGTTTAAAAGATAATTTGCAATACCCATCTCATCAACACCATAAGGTACTTGACAAGCAGCTGCTAAGGATATTGCTGGATGAACTCCTATCGCTATTGCTACTTCTAGAGGTTTTTTTTCTCGCTTTGATAATTGCAAGCATCTCCATAAATGCCTTCCTTCTACTACTCTTATAACTAAATGTTCATCATCAAGAAGGAGCAAGCGATGTATTGATGCATTTTGAGTCTTTGTCTCTATATTTTTCGTAAAGACTACACCTGCTGTTATATATCTTCCAGCATCCTTTTCATAGTGCTTAATTATTGGTAAATTGCTTAACTTTGGTTTCTCTGAACATTCTTTAAATGGAGCATCTTCAATAATTTTTGGATTTATTGGATTTGTTATCGCCGATAATATCTTTTCGTTAAACTCATTTGAATTTATCCCGATTGCTGAACAAATTCTTTCCTTTGTACTACATAAACCACTAACTAAAGGATAGTTTGAGTCCTTTATCTTCTCAAAAAATAAAACCGGGCCTTTATCTAGCTTCTTCATTATAGCTGCTACTTCATATAAATAAGATACTTCTTTCTTTATTCTTATCAATTGGTTATTTATTTCCAATATTTCCAATAAATGCCTTAAATCTGGTGAGTTAGTGTTTTTATCCAAGCTATCACCTATCACATTGATTAATCAAGTTTAACTAAAGACCTATATAAAAAAGTAGTAAAAAATTTATGCTTATTAGAAAAAATTATTCAATTTTGGCGATAAGCATTGTACCTTACTAATTATGAGGAGAGAGCGCTTAAGGGAGAGTATGGAGAAGCCCTTGAGATAGCTTACAGAATACTATCCTCTATAGGACGTTTAACTGGTGCAAGTCATTTAATCGAAATTTCATCAGCCCATGTGTCAGGAGTCTCGTATTCAACCATTGGAAATTATGGAAAAGAATTCTTAAAGAATATTAGCCTTGAAGCTAAGGTTTCCGTTCCAACAACTGTAAACCCTGCTGGACTAGATCCTCAAAATCTATATGATTTTAATTTTGATAGCGATTATATTTCAGAACAGATGGAGATAATTGAAGCCTACAAAAGATTAGGAGTAATTGATTCTTTTACATGTACTCCATATGAAGGGTTTTATCTACCACCAAAAGGTAGTCATGTAAGCTGGGCTGAGAGTTCAGCATCTATTTATGCAAACTCTATTCTGAATTTAATGACGAACCGTGAGAGTGCTTTAAGTGCTCTAGCAAGCGCAATCACTGGTAAAACTCCTTATTCAGAGTTGCACATCGATGAGTTGAGAAAGCCAACCCTTTCAATCCAAATTAAAATCGATAGGTTTTCAGGTTCGGTAAATTTTGGTCTTTTAGGTTATTTTGCTGGAAAGATTACAAGAGGACCTATAGCTTTTCAAAACATAAAAAATCTAAACTCATCTGAGGCTAAGGCTATTTGTGCTGCTATAGGAACATCTGGAGCTTCTGGAATGTTTATAATAAATAAGAATATGGATAAAGTTGAGAGAATAGATTTTACTAATTATGAACTGAAAAATGTTTACGATGAGCTTAATGATGCTGAGAAAGGAGATGTAATAATTTTAGGTTGTCCTCATCTTAATGTTAATGAGATAAATGAAATCTCTGAATTCATTGGAGATAAAAAATTAAATAAAAAATGCTTAATATTCTGCTCAAGAAAGACTTACGAAGAGGCAAAGAAAAAAGGATACACTAATAAAATCGAAAAAGCAGGAGCAAAATTCGTTTGTAATACTTGTGCTGTATTTACACCCATAATCTCTAGTCTTGGAGTCGATAGAATTACTACTAATTCATGTAAAGCAGCTCATTACATTAAAAGATTCCATAAAGTTAGTATAAATCTTAAAGATAGTAATGAAATCTTAAAGGAGAGTTTTAAATGAAGGGAGTATTTAGAGGAAGAGGCCTTGTTGATGGTTTAGGATATGGTGAAGCATTAATCTCAAACTCTCCTATATCTTTTTTAGAAAATGTAGATCCTAATCAAGGTAAGATTATCGATAGGCATCATGAACTTTTTGGATCGAGTATAGATAAAAAAGTCCTAATATTCCCTTATAGTGTTGGTAGTAGTGTTGGAGCTTATGTGCTTTATAAGTTGAAGAAGAATTGTAAAGCACCTTCTGCAATTATCAACTTGAGATCTGACAGTATCACCGTTTCTGGTTGCGCTATTGCTAAAATACCTCTTGTCGATATGGTAGAGGGATTATCTCTCATCAAAAAGGGAGAATTTCTTATGGTAAATGGAAGTAATGGTTCTGTGATAATATATTGAAAAGTTTTTATTATTAAATACTTATGCTAGAATTTTATGGAGTTAAGAATTTTACCAGATTTAGAAGAAAGTTTTCCTGGTTTACAAGCTCTTATAGCGAATATAAGGGGGGTAAAGGTTGAAAAAGGAAGTAAGGAGTTAGAAGAGCTCAAGGAGAAGATCGTTAAAGAAGTCAAAGAAAAATATAATATTGAAAGCTTAAAAGATATGCAAATTTTTAGAGCTTATAGAGATTTCTTCTGGAAAGTTGGAATAGATCCTACTAAAATTAGGCCTGCTGCTGAAGCGTTAATAAGAAGGATTCTTGGAGGTAAATCTATACCCAATATAAATAATGTTGTGGATGCATACAATCTTGCATCTATAAAGACTGGAATAGCATTAGCAGCCTTTGATGAAGATAAGATTCAAGGCAATTTAATTATGAGATTCGCAAGAAAAGGTGAGAGATTCTTAGGTATTGGTATGGATAAGCCAAAGGAGTTACAAGGTAGAGAGATAGTAGTATCGGATGATGTAAAGTTAATAGCAATTTACCCATATAGAGATGCTGATGAATCAAAGTTAAATGAAAAAACGAAAAATATTCTATTGATAATATGTGGCGTTCCTGGAATAAGTAAGGAGAAATTGATCGATGCTAAGAATATAGCGATAGAATACATAACGAAGTTTTGTGGTGGAGCAGAAGTTTAATTGATTAACAAAACAAATCTGTTATCACTTAAATTGGATTATTTGTCTTTTTCAATTAGGAATCTGGTTATGAGGGACTGAAAAAGGTTTAACGATCCATCTATTCTATGTATCCATTACTAAATCTTGCTTTAAGCTCTTTCTTTTTAACGAATTTATTATATATATTTAGAAGTAATAATGTGAACAGTATAACAAACCTAATTGAAGATAGAAGTTACTAAGCCCATTGAATTTCTATAATAAGCATAAGGCTTCTATACATTAACTTTTTAGTTGAATCATTGGAATTAGCTCTCCTTTTCAATTCTAAATTAAACCAAAATAGATCATGCTAAAAATAGAATGCTTAATATTAAAAAATGAAATCAGTAGTAAGAAAACTATAACTATAAGATCTTACAATGAGTTTCTGCTTCTTACTATATTCTTTCTTAGCCTACTTAATAAAATCGTTTTTCAAGTTTCATCCTATTGCTCCTACGAAAATTTACATAGACACTTTAGTTGCATATCCTTCTTTACCAAAGAAAGAATCTACTGCCTTTTCGACTCTTAATCTATACTCAGGTTGTGTATATATTCTTATTACGTCCATGTATCCTGTAATGGCTCCTATTAACGCAAGTTTCTTTATGGGAATTATCTCATGACGCTTTCCTTCCATAGTTTTATAGACTAAGGTTATAGATGATAAAGATTGGCGTGAGGATGTATAAGGGACAGATGGTGTTGTCGGTACATCAAAAAATATTAAATCAGAATCTACATTAGCCTCCTTAGCAATTTCTATTGCTATTTTATCCCTTATGCTTTTTTGGTTAAGAATTCTTTCTAGAAATCTATCTTCCCTTTGAACTATCTTCTCAAATACGCACTTTATCAGCTTTCTATCCCTATAGCCTATAGCAAGCTGCTTAGCTCTACTCAACTCTTTACTCTTAGGCTCTAAATTAATGAGTTTTAAAAGGGTTAACTCATCTGTGAGTTGAAGATAATTTTTCAAATCCTTAACATCAGTAAGGTTTAATTCATCATCAGCAAAGATTATGGAACGAGCCAACATTGCTTGAGCTGCTCTTACTGTTTTATGGAAGTATACAGCTTTGAACATTTCATAACGAGCTATTGTAAAGGCTTCAAAAGCGTAAAGAGCAGCTTGATCTATAGCCAGTTTTTCATCTATAATTTCAAATGAATCGATAATCCTATGAACATCTACCTTACCATATTCTACACCAGTAAAGTAAGAATCTCGAAGAAGATAATCCATTATATCAACACTCAAACCTCCTGCAATTATCTCATTCATGAATTTAGGCTTCTTCGATGACAATCCTAAAGCTAATTCAGATATTTCCTTAGAGTCAAAGCCATTCTTCTCTATTATATCTTTAATCTCGGTCTCTTTTATGATTCTTTTTGAAATATCCTCATGGGTTATATTCCTCTTTTCTGTTAAAGCTTCTTCAAAAAGATGAGAAAAAGGACCATGACCAATGTCATGTAGTAGAGCAGATAATCTTAATTCTTGAATATCGTCATCTAAAACATGAATTTTAGATGAAAGAGAAGAACCAACTAAACCAGCAAGATACATTGCTCCTAAAGAGTGTTCAAAACGAGTGTGCTGAGCGCCAGGATAAGTTAGATTTGCTCCTGCAAGTTGTTTAATTCTTCTTAATCTTTGAAAGACGTTCGTATCTATTATTTCTCTTTCTACATCTGTTATATGTATATATCCATGCACAGGATCCCTTATTTCAGCTACAAACTTCAATTTAACATTAATATTTATGCTATGGATATATAAATAGTCTAAATTCTAAAGGATATCATGAAGCTAAAAGCAAAAAGACGATAGAATTCGCATTAAAGAGATCATCATTAATGCTTATGAAAAGTCCATTAAGAAGGTTTAGAAAAATCTTTTTCTCATAACAATGGAAGAAGAGTATGAGGAGTCAAAAGATATTCTTGGATGTATTATAGATTTAGTATGAAAAGAGAAAAAACAAAATGAATAATGTAATGAGGAATGAATTGGGAGTTTCCCAAAGTATTTTAACAGAATACAAGGAGAAGCAGTGTAAATTATTTAATAGGATATTATATTTTGAGGATTCAAACGATACAAGAAGATGTTTAATTAAACCGATGAGGTAAGAAAAATTATTACATTTGATTAACTTAAGAATTTTCATTCTCTCCGATGAAAAATATGGTTAGAATCATAAAAAATTATTTTAATAATGGTATTATTGGAAAAGCTAAAATAAAGATTCTGATGGAATGCCTTCTTTATCAAGTGTTATAAAATAGGATAAATAGAATCGTCAATCACTGCAGACATCACAGCTTCTTTTGACTTCCAAATAGTTGATGCAAAGGCAGATACTAGCAGATCACCTTCTGCAAGTGGGAACTCTTTACTTAATTTCCTAGCCAATGGTGGAAACAAAGTCGAAAAATCTTTGTAAACTTTAGGAATGACAAGCTTTCCTCTCTCGTAAGAGATTAGTATACATGAAGAAGCACCTGCTCTTACAGCTTTATCCCTTAGCGTCAAAACGTTAAAGTTTTTCCTCCGAGATAATTGCGCAATTGCACAACATCTATCCAAATTCATGAAGTCAAAATTAAAGTTCCTAATACTTTTAATTCCTGTTTTTTCAAATATTTCCGATAAAATATTTATGCCTATATCTGTTAATTTTACGCCTTTTTTTGTCACTTGAACAATACCTAAATTTTTGAGATGGGACAAAGTCCCTCTTGTAATGCCTTCTGGAAGCTCTAGTTCATCCGCTATTTTATAGCGACCCACAGGTCCTTCATCCTTTATCAAGAGAAATAAAGTTGCAATTTTGGGAAACTTGATCTTATGTCTACGCATAATATTGTAGATAGAATCATTAAGTTTAAAAGAACGATCCCACATATTTGACCCTCCATGATTATAGAATCACAGGAAAATAAACATAACGTAATTCTATGCTGTTAGAATAATCATCTAAAATGCTTAATAAGACTGATAATGATGTAAAGAATCATAAGAGAAATTGACAGAATAATTCTCATTAAATATACATAAATTTAATATATTAGTGATTACTCGATAAATTGGAGTGGGTTTAGATGAGCCAAAGAGAAGAGATTTTAAAAAAGTTAGCTGATGGGGTTATTCTGGGCGATCCAGAAGCTACACAGAAGGCAGCAGAAGAATGGGCAAAATTAGTCAAAGATGGAAAGGAGCAGGCTTATGTAGGCATAGTAGATGGTTTGGCAGCAGGTATGGAAATAGTTGGTAAGAAATATGAGTGTAAAGAATACTTCTTGCCAGAAGTTCTTTCATCAGCTGATGCTATGTATGCTGGTCTCAACGTTCTACTACCGCTTATACCAAAGTCTGAAGCTAAAGCCAAAGGAACGATAGTTATAGGAGTAGTAGAAGGAGATGTACATGATATAGGCAAGAATATAGTCAAGGCGATGCTTACAGCAGCTGGTTATGATGTAGTAGATTTAGGAAGAGATGTACCATCAAAAGAATTTGTTCAAACAGCTCAGAAAGAAGGCGCACAAGTAATAGCTATGTCAACTTTAATGACACCTACACTTCTATCTATGAAAGAAGTTGAGGATAAGTTAAAGACTGTTGGACTAAAGGACAGAGTTAAGACTATTATTGGAGGCGGTACAGTAACTGAAGAATGGAGAAGGGAGATAGGATCAGATGCTTATGGAAAAGATGCAATGGAAGCTGTTGACAAAGTAAAGATGTTGATAGACCAAATAATGGGCGCTGTCAAGGCTATGAAAAAGGAAGAAGAAGAAAGACAGAAAACACAAAGTTAACAGTTCAGACAAAATATCTTTTTTTTAAAAAAAGAATAGGGAGTTTACGTTTTTACCCCATACTTCTTAGTAGCTTCTACCATAGCTTTTATGTTTGCTGTTGGAGTTCTAGGAGCAAAACCACAACCTGGCTCAACGAAATCAACACCACTAGCGATTGCTACCTTCACCTCAGCTTCAACCTCTTCAGGTTTACCGAATAGTAAAGTACGCTTTGAATTTATATTACCCAATATCTTCACATTACCTACGAGAGGTTTTATCTTAGCTATATTCACAGATTCTTCAATACTTATTCCATGATAACCACATTCTGCCATATCAGGGACTATAGCTTCAGCTTTTCCACATATATGTAAAAGTTTAAATCCATCGAGACTATCAGCCACTTCGATTAATGCAGGTTTAGCAAACTGTCTGAAAGCATCTGGACTTATTAGATCAGGAGAGGCGGTTGGATCACCGATTTGAACGATATGGGAACCTGCTTTATATTGTGCTTTAGCATATTCTATAATGAACTCAGTTGCAAAATCTACGAAAGCCCTTACATAATTAGGCTTTTTCAATACCCATGTTAAAAATCTAGCTTCTCCAGCTAACATAGCTGCAAGAGTAAAAGGACCAAGAGCAAGACTCGAAATAGGTAGAAAATCACCAACCCTCTCTTTTAATATTTCTATTGCCTTTAATACAACTGGTATTCTTCCCAGTTCGAGTATGTTATCAGGCATTTTAAGTTCTTCAGGTGTACTAAAGACATGCTCAACGACTGCAGGAACAGAATCTACTTTTTCACCAAACTTTATCTTACACCCAAGAGCTTCAGGTTCTTCTACAAAATCAAAGGGAACCCTTACACATTCTAGTCCGGTAATTTCATAGCTTGCTATAGCAAGCTTAGCCATCTTCTCAGGGTCTTTATGAGCTTCTGGCCAATAAATTCCTGTAGCTTCTTGCATTTCTACATTTACTGTCCCTCCACAGCCTGCAAGGGACGTAGCAGGTATTCTATCTACTTTCTCTCCTTTTAGTATTTTAAATGCTCTTTCTTTAGGAGTAAGTTCAACCATTTTTATCACCCATTTTTGTTAAATGTGTTAGAATATTCAGATACACATAAAGTTTTTGCATTAAATTAAAATAAGGTTTTTAAAATAAAAAATGTGGGCATAGCGAAATTCGCTATGCTTTTTACCAACCTTTACCTGTAGAGTACTCTCCGACTACTTCGTTGTACTTTACTCTGAGATCTTTCCAGCCCATGCCTTTGAGGATAGCATCTGCGAGCTTTGGTGCGTGGTGGGCTTTAGCTCCGAAGAACCCAAGATCAAAGGATTCTACCCATTCCTTTGATAAGGCTCCTCCACCACAACCGAATGGAATATCTATACCTGCTGCTTTAAGCTTTTCAGCTATCTTTGGAAAAGCAGACATGGTAGTTGTCATGAGGGCTGTTCCTGTGAGCCATATAGGCTTCTCTTTCTTAACTGTATCTACTACTGTCTCTATAGGTACATCTCTTCCTAGATCAACTACATCATAACCAGCTGCTCTTAAGAACATCACGACTAGGTTCTTTCCTATGTCGTGGGGATCGCCCTCAGCAACGTGACAAACTACCTTGCCCTTCTTTTCTGTTGACTTTCCTAATGCCTTCTCACACTCAGCAATACCAGCCATCATAGCATCAGCTGATACCATAACGTTTGGTAGGAAGTATGTACCACTTGAATAAAGTGCACCTACTGCATCCATACCTTTAGCTAATCCCTTCTCTATTATATCAAGTGGCTTTATCGTTCTTAATGCATCCTTAACCTTTGATATAACTAAGTCTGTATCTCCTTTTACTACCGCTAATGCAAGTGATTTGTATGGCTCTTCTTTTGGTACAGCACCTTTTACCTCTGGTGTCTCTTCAACTGGTATCGCAGGACCTTCTAGCTCTACGTTGTAGCGTCTAAATATGAAATCTGTATTTTTTATTTTTGGAAGTACCATTTTCTTTTTCACCTCTTATAACCCATAGTTCTCTGGCTTAAAGTTAGGCACCTTTCTCTTGTAGTCTGCTATGCATTTCTCGACCCATCTTGGTGTCTCTGTTGTCATAGCTTCGAGCTCAGCCATTGCTCTCTCAAGAGAGTCAAGCTCAAAGCGTGTCAAAACGACTTCTCTCTTCTCATGAGCTTCCTTCATTATCTTACCAGCTTCTAAGGCAGCTGCCCTAGCCCTCAAATATATATCCTTACCATACTCGACTAAGGCTTTTCCAATCCTCCAAGCATTGTCATATGATAGACAATAACCTTGTGGGTCTCTATATCTATCTGTAAGAGTGTATAAGTCTCTTAGAACTTTTGCTTGGCCTGTCTGAATAGCAGTATTCATTAAGGCTGCCTCCATAGCTGTTGCTTGAAGCCAGACTGCAGGAGTAGTTCCTCCAAACTCAGAGTGATACTCCACAGACTCATTGCTCCAAACATCACATACTGCAGCAATAGTGTTGCCCATTACATCACCATGGGCACATACAGCTTGCTTACCCTCTTGTGCACCAGGTCTACCTGATACAGCCTTCACAATAGGTCCTTCATAAGCACAATCCTTATGAGGACCTACAGCACCACACTCATATGCTACTAGTGTTCTTGCAGCAGCTATTGCCCTACCCAGCATGGCTATTGTATGTGGAAAGTCGTGAGCTGTTAAGCCTCCTGCTACGAACATTAAAGTATTGGCACCACTGCAGTTAGTCTCTCCACCTGGATTTGTTGAATACTTGCTACATATTTTTACATTCCTATCCCAAACATACTCCATGTCTATGCTACCAAGGTATCCTATACCGAATAGGATTGCACGAATATCCTGCCTCATACATCCATAGTCAACTACTTCCTTGCCACCCATTGTCTCCATACATATGTCACTTGCACCATTCTTACAACACTCCTCAACAGTCTCAGCTATACGTCTATCATACTCTGAACCTAGAGCTTCGCGAAGACCTCCTGGCTTTTCTGCAACTCTAATATCACCAACGGTCTGCCTTAGAGCTGCCTTCATTCCATACTTGCTCACATATTCTTCAATTATAGATGCTTGAAGGGCTGTTATCTCCCCTGCCCACTTTGGATTGTAAGTTTGCTGGAATACATGCTCTTGTTCAATCATGAAGAAAGGTATACCTATAGCAGCTGCTCTATCACATGCATCTCTTGTTATCTTCTCATGTTCTGCCTTTAGTTTTTCCAAAGAATCTCCAGTTCCAGGTCTTGGTGCAACCTTAACCTCAGGGACTACGTATCCTGCACCAAATTGTATGTTCCAATTCTTACAAAATACTGGATAAATTGCGTGTCCGAAAACCATGTCGTCAGGATCTGCATACGCCATTTTAGTATATCTGAATTTAACCATTTTTGATCGTAATACAATATAGAGCAATAATACTTAAGGTTTATGGGTATTTTTTCCTATATTTTTTAAAAAATATAGGAAAAAATTAGAATGTAAAATAGGATTTATCTGATTAGTGATTGGAAAAAGAAATTTTTATGGTCTATTTATCACTCTTAGCTTATATTATGTGAGTCATTTTCAACATCATTTTTTCTTTAACCTTCTTGTTTATTATGTTAAGGTATCCACTCTTCTTAAGCTTCTTAACTAATTTATATAAAGTATCATAATACATATTAAAGGTTTTAGTTAATTCTAAGATAGATATATTTAATTGTAGCATAAATGCTACAAAAAACCAAACTTTTAATGGTACTCTAGATCTATAAAATATAGTTCCTGTCTTATCGTTGAATACGTAGCCACATCCTTTGCATAAATACTTTTGATATAAACCATAGTTTCCATACCTTATTATACCCTTAGATGAACAAGATGGGCATGTTATGCCATTAGGCCACTTTATTTCCCTTAAAATAGCTATACAATCTTCCTCTGTAAGTATAAAAGATTCAATGGTTAACATTAAGCTGGAAAAGTTATGAAGAATATTATGAGAATATGTCAATAAAAATTAATTTTATGCTAAATGATAATTAACTAATAGAAAAGATTGCTATCCCTTCATTTCTCTCATAAACTCATCAAAGACAGATTTTACTCTCTCAGCTGCTAATCCACTCCCCTCTACTCCTTGCTCTGTTACCTTTATCTTATCCATGACGATTATGGATCTAATATCCTCTCTCAGCTTGACCATGCCTGGAAAGACTTTATTTAGCCTTTCAGCAAGAGCTTTCAGATCGAATGGCTTCTCAACTAATCTTATCTCTTTTATGAAACTATTGTTCAAGACTATTTTGTAGAATTTATCTCCAGCTCCTATCACATTGTTTAATATGATGTTAAGCCTCTCATCTATACCAACCAACTCTCCTTCATATACTCTACCTTCAACAGTCTCTGCAATAACCCTTCTCCCTATCATAGAAACAAGCTCTTCACTAAACCTCTTGTAAGCTATAGATGACAGTTTTTCTCCCCCTTTCTTCTTACTTTATCTATAGATAAAAACTATATGGAAATAAAGGAAGCTTATTTAATCATAAAATTATAGCAAAATAGAGTCTATTGGGAGTAGCTCATATTCATCGTTATTAAAAAGTTAGAATTTAGTTTTAATAAAAAAGCTATTCAAAAAATCGATTTAATTGCTCAGCTTTTTCAAAAAGACCAAGCCAATCGATAAATCCTACTCTCTTCGGAAGTTCTCCATTTATTACTTTTATTATCTCTTCAGCAACATCTTTAGCATCTTTACCAGTAGTATCGAATTCAGCTACTTTTTCCTTTCCAAATTTTTTTAAAGCATCGTAAGCACATAAACCTAGTATCTCTGATGCAATGTTATCTTTGATTTTCTTATCACTATAATTCCTTAATTTAATTCTCTTCTCAAGCTCAAAGGGAGAGCATCTTAATACAGCAACAAATCTCATTTCTTTCTTAGAAAATACAAATGGTAGTAAATGACCTACAATAACTACTTTTTTCCCTTTTATAGCTTCCTTTGCATATTTTCTTAATAGATGAAGATTTACTATTAAACCATGCTCATCTTCGCCTATTATAGCATTCTTCTTAATAGCGATTTGATTTAAATCCAAAAAATCATATTTTAAGAGTTTAGCTAGTAATCGACCAATGGTCTTTTTTCCAGTTCCAGGAGTACCTGTTATACCTATAACATCCTGTGAATCTTCTATCAAATCATTCAGGATATTGAGCTTGAACTTTCGTTGGTGTGAACTCTATAACTAAAGCTTGATTGCATTTATTGCACTTTGCTTGAAGGTAAACAATATGTGGAGAGGAACCTTTAATTTTCAAATCTTGGTTTAGAGTTATCTTATCGTTTTTGCAAACAGGACAGGCTAACATATTAATCATAAACTTATTTATTTTTTAAAATGTAAACTTTTCGCTAAGATAGATACGATATTTCTCATCTAATCTCCTCCCCAAGTTCTTTAGCTAATTCCAAAAGAAGTCTTCTCTGTCTATCTGTCAAATTTGTTGGAGTTTTCACTATAACTCTAACTAATTCATCACCCCTACCAAAACCTCTAACTCTTGGCATTCCCTTGCCCTTTAGTCTGAATATAGTCCCGCTTTGAGTACCTGGAGGTATCTTAATCCTAGCACTCCCATCTATTGTTGGGACTTCTATTTCTGAACCTAAAGCTGCTTGAGTAAAGCCTATATAGGCATCGTAGAATATATCGTCACCATCTCTCTTAAATAGCTTGTGAGGTTTAACTTTTATGACTACGTATAAATCTCCAGGATTTCCTCCTTTAATGTTTGCTTCACCTTCTCCTCTTAATCTTAGACTATAGCCTGTGTCAACACCAGGAGGAACTTCTATTCTTATCTTTCTGTAGCGTTTGACTATTCCACTACCATGACATTCTTTACATGGATTCTCTATTATTGCTTTTTTGCCATTACATTTATCACAAGTCGTTATCTGAACAAATCTTGTAAAGCCTGATGTTCGAGTGTATTGTATTTGTCCTGTACCATGGCACTTTGGACATGTTTTAGTTTCTGTCCCTGGTCTTGCTCCTGTTCCTCTACATATGTTACATTTTTCGTTACGAGGAATTTCTATTTCGGTCTTTAAACCTTTGAAAGCATCTTCTAAACTTATCTCAAGATCATATCTTAAATCATATCCTCTCTCAGGTTCATGTTCACGCCTTCCAAAGAACCAATTAAATATACTATCGAAACCACCAAAACTAAAGCCAAGATCTCTGAAGATTTCATCAAAATCAACACCTCTGAATATATCTTCTCTTGTATACCTGCCATCTATACCTGCGTGACCAAACATATCATATTGTCTTCTTTTCTCTTCATCTGATAGAACAGCGTAAGCCTCTGATATCTCCTTGAACTTCTCCTCAGCATCAGGAGATTTATTCCTATCTGGATGATACTGTAAAGCTAGTTTACGATAAGCATTTTTTATCTCTTCTTGTGTAGCGTTTCTTGGTACGCCTAAGACTTCATAGTAGTCCTTTTTGTTGCTATACATAAGAGATCAACTTTTAATAAATGAATTTACTTCTTATCGTCTACAACTTCATAATCGGCATCTATTACTTTATCCTTCTCATTCTTTTTTTGCTCAGTTCCTTCTTGTTTTTGAGCTTGTTGAGCTACCCTTTGATATACCATAGCACCTATCTCTTGTAAAACCTTTGATAATTGTTCATTCTTCACTTTTATTTTTTCTACATCCTTTCCAGCAAGAGCATCCTTCAGCTCATTAATTGCTTTATCTATTCTTTCGATTTGATCTTGACTAAGCTTCTCCTTAAGATCAGACTTTGTCTTATCTGCTGTATAAATTAAGTTATCTGCAAAGTTGCGAAGCTCAGCCTCCTCTTTCTTCTTTCTATCTTGCTCAGCAAACTTCTCAGCTTCCTCGATCATACGTTTTATCTCTTCTTGTGATAACTTCTTCGGGTTTGTTATAGTAATCTTAGCTTCCTTTCCCGTAGCTAGATCCTTTGCTGTGACATTTAATATTCCATTCACATCTATATCAAATGTAACTTCTATCTGAGGTACTCCTCTTGGTGCTGGTGGAATTCCTGTCAAATTAAACATACCTAAAGATACATTATCGCTTGCCATAGGTCTCTCTCCTTGCAAGACATGAATGGTAACTGTAGTCTGAAAGTCTGCAGCAGTTGTGAAGATCTGGCTTCTTCTCGTAGGTATTGTAGTATTTCGCTCAATTATCTTTGTGAATATACCACCGAGAGTTTCAACACCTAATGATAAAGGTGTAACATCGAGTAAGAGAATATCCTTAACTTCTCCAGCTATTATAGCACCTTGAATAGCTGCTCCTATAGCAACACACTCCATAGGATCTACTCCTACTTCAGGAGGCTTGCCAATAACTTCCTCAATAAATTTTCTAACAAGAGGCATTCTTGTTTGTCCTCCTATAAGTATTACCTTATCTATATCCTTTGGTGTAAGCTTTGCATCTTCTAGCACTCTTGTTATAGTATCCTTTGTTTTTCTCACTATAGGTAAAGCTAATTCTTCCAACTTCGCTCTAGTCAGAGTATAATGAAGATGCTTTGGACCGTCTTTATCCATAGCAATGAAAGGTAAGTCTATATCAGTTGTAAGAAGAGTTGAGAGTTCAATCTTAGCCTTCTCACTAGCCTCTTTTAATCTAGCCATAGCAGTCTTATCGTTTCTCAAATCTATACCTGTCTGCCTCTTGAACTCCTCTACAAGATGGTTAACTATAGCATAATCTATATCAGCTCCTCCAGTTTGAGTATCTCCACTAGTAGCTATTACTTGAAAGACACCTCCACCAAATTCCATAATAGTCACATCGTGAGTCCCTCCACCAAAGCTAAAGACCATTATTCTCATCTCTTTTTCGAGCTTATCCAGACCGTAAGCTAAACATGCTGCAGTAGGCTCATTTATTATCCTCACAA
The DNA here is from genome assembly GCA_038883135.1 of Nitrososphaerales archaeon. GTDB lineage: Archaea > Thermoproteota > Nitrososphaeria > Nitrososphaerales > JACAEJ01 > JAVZMU01. Next base: position 22,497 of record JAVZMU010000002.1, read on the forward strand.
CATCTAATCCAGCTATTGTTCCAGCATCTTTTGTGGCTTGCCTTTGATTATCGTTAAAATGAGCAGGAACAGTTATGACTGCTTTAGTAATGGGTCTACCAAGATAGGTCTCAGCATCTCTCTTTATCTTTTGTAGAATGAAGGCTGATATTTGCTGAGGAGTAAACTCTTTCCCATAAACACGAACCTTGTAGTCAGTTCCCATCTTCCTTTTTATCTCAAATATCGTGCCTTCAGGATTCGTTAAGGCTTGCCTCTTAGCTGGCTCACCAACTAAGAGTTGACCATCCTTTGTGAATGCAACTACTGAGGGGAACATCTTTCCTGCTACTGTAGGACCTTCAGCACTCGGTATAACCACTGGTCTTCCTGCTTCCATTATAGCTGCTGCTGAGTTCGTAGTTCCTAAATCTATTCCTATTATCTTTTCCTTATCGCTGCTCATGGATCTCACCTTTCTCATTTAAGCTTAAAGCAACCTTAACCATACTCGGTCTTATCAACTTCCCATTTAGAAGATAACCTTTCCTTATCTCTTCTATTACTGTATTAACAGGATACTCATTAGTCTGAATATAAGCTACAGCCTCATGTAAATTAGGATCAAAATTCTTTCCAATAGCTTCTATTTCCTCTAAGCCTTCTTTCTTAAGAATTTCCTTCAAGCTCTTCAGGACCATCTCAACTCCTTCTATCAATGATTCTTTATTATCTGATTCTTTACTAAATTTAATACTTCTCTCAAGATCATCAATAATGTTTAACAATTTTACCATTAATCTCTCATTTCCATACTTTACTAAATCAAGCATCTCTTTGTTCACTCTTTTTTGATAGTTTTCAAAATCTGCTTGTAAATACTTTAATTTATTCAAATAATCTTCTGCTCTTTCATGTTCCTCTTTCAATGCTTTTTTTAGTTCATTTAACTCATTTTCTAAAGATTTTTCAATAGACGTAACTTCTTTTACTGATTTACTCTCTGATATGATTTCTTCCATATTAATAATCCTCCTTAAATTTTAATATTTCAAAATTTAAACGAGATATTAATCTAAAATTAAGATCATAAAAACAAGATATTAACTTTTCGCTCTTCGAATCTATGAAAGTAAGAAGATTATGACTATGTTTACTCGCCTAATGTTTCTAATGTTATCTTTCTTCTTCTTGGTCCATCGAGTTCTAATAGGAAAATGTTCTGCCATGTTCCTCTAATCAATCTTCCATCCTTAACTGGAAATATTCTTGACGGTCCAATGAATGCAGATGCTAAATGAGCATCTGCATTATCATCTATTCTATCATGGAGCCAGCCTGCACCTTTAGGAAAATCCTTTTCTACTTTGTTTATTATATCCTGCATTAAGCCTGCCTCATGTTCATTTATTATTATTGCAACAGTTGAATGTAAAGCATATATCAAACAAAAGCCATTCTTTATCTTACTTTTTCTTATATGATCTTCAACATAACTACTTATGTCTATCAATTCTGTTCTACTCTTTGTTGTAATTTCGATTTCATCGAAAAATACCTTAAATTAACTCACCTCCCTTGTTAATTCGTTCCTTAAATAAGAAATACTTTATGAAAATCGTTTTCCAGTAACTTTTTGATTTTTAATGCTAATTCTCATAGAGATGAAATAAACCGATAATACATAAATTTATATTATTTAGAGAAATTTATAAATTGGGTTGTAAATCATGACAATTGAAAACAAATTAGTCATTGAATTTGAAAAGTTGAGTAAAGATGATGTTCATTTAGTTGGCGGTAAAAACGCCAACCTAGGAGAAATGTTAAAGGCAGGTTTTCCTGTACCTCCTGGATTCGCTGTAACTTCTTATGCTTACAAAAGATTTTTAGAAGAGACAGGTTTATCAAATAAAATCTACACCATAATTAAAGAGAGCATTAAGGAAAAGAAAAATCCTCAACAGTATGAGGAAGCCTCTAGGAAGATAAGAGAATTAATAGAGGCTGAGCAAGTTCCTAAAGACGTATTGAAAGCTGTAAAGGAAGCTTACAAGAAGCTATGCAATAACCTGGGAGTTGTAGAAGCTTATGTAGCTGTACGTTCATCTGCCACAGCTGAAGATCTGATAGATGCTTCTTTTGCAGGTCAGCAGGAAACTTACTTGAACGTTAAGGGTTTTGATAATTTGATTTACTACCTTAAGAGATGCTGGTCGAGTCTTTTCACACCAAGAGCGATATTCTATAGAGATGAAAAGGGCTTTCCTCATGAAAAGGTCTTAATAAGTGTTGGTGTTCAGAAGATGATTAATGCAAAGGCAGCAGGAGTTATGTTCACAATTCATCCTGTAACAGGAGATAGATCAAAGATTGTTATTGAATCTACATGGGGTTTAGGAGAAAGCTTGGTATCTGGCTCTTTAATCCCTGATCGTTTCATCGTAGATAAAGATACGATGGAGATAGTTGAAAAAGAAATAACTCATAAAACTATATTCTATACAAGAGATGAGGAAGGAAAGACTGTTCATCTAACACTACCTACTGAAAAGCAAGCTGCTCCTTCTCTTACAGATGAGGAAGTTCTTAAGCTAGCAGAGCTTGCTAAAAGGATAGAGGAACATTATGGAAAGGCTCAAGATATAGAATTTGCGATAGATAATGATCTACCATTTCCAAAAAATATTTTCATAGTTCAATCAAGACCTGAGACTGTTTGGAGTGTTAAAGCACCAATACCTTTAACTTCAGAAGCATTATTAACTCAAACTAAGACTATGGAACGTGTAATTGTTCTTAAAGGATTACCAGCAAGCCCAGGTTTTCACATAGGTCAAGCAAAGGTAATAATTTCGCCAGAAGAAGCTGCTAAGCTTATGAAGCAAGGAGACATTCTCGTCACAAGAATGACAAATCCAGATTGGGCGCCTTATATGAGGGTTGCTGGTGCTATAATTACAGATGAAGGAGGTATGACTTGCCATGCAGCAATAGTAAGCAGAGAGCTTGGCATTCCTTGTATAGTAGGGACTGGAAATGCCACCAAAGTTCTAGTTAATAATAGTTATTATACAGTAGATGCTAGAGCAGGTGTTGTTTATGAAGGAGTTATAGAAGAGTTTAAGAGACCTATTGAAAAAACATCTTTAGTAATGCCTACTTCTTCTGAACAAGTTTTGGTTACAGCAACTAAGATCTACATGAATCTAGGAATTCCTGAGAAGATAGAAGATTATGCTCACCTTCCTTTTGATGGAATAGGTCTTATGAGAATTGAGTTCATAATGGCAACGTATATAGGAGAACATCCTCTTTACTTAATTGAAAATAATCAAGAATCGAAGTTCATCGATAAGATGGCAGAGGGAGTAGCAAAGGTAGCTAGAACCATACAACCAAAACCGGTTATAGTTCGATTCTCAGACTTTAAGACGAATGAATACGCACAGTTAAAAGGAGGAGAAAAGTATGAACCAAAAGAGGACAATCCAATGCTGGGATGGAGAGGAGTCAGTAGATACATTAGCCCTCAATATGAAAAGGCTTTCAGGCTTGAATGTAAAGCAATAAAAAAGTGTCGTGACGAGTGGGGTTTAAAGAACGTTTGGGTAATGTTACCTTTTGTGCGAACGACATGGGAAGTTGAAAAATGCTTATCAATATTGAAAGAAGAAGGATTAATGAGAGGAAGAGACTTTAAAGTCTGGCTTATGGCTGAAGTCCCATCGATAATATTCATGGCAGATGAGTTCAGTAAGCTTTGTGATGGTTTTAGCATTGGTAGCAACGATTTAACTCAACTTATCCTTGGGACTGATCGTGATAGCCAAATCTTACCTGCTATAGATAGTAGATACTTTGATGAGCGTGATCCAGCAGTATTAAGAGCTATAGAGCATTTGATAAAAGTTGCTCATGAATCCAAGGTGACTGTATCGATTTGTGGGCAGGCACCTTCAGTCTATGAGGACTTCACAGAAGCAATAGTTAGACTTGGGATTGATAGTGTTAGTGTCAATCCAGATGTTGTTGTTCAAACAAGAAAGCTTATTGCAAGCGTAGAGCAGAAAATATTGTTAGAAGGCTTAAGAAATTTAAAAAAGGTTGAAAAGTGAATAAATCAGAAAAAACTTCTTTGATTCTCAAGCCAAAAATCTATATTTACCAGATGAGACAAGACGATCAAAAGAAATGTACTGCAGCGAAGCTTTGCCGTTTAGGATTGGCACAACCTATCTTTCAAAAGAGTAAAATTCCTAAAAATGGTATAACCCTAAATCCAAAAGCATTGAGTATTTTTTCACCTCAGGATAGACCTCATTTAAGCTTTGGTCTTGTTTCTATAGATTGTTCATGGAAGAAGATAAATGAGACTTTCTCAAAAAGATTCAGAGGCTTAAATAGAAGACTCCCTTTATTGATTGCTACCAATCCTATAAACTATGGTAAAATTTCTATGTTAAGCTCAGCGGAAGCTCTTGCATCTGCACTTTACATTGCTGATTATATTGAAGAAAGTAAAAAGTTAATATCTGTATTTAAATGGGGACCAAATTTCTTAGAATTAAATAAGAATCTTCTTGAAGAATATAGGCTTTCTAAAAGTCCTGAAGATATTCTTAACATAGAAAAAGAATACTTTGGAATTCATGGATAAATCGAATATTTTTTCTTTTAAGAATTTTAACCTTATAATTTTTGAAAAACTTAATCGTATAAATATTGATAGCATATTCAAATCTTAACATGTCTAATCTAATTACACTTTAGATGCTTGTGATGAGAAGAGATACTATTCAATATCCTACCCTAGATTACATCAAATGAAATTAAATAATATCTTATGTTATAAGGTAGCATAACATAAAGGTAATCAAAAAATTAATACAGAAAAGATTGCTATATTAAGAAGGGTGCGAGTCGGTGGGTGGGCGACGGGGCTATGCCCTGAGGAAGCTCCTCTCTCCATGCAGAAGCGCGGTGCCGTGAGGCACAACCAGAGATGGTTGGCAACAAAACAGAAACGATATCCGAGCCAGGGTATACGATGATAGAACTCTTGAGGTTCCTGGGTAGGAATGAAACGGTTGTCCCGCGCGGAGCAAGACCAAAAAAGGTCTATGAGTTCTGCACGAGACCTAGGTAGGTCGCTAAGCTGAATCCCACCTAAAACAAAAAGAGGGCTACTGCCGACACGCACCCAAAAATAGAAAAATTTTCTTTTGGGAATCATCTATGAAGTAGTATTAAAATTTATTAAGCAGAGTTTATACTGGACACATATGCCAACAGCCTTCGTGTTGATAAATGTAGAACTTGGAGCAGAAGAGGAATTAGTTAAAGAGTTAAAGAAGATTGAAAATGTAAAAGAGGTTTATGTGGTTTATGGTGTTTACGATATAATCGCGAAGATAGAAGCTGACACTATGGAAAAACTAAAGGAGACAGTAACGTGGAAGATAAGGCGTTTAGATAAAGTTAGATCAACACTAACAATGATAGTAGTCGAAACATAAAAAGGAGTACTAAATTTACTCCTTGCTTTTATTTTTATCAAATTAGAAAGTCTACCTTTATAGATCTTATTGATCAACCTTTCCTATGTGAAGAATCCTTCATATTTTGTAGGTATGAATAGTATCGCTTATCATCACTAGGAATTTCAATAGTGTTAAATGAGTGAGTATCTTCCTTTTATTGTGAGAGATGCAATATGAACAATCTTTTAGAAAAGAATTTTTTAGCGATAATCCATATATTTTCCCAAAATGACAAGACTTCACATAGGATTTGATGATACAGATTCTAAAGATGGAATGTGCACAACTTACGTTGGTGCAGTAGTCATAGATAGGCTTATTGGAATGGGTGCGAAGATTATCGACTATCCTCGTTTAATAAGGCTAAATCCAAATTGGATCTTGAAGACAAGAGGGAACTGTGCTATTGCCATCGAAGTTGAAGCTGAAGATGATTTAATTGATAGAATTAAGAAGATGGTAATTGGAACAGTAGAAGAATTAGCAGAGTTAGATCATGAGACTACGAATCCAGGTGTAGTCTTCCTTAAGGGTGAGAATATACCTGAAGAATTAAAATTATTTTCAAGAAAGGTAATTCAAGACATAGTAACTATAGATGAAGCAGAGGAACTGGCAAAGAAAATTGGAGCAGAATTTTACAAATTCAAGATAGGAAGGGGCATAATAGGAGCTTTAGCAGCTATTGGTGAAAGATTAGAGCAAGATTTCACTTATGAGTTGATAGCCTATAGAGTACCTAGCAATAGAGGAAAAGAAAGAAGAATAGATAAAGAATCAGTATTTAAGATGAATGAATTAACCTATCCTGATACATTTGATAATATTGATCCTAATACTGGTGAGATAAGGATAACTCCTCACACTCCTTGCCCAATTCTTTATGGAATTAGAGCTGAGAATCCTTTCATAGCTGAGAGAGCACATAGAATTGTGAGAGCTCTTGAGCCTATTGAGAGATGGATAATATACAAGACTAATCAAGCTACTGATGAGCATATAAGATTCGCAAAAATTTCTGAAGTTCAACCTTATCGCTCTTTTGCAATTAAAGGAGAAGTTTGTGAGAAACCAAAAATAATACCAGGAGGGCATGTAATATTCAAAATAAAGGATGATAGCGGTATGATTGATTGCGCTGCCTATGAGCCTACAAGAAAGTTTAGAGAAATTATTAAGAAATTAACCATTGGAGATGTTGTTAGAGTTTATGGAGGAATAAAACCAAAACCAAATCTACCATTAACTGTAAACCTTGAGAAGATAGAGATAGTTAAGCTAAGCCAGGTATTAAAAAAGTTAAATCCCGTATGTCCTTTGTGCAAAAAAAGAATGAAATCAGCAGGAAAAGAAAAGGGATTTATATGTAAAAATTGTAAGCAAAAGCTTCCAAAGGAAGCAGTAATAATCGAGGAAGTTCCAAGAAGTATAAAATTGGGTATTTATGAAGTCCCTCCTAGAGCTAGAAGGCACTTAGCAAAACCTCTTACTCGCCTTTCTCCTCGAATTTGGTAAAAAGGATGATTTTATGAAGATTAGTATCAAAATTAGGCATGAAACTTTACCAATAATATTACCATTAATCATTTTCATATTATTAAGCTATTTTGTTTATTCATCATTGCTTTATTCTTATGATAAAGATTTACTATATACAATAAACAGTATTTCTGGATCAGAGGCTTTAGATAATATCATGTTAATATTATCAGAATTTGGTGGGAGTTTATTTTGGCTCTTATTTATAATAGTTTTATGGGTTTATGGTGGATTTAAAGAAAAGAAATTTGCTATATATCTAACTATAACTATGATTATATCAGGAATATTAGGACTATTTTTGAAGGTTTTATTATATCGTCCAAGACCTTATGAATTATTGATAGGCATAAAGCTAATTGAATTAGAAGAGCATGGTTCTTCCTTTCCTTCAGGTCATTCATTTAGGGCTTTTGCTGGTAGCATTTTAGCATTTAGAATTTATGGAAGAATAGCATCTCCTTTATTGATCTTATCTTTGATCGTTGCCTTTTCAAGGATATACCTTGGTATTCATTATCCAACCGATACGATTGCAGGAGCACTTTTAGGCTTAATTATTGCTAATTTAATATTTATATTCACAAAAAGACCATTTTTAATCGTAGATAAAATCAGCAATAAATGGATGAATTTTTCTAGAAAACCATGGAGAAAAATAATCTTTATTACATTATTTTGTATATTCTTATCAACCCTTTCTATCAATTTTATCCTTATTAAAGAAACTAGCCTTCTCAATCACCAGTATATAATTTCTTATTTACCTATCATCTTAGACTTAAGAAACTTTTTCAATTATGGTTTAATTTTTCTTTGGCCTTTATCTGTATTTATCTACCCTCTTTTATCGCTATTTTTACAATTTATTAGCGCTATTTTGATGCTATCTTCTAGGAAAATAAAAAATGCTAGTTTATCAAATTTTATTTTAAGAACTGGCTTGCTCCTTTTCGTATTTAGCATCCTAATAATAGCATTAACCTTATGTACATTCATTTACCTTTTGTTAGATAGTATCTTGTAGCATTTATGAACCTAAATAAGAAGTCTTAAATTGGAGTCGATTTTATTATTAAATTTAAGCTTGACTATTAAGCTGTCTCCGATACTTTTTCACTTATTACTTGAGTAAGAGATTTGGGAAGTTCAGGGAAGGTTTCCTTTACCCTTTGTTCAGCTACTATCGATGCTTCTGCAATTATCTTCTCAGCATCTTGATTTACAGCCTCAAAGTTTATCTGCTCTAAATCGGTTTGGCTAGCACTTGTTACAATCTCATTAAGAAGATTACTAATCTCTTCAATATTCTTCTCAGCTTCAGGAGCTACTTTTGAGAGATCGGATTCGATATTTCTTGCTGCGTAAATTGCAGGTTTTAATGTAATAACTATATCGCCTAAATCCTTTGCAGTATCAAGCCTCATCATTATCTGCTCTAAAGCAAGTTTAGCTTGAGTAACCATCTTGTCCATCTTTCTAACTTCAGCTAATTCATTTGCAAGTATAGAAGCATGTTGCATATCCTGTTTTTGAATAGCTAAAACAATTTTATTGAAAATCGTTAGACCCCTCTCCCTAAGCCTACTACAAGAAGAATCAAGCTTAGCAATCTGAATTTGAATTTGCTTTATTGTATGCTCTATTAAGGGCTTTATGAATTCCTTAGATTTGAAAGTATCCTTTACTTTATCCTTAAAATTTGTAGAGTAATTTCTTACCCACTTTTTCGTAAAGTCGGTCATTTCTAGCCTTAGAAAATTAAACATTCATTAACTTTATACATTTAGGATAAAGATAATTTACGAAAGGTAAAAATATTTTAGAGCTAAAACAAGGTTGACTTATCATTAGTACATCAATATAAGAACTATGATCCATAATGGTATGGCTACTATAGCCCAGATTACTTTATTCCAAATGAATACTTTATAACCATCCATAGGCGGGAAGGGTATCATGTTGAAGGCTGCTAGAAAAAAGTTAATGAAAAATCCTATAAATCCTATCTTATATAAAAGCCCTTCATAAAAAGTAAGAATGAAGAATATTATGGCAAAAAGAAAGTTTGCAAGAGGACCTGATAAAGATATTATTCCATTCTCTCTATTAGTTATAAAAGAACCTAAACCAAATGAAGATGGTACAATATAAACTGCTCCCGGAGCTGCAAATACTACTCCTAAAAAAAGTGCGAAGAATAGTGCAAGTATTAATCCTAAGGGCCACATTCTAAACTCTGCTAAGCATCCATATCTTTGAGCTACGAATTTATGAGTTAACTCGTGCCCAATAAATCCAGCACCTATTGTTAATAAAGAGATCATGAATACTTCTAGGAAAGGCCATAGGTAATTGATATTGAAAGGTCTAGATATAGCTATGGAAAATGCTAATCCTATTACAAGCCATGAGATTATTAAATGTTTAACCTCTATCAAGCTAAAAGCTCTTCTTCTCCCGAAAGTCATTTCAATCAAATCCATTCTTATAATGGATTAAGCTCTTTTTAGCTTTTAATAGCGAACAGAGGGGTATCAAACTTTTTCAACACCTTAGGAATTTTCTTTATAACATCAGTTGCAACTATATGATAACCTTTATCTTTTACTGCTAAATCTCCAGCAAATCCAGATACAAAAGCAGCAGCACAAGCAGCTCTAAAGGGTTTTACTCCCCAAGCCAATAAAGTTGCAGCTATTCCTGATAATACATCTCCAGTACCACCAACTGTCATTCCAGGATTTCCTGTCAAATTTATTTTATAATGATCTCCATCAGATATTATATCTTCATGGGCTTTTAAAAGTATAGTCAAACCCATTCTCTTTGCTTCTCTCTTAACTTGATCTATCCTATCCCTAAGCTTTTCTGGAGGTGCTATTTTGCTATGAGTTACGATCTCAAATTCTCCTGCATGAGGTGTTATTATTACTGGATAATTTTTTAAGCATGTAGGTTCTTCCGAGAGAGCTTTCAGAGCGTCTGCATCTATTACCATTGGCTTATCCTTTTCTAATTCTTTCATAAAGCTCAGAATAGCAGTCTTTGTCTCTTCTTCTAACCCAAGCCCCGGACCTATTAGCACGCTTGTGCACCTCTCTGCTAAACTCTTTAATTCTGGAATATCTTCTACTGTTAGATAATCATCCTTAAGTCTTCTTACTATAAGGTTTGGAGAGAAAGATCTTATTACATCGGCAACACTCTTTGGTGTTGCTATTATAGCTATATCTACTCCAGTACGGAGTGCAGCTAAAGCAGCTAATGTTGGTGCTCCAGAGTATTCCCTACTACCCCCTACTATTAATAAGCGTCCAAAGTCCCCTTTCTTCGAGTATTTATCCCTTGGCTTCATGGAATAGCGTACATCACCAGGACCTGTTAATATTTCAGCTTCAGGAGGCATTCCTATTGGAGCAATTACGATATTACCAGTTATCTCCTTTTTATCAATTAGTCCTGATTTCATCTTATGTAAAGTTACTGTAATATCTGCTTTCACAGATTTATCATGGATATCCCCAGTTAGAGGATCTAATCCCGATGGCACATCAATAGCTATCTTGAATCCTCTCGCTGAATTTATTATATCTATTGCTGATGAAAAAGGCTCTCTTATTTTGCCTTTTATACCTGTGCCAAATATAGCATCAATTATTATATCTGCATCTTCTATTTCACTTCTCAAGTTCATTAAAGATTGAACATCAGAAGCTTGAGCATATCTAACATTAAGAAACATCTTTTCTATAATTTGCCAATTCTTTGATGCTTCTTCAGTCTTAATTTCTTCAGCTCTTCCTAATAAGATAATCATTACATCTGCTTGACCAGCAAGATGTCTTGCACATGCTAAACCATCCCCTCCATTATTCCCAGTTCCAGCTACAATCACAACTTTACTTTTTTGATTTTTCTTCAACCTTTCTTTTACAACATCTGCTATAGCCCTTCCTGCATTCTCCATTAAGAGCAATCTAGGAACTCCTAGATACTCTGAATTCTCATCTGCTATAGCCATCTCTTCTGGCGTTATAGTACTCATACTAACCAATTAATGGATCAGAACTAAATTAACATTTAGCTTTAGATTTCTTTTAGAGCGTTTTTCTTTGAGAACATTAAGTCCCCTTGTAGTTTAATTAATACCTTTAAGCGTTAATCTTCCTAAAATAAGCAAATCTTTTATTATGGTATTATGGGATACTCAAATATATTTTTGTCATATAGGATAATGATAAAGTTCCCATTCATAAACCTTAGAGTAAGTGAATCTTAGACTCATGTTTTCTGCTCCAAAATATAATCTTCTCTACATAGCAACTTTATTAAAGCAATCTAGTTTGAAAAGAGGACGAGACTTCCTGGTTTTCAATATTATCTAGCTTAGAAAGATTAGCGATTATAGCTGAAAAGGTTAAAGAATTAATCCAAATATTAAAATTACTTAGAATTATCACCATGCTAAAAGAATCCTAAAGGTTCCTTTAAGCGAGATATACAGCGTGATTAATTACTTCTAAAATTTTGAGAATATTAAAAGACGAATATAAACTTAGAATTGCGTCTAATTAAGCAATTTTCTAAAGCATGGATTCAGCCTTTCAGAAGAAAGAAAGCCATAGTTTAAAAGAACTTTTAAATCTATGTTGCTTAAAAATACTGTTAAATCATTATGAACGAATATAAGGCAAGAAACATAATAGAAAATGCATCTCTATGCTTCGATGGGATGGCTAGAGCTCTAGAGAAAGCTATTATTGAAGAATATTGTTCCAAATGTTTAAGATCTAAAGGAAAAGAAGGCTGTGAACTTCTTCCACGTGAAACTGTTTTTGCATTATTTAATGGTATCTGGAATGGATTAGTATCATGGGCTTCTAATAGTTCATTATCTTTAGAACAATGGTGGCCAGCTTTAGTATGTTTTGTCTGTCAGATCACAGAAAGAAAGCCTATCATAAGAATGTCGAGTAAAGAGTGCATGAAACCTACTATAGAGGAAGGTGATCTACTGCTTATTAAAAGGTCTTTTGATCCTCCTACTATAAATGTTGGTGATATAGCTGTATTGAGAGCAGGTCCAGGAGAGTGTCATATAAGAAGGATAGTCGAGACTGTTGAGAAAGAAGGTTTAATCTACGTTAGAACGAAAGGTGACTTTGAACTAACTCCTGATAAGGAGCTTACATCAGCTGAGAGGATCTGTGGTATAGTTGTTCAAATAATTAAAAAAGATACAGAATTATGGAAAAAGTTAATGGATAAGTAATTCAAAATGTCCCAAGAGAATAATATACAAAACATAATCATGAGATACTTAGCAATATGCCAAAGAGCACTTAAAGATTTATTAAGTTCCATTCTAGAAATTATTAAAGAAAACTGCTCTGATTGTGATATGAGAAAGGATTGTCCACCATTTTTTATTTATGCTGAAGCATATAGAATCATGCTTATGTTCCTCTTAGAGTTTATTACTCATGCTGTTGATAACAAATCAGCAAAAGATGAAAAGATCTTTGCATTAATTAAATGTGAGATGTGCAGACAAGTAACTGAAACGAATTCTTTCCTATTCGCTATGGAAAAGTGTATGGAACCTTTAATTAATGAAGGAGACTTACTGATAGTAAAACGTAAGTTACCAATGGATGAATTAAAAGAAGGGGATTTAATAGTTTATCCAAGCTTCAGATGGTTACAAAGCGGAAAAATTCCTGTTTGTGTTGTTCACAAAATAATGAGAATAGAAGGTAATCGCTTCGTTTTAACAGATACTAGCGGGCATGTGGAGAGTGTTGAGAAACATCTTGTTTGTGGAAAGGTTGTTAAAACAATAAAAAAAGGTAGTAATCTTTGGAAAGAATTTTCACAAGTAATTTTAATGTGATTTTTATATTGTGAACCATATGTAGATTGATAAATAAAGCACTATAAGGCTGAAGATAAATGAATAAGTTAACTTAACTCCTTTAGATATATTCAAGCCTCCTGCAAGAAGTATAGCACTCCAAATTTGCATAGGGACAAGAATCACATTTGAGAATTGAAAATTAGAAATATAAGAGTAAATGTGAAGAGGTATAAAACTTAAAGCTATAGCAGTAAAAAGCTCTAACTCTCCTCCAATCTTTACTTCTGTTGTAATGAATGAGAATAACTCAGTAAGAATGGAAGTTAATAACCATCCAGTTACAATGGTTGATAACACAGGATCGATTATCTCTTTACTTGGTACTGATAGTAGAAACTGATTTGAACTCGAGTATAGGTTTGCGATTGAACCAAAAGTTAAGGCTAATATTATTGTGATAATGCAACTCTGCTTTGATTGTGTTACAAGCTTAAAGATAGGTGCAAGAGTTATGATAGAAAGAGATTTTGCAGCAAGGTTTATCTCCTCTTTTACCAAAGTTTTCATACCCATCTTTTCTAATAAGCGCCTACCTTTTTCAGTCAGACTATATTTCCTATTAGAATCTCTAGCTACATAATCCTTCAAGTAGTAAAGATGATAATAAATCGAGCCTGTGCTTAATCCTGTCTCACGTTTTATTTCTGTGAAGCTTACGCTCCCCTTCTCCCCAATTATTTCAAGAATTCTAACCCTTGCGGGACTATTTGTTATGTCGGAGAGCTTATCATCCTTCAATGGCACTCTTTCTTTAAAACCTTTTTAAAGTAAAAGTATTTATTTTATACGATATACGACTTTGTTCATAATAGGTTAAAGTCCCTTGCCTGAATTCAAATATAGCTTCATAGGCTACGACCCGCTCACACAAGTTAGAGCTAGCGGGAGAGAGGTAGATGTATCCCCAAAAAAGGCTAGAGAAATCTGTGCTCTAATAAAAGGCATGAGCTTATCTAAAGCTAAAAAGTTCTTAGAAGATGTTATAAACAAGAAGCAAGTAGTACCTTTTAGAAGGTACAAGAAAGAAGTACCACATAAAAGTTCTCAATTTAAATTTTATGCAGGAGGCTATCCTGTAAAGGCTGCAGAAGAAATACTTAAAGTCGTTAAGAATCTTGAGGCTAATGCAGAATTTAAGGGGTTAGATACTGAAAAGCTGATTATAATTCATGCTGCAGTTATGAAGGGAGTGAAAATTAAAAGGTACATACCTAGAGCTTATGGTCGTTCTTCACCAAAATTCAATACTTTAGTGCATATAGAACTAGTAGGAAAGGAGGCTTTATGATGTCAGCAATAAAAAATATTATGAAGAATTATGCCAAAAATGCTGAGCTAGATGAATTTCTACAAAAAGAATTGGCTAATGCAGGATATGGAGGAGTAGATGTTTTTAAAACGCCTATAGGGACAAGGATAACAATTTTTGTTACAAGACCTGGTCTAGTTATAGGGAGGCGTGGCATGGGAATTAAAGACCTTTCCTCTTTAATAGAGAAAAAATTTGGCTTCCCTAATCCTCAAATCTCAGTTTTAGAAGTAGAGGTTCCAGAGCTCAACCCTATGGTCATGGCTAATAGAATAGCTCAAAACATTGTTAGAGGAGGAGCCTTCAGAAAGTCGGCTCTTTGGGCTTTAAACTCCATAATGAGTGCTGGTGCAATGGGTGCGGAGATAATTATTTCTGGAAAGATAAGGAGTGAGAGAGCGCATTATGAAAAGTATAGAGCTGGAGTTGTCCCTAAGAGCGGGGATCCTGCATTAAAGGTTGTTAGAGAGGCTACAACTCATGTACTACTCAAAATGGGACTTTATGGGATAAAGGTAAGAATTGCTTTAAAAGATGTTTTACCTCCTGAAGTTGAAATAATAGAAAAGAAGCTTGAAGAAAGTACTCAAAAGGAGGAAAAAGTTAATGCCGAAACTAAAGATTGATGAGTTAAGAAAACTAAAGGATGAAGAGCTTAAAGAAAAGCTTTTTGAATTAAAAGCTGAATTGATAAAGTTAAAGAATGCAGCAAAAAGAGGTACTTTAGGAAAAGAGACAGGAAAGATTCGAGCTATAAGAAAAAACATAGCAAGAATTCTTACTATAATTAATGAGAGAAAGTAAGATTTTGAAAAGAATACTAAGTTTATTTTATCTTGATGCCATAGCTATTCTCTCTTGTTCATTCTTCTTCTTTATAGCGTAACTATTCACATCCTTATTTGCAGCCATTATTATCTCATCTGCTAAAGCCTCTTCTATTGTTTTTGGATTAGAGAAACTAGCTTCTCTCGCTCCTTCTGTTATGAACCTTAAAGCAAGATCTAACCTTCTCAATGGAGATATATCTACTGAGATATGATATACTACACCACCATAGCTTATTCTCGTTGTATCTTCGTTTGGAGAAGCGTTCTCTACAGCACGAACAAGATACTCTATAGGGTTACCGCCGGTCTTTAAGTGAATTATATCAAAGGCAGTCTTTACTATGTTTATGGCTCTTGCCTTTTTCCCTCCCATCCTACCTGTATTTTTAGCATATTTTCTACCGAAGTGCATAAGATTGTTAACTAAGCGTTCTACTATGTTCACTTCAGCCTTTGCAAACTTACGATGCTCATGTCTTCCCATTGATGTAGGCACAATTATAGGTTTAAGAGAGATTACTCTCTCTAAGCCCTTATCCTTAACCTTAACTTCACTAAAATCCCATTTTCTAAATAGTAATAGCTTCTCCATAGCCATTTTTTCTCACCTTTTAGGCTTCTCTTTTTTACCTAAAACGAGCATATTTAAAGAGACTCCATTCACCATAGACACTTTCCATCTCACTCCAGGTATATCTCCCATAGACCTTCCCATAGAACCTCCTATACCCTCAACTATAACTTCATCATGCTCATCCACATAGTTTAGTGCACCATCTCCAGGAAGGAAAGCTGTTATCTGCTTACCATTCTTTACCAATTGAACACGAACACACTTTCTTATAGCAGAGTTAGGTTGTTTAGATTCAATTCCAACCTTCTCTAAGACTATTGCTCTAGCTTGTGGAGCTCCTTCAAGAGGGTCTGCCTTCTTATCAAGCATTAATAGCCTACGCTTATAATATTTATCAGACCATCTTAACTTCTGCCTTTTCTTCCTCAGTTTTCTTCCAGCGTTCTCCCCTCTAGGAGATTTTGATTTAGACAATATAACCACCAGACTTTACTATCCTATATAAAAGATTTTAAGACATTCTTTTCAACTTTACGCTTTATGTTTAATTGATTGAAAAGGAATTTATGGAATGAAGGAGGAAAGTTTAACAATGCTATCTCATTAAAGGGATATGTTGAGATTGAATGTACTAAGATAAGCAAAACGTCTATAATTAATTAGAATTGAGGCTTACAAACAATATCAGCATGCGAATTGAAAATTAAAGATAAAGCAAAGAGCTAACTCGTAATAATAAAGTTAAGATATTTTGCAAAGGATTTAATACAGGCGGCGCTCGTCTTTCGCTCTTACCTTTACGAGACCGAAGTGAACAGCGCATGAGACACAATAATACTTTACAGTTTTTGGTGAGGCTATATAGGTTCCAGCAGCTCTTAACTCCTTTGCTAACGAGGGTTCTACTAGGCTAACTCTTGAAGTAAACTTTTTAGCTTTATCTCTAGGTATCAATGTACCGCAGTTACTACAATGGATATAATCTGATCTTCCTTTACCACCCTTTGCTCTTCCTCTACTCTTTCTTTTCTTAGCCAACTTTTCCTCAAAATTATTATTCCTTATTACTTTTAAAATTTGTGATTCTTAATCTATTTTATATCTTCAATTGCTTTTCAAACTCATAAACAATTCTAGCTATTACTAAATGAGCTTCAAGAGATAATTCATGACAGGAATAGAGCTTATCAAATTCCAATGCTATACTTTTAGAGAAATGCCCTCTTGGAAAACCTCCAACAACAAAAGCAGGTCTATCATATTTTACTAATTCTTTTGCAACTCCTTCAAAATCATTCTTTTCTCCTAACCTTGATAGACCTATAATAATAGATGGCTTAATATCAGAGATAAGTTCTTTAAAGGATTGATTTTTTATCTCAAGTAAGGTTTTATTATTTGGCGATACAATCTTCCTTTCTTTGAATAACTTTTCCATTAATCCTTCGAATCTAAAGTAAGACTTTGGTAATCTAACTGACTCTTTTATTTCTATTATCTCATCATTTATATTATGAACATAAATTTTCATAAAGCCTTTTAAATAAAGTGGAGAAGAAGTTGCCTCAAGAAGGGAAAAATGAACAATATCGGGTCTTCCTCTTTTATCAGCATTCTTTAGCTTCAGTATAGCTGAATGATGGTAACTTCTATCAAGTAGTATTTCACTAACTTTCTTTCCTTTTAAAGATGCATACTTTATAACTGATGGATGCTTCCAAATTTCATGTGGAACCAACTCTAAAGCAGATTCAGCAAGAATCATTATTAATGATTTTTTAATTTGCAAAGTCATTTTTTTATCGAAGCCCTTTTTTAATATTTTGATTGATTTGCCCTCACGTGTAAAAGACCTTGCTATGCAAAGAATAGATATTTTATTGGAGAATGCTATTAGAAGTGCTAGAGATAATATGAAATTAGCTCAAAGGCAAGCGTATATAGCTAAAAGGATATGCATGAAGTTCAACTTAAGGTTACCATATGAAAAAAGACAACTCTTCTGCAAAAGGTGTAAAAAGTTTATAGTCCCAGGTATAAACTCTCTTGTAAGATTTGGGAATAAGCCAAAATCAATAAGAATAAGATGCTTAGAATGTGGTCATGTTTATAGAAAAATAATTGAACCTACGAAAAGAAATTCGATTAAAACCTAAATATATCTAATAAACAAGAATAAACTGCAAAAGGCTTAAAACTGATTGGAATATTTGGTGTTGAGATAAAAATGGTAACTGTTTATGATGTCCCTCAAGACTTGCTGATAAAGAGGTTAGCTGAAGAGCTGAGAAAAAAGTATCCTCAAGTATTACCTCCAGCTTGGGCTATTTATGTAAAGACTGGTTCTCATGCAGAAAGACCTCCACAAGATAAGGATTGGTGGTATACTCGTTGCGCTTCATTACTGAGAAAGATTTATCTTCATGGTCCAATAGGGATTAGCGATTTGAGGTCAATGTATGGAGGAAGAAAGAGGGTTGGATATTCATTAGCCCATCATAGAGATTCAGGAGGTTCAGCTATAAGAAAGGCTATACAGCAATTAGAAGCATCAGGTCTTGTTACAAAACTTGATAAAAAGGGTCGAATTTTAACGAGTCAAGGTAGAGCATTACTGGATAGATTAAGCACAGAAATCTTTGAAGAGCTTGTCAAGACAAATCCTTCTTTAGCTAAATACTCATAAGGTGATAAGATGGCTGAAGGTATTAGAAACCAAGATGAAGCTCGTATTGAAGAGACTAGGAAACAAATCATAAAGAATAGATTAATAAAAGTTCTGCTTACATCAGAAGCTCGTCAAAGGTTGAGCAATATTAAAATTGTAAAGCCAGAGCTAGCAGATATGGTAGAGGAGTATGTTATTCAACTTGCTTACTCTGGAAAGATTAAAGAACCCCTTACAGATGAAGAATTTAAGCAGCTATTAATAGCTATTCAAAAACCAAAGAAAGAGTTTAAGATAAGATGGGCTTAGTGATATAATTGGGTGCAATAAAACCTTCTGCTCTTAAGAAAAGATTGATTAAGAAGATGAAACAAAATTCTCCTGCTCCCGCTTGGGTAATCATAAAAACGAAGAGAAGGGTTAGAACGAATCCAAAAAGAAGGATGTGGAGAAGAAAGAAGCTTAAGGTGTGATTATTTAATTGAGCGAAAAGAAAGAAACTTTAGAAAGAATATACACGATTCCTTTAGGAAGAGCGATATTAGCTCCTAAACAAAGAAGGGCTAAAAGAACGATAAACATTATAAAAGAATTTGCTATGAAGCACATGAAATCTTCTGAAATAAAACTATCATCAAAATTGAACGAAAAGATATGGGAAAAAGGAATAAGAAATTTTCCGAGAAGGATAATAGTAAAGATGGTAAAGAATGAAGAGGGAGTAGTTACGATCTCTCTTCCAACAGAAGAGTAAAATTCTACTTTTGAAGTTTTACAATCGTCTTATACTCATCTTGTGTAAGCACTTGAACAACGTTTGTAGAATGGAATATATAAACTGGTAATCCCATTGCATCGAATTGTTCTGTCTTTATGACCTTTGATACTACAACTTTCACTCCCAGTATATTACCATCGTCAAGAGAGTAATAACTCCACTCTTCTATCAAGGGTTTGAACCCTATTGCCTTTCCTTTTGGGATCGTAGGTTGCAAATAACCACCTAAAATCTTAAATCAAAAGTTATGTTTAAACTTTAATCTAGCTAAAAGCAGAGTTTATATTGGAATAAAGAGTAAATCAAATAGTGGTTAGCACAGGTATATACATTGAGGAAGCCATAAAATATAATAAGATCACAGGTCCAAAGAAGGATTGTAAATACTATCCTTGCCATTTTGATGGTCAAGACTGTACTTGGTGCTTCTGCCCCTTCTATCCCTGCCAAGATGGAATAACTGGTGGAAGCCTAAAAATTGGAGGGATAAGTGGCAAGCTTGTATGGGGTTGTGTAAAATGTCATTGGATACATAGACCTGAAGTCGCTTCATTTATTTTGAAGAATTTACAAAGAATTATGAAAAAAGGAAGATCGTTAACGAAAAGTCAGCTTCTCAAATTGAGAGAAGAAGCTTTGAAGATTTTTCCTCCTTAAATTTATCATTTTAACTAAATTCTTACCTTGTATACAATGACCAAATTGTTATTATTGAGAATGCTAAAAGATTGAGTCCTAAAAAGTATGATGAATCAAGAAATGCTATTATGCTTAAAGCTCCCAATATTAAAGCGATTAAGAGCTCTAAGAAAGAGATTTTACTAATGAAAATTCTATACCTTCCTTTCCATTGTCCTTCTTTACCTTTTAAACCATATTTTGGAGTTCTGAAAAATTCATGTTTAAGTCCAAATATCCCCTTTATGCAACCTATCGAAATCGATATAGCCATGCTAAGTTGATAGTAATACATTAAAACTATTGTTAAAAGATTCTTTTTAATATTTTGATTATATAATTTTAGCACATATAACGGTATAAAAAATATTATCATTGCTGGAACCATGACTAAAACGATATATGTAGGATTTTGAAATAAACTAGACATAACTTGGAATTTAAATAATAAACCCAATGCTCCAAACAATGTAGTCATAATCCATCCCATACTAGCAAAAGGCCAAATTAATAGGAGAATAAACTCTATCTTTGATATAATGCTAATTCTGCTACACAAAATTCTTAAGAAATATTTCCTTAGGCATTGACTAATACCCTCAGCATTACGAGCAGTCTGTCTTTTCCATGATTCAAGAATTGGTGGATCTTCACCTGGAACGATTATATCTTTAATGAAAAGACCATTTTTACCTTTTAAAAAGAATTTACATGATATATCCATATCATCGGTTAAAACATCTAGTGACCATCCTCCTATTTGCTCTAAGTAATCCTTACGAATTAAAGAACACGCACCACTAAGGCAAAAAGGTAAGTTCAAAACGTTCCTTGCAGCCCTTTCTAGTGTTTCATACATATCTACTAATAATGCACAAGCCTTAGATACCCAGCTATAATCTCTATCAACATGACCTATTTTAAATGATATGAATGCATACCCTCCTTCCATAAGGGGAATAGATTTTCTCAAAATATCTTTTGGAGGGATAGAATCAGCATCCATTATAAGAATGTAATCACCTTTAGCAAAATTTAGTGCATTGTTTAAGGCACCTGCTTTGAAACCATCTCTTCTCTCTCTATGGATGATTTGAATATCGTATCCTTCGGTTAATAACTTGCTCACTTTATTCTTAGCAATCTGGAAAGTTCCATCTGTTGAATCATCAGCTACTATTATTTGCAATTTATCCTTTGGGTAATCTATCGATTTTACAGAATCTATTCCACGCTCTATTACATAAAGCTCATTGAAAGAAGATATGATTACTGTAACCTTTGGTGGATTTATTAATCCTTTTGAACTCTCCATTATTTTCTTGATCTTTTCATTGTACTTTATTGATGCTGTTATAAGAATGAGGTAATTGTAAGAAATAGCTAAAAGAGGTAAACTTGCAAAGATAAGAATGAATAGAAACAATGTGTCAAGGTTTATCATTTAGTCCTCATTACGTTGAAGGTAATAATGCTAATTAAATTATTGGTCAATAATTTTGTGTAATTCTTTACAACGTTTCTCTACAAGATCGTAAAGTTCTTTCCTAAGGTCTTCACCTTTAAACTTCTTCTCTTCAACTTTCTTTATAGAGTTTGCTAACTCTATATCCCTAAGGAATTTTATCCAATTTTCAAAATCTTTTCTATTTATATTATATGGAATAGATTTAATACTTATTACATTGAGTAACATTGAGTAAATTACAGAATTCATCAAGAGAAAAAGCTACTTGACCTATAAAATCTCCTATTCCCTTAAAGAAGTAGAAAGCTTTGTCTGATGGTAATCTCTCAAGAATTCTTTTAGCAATTTCCTTATCGATAATTTTCGGTTCACTAACAATCTGATGGGTTTCTTCAAGATGCTTAATAAACCCTTTTACAACTGATTTAGGTTCAACTTTAATTTTTGACCAAACCCTTGATTCATTAAAAACATTAGCAAAGTCACCTATCTCACATCTAGCACCTATATTGAATTGCTACCGATTCTTACATTATTTACAATATTAGATCAATATCTGTTATATTATCGCCTTGGATTAAAGCAAAGATATCATCTAAATAATTTGCCACATTTTTACTGAACCAGCAGTACCCAAAGGTGAATATTCATCGGAATAGATCAATTTTAAATCAAGCTCTGGATAACTCTTAAAATAATCTATGATCTTATTCTTCAAGTAATTTGTAGTGATGATTATTTCATCATAGCCATAACTTAACAAATACTCTACTATATGATGAATGGCAGGTTTATCACCTAAAAATAACATAGGCTTTGGTCTTGTGAGAGTTAGCGGCCAAAGTCTTGTTCCATATCCTCCAGCAAGTATTACTGCTTTCACGTAAAGATAATTATTGCTTTTTTACATAATAAATTTTGTGAGAAAATTTTTAGTTTTAAGAAAACATATAAATGCTAATTTACGCATGAGTAAAATGAGCGGGGGCTGTTAACGACTGGCGATTCATCTTTTAGATGTTTACAGAAGTCCAAATATTGGTATGTTCATGAAGTGTAATGATAAGTTTCTTTTAATACCAAAGGGATTAGCAAGCACTAAAGCTTCTAAGCTATCCTCTTTTCTAGGTGTAGAACCTATTAGAGTATCTATAAGTGGCTTAAGGTTGATAGGACCTCTCGTTGCCATGAATAATAAAGGGATAATCGTCTCCAGACTTACAGAGGATGAAGAGATAAGAGAGATAAAAAAAGAGACAGGCTTACCTGTAGAGAGATTACCAACTAAATACACATCTGTAGGGAATTTAATTGTTGTAAACGATTATGGAGCTATAGCCTCAGAAATTTTACCACATCAAGTGATTAAAATTTTTACTGATGTTTTTGATGTTCAAGTTGAAACTATGAGTATAGCATCTTATTATCAAATAGGTGCTATGGCTGTAGCAACAAACTCAGGTGCAGTAGTTCATCCAAGAGCTTCAGAAGATGAAGTTAAAAAAATTCGTGAGATCTTTAAAGTTGATGTAGAACCATCAACAGTTAACAGTGGTGTGCCATATGTTGCCTCAGGTCTAATAGCAAATTCTAAGAATGCTGTTGTAGGAAGCCTTACTAATGGCTCAGAACTTTTGATACTTAGTAGAGCTCTTAAAGTCTAATCTATATTCTTAAATTACAGCTAATATTTAATTTGTTAGATATAATTGAGCGAGCAAGAAAGACTCCAATCATTGGTAGCAGAGTTAAGAATACTAGAAGCTTACTTTAATGAAATAAATGCTCGTGAATCCCTCTTAGCAAGAGCTATAATGGAAAGTAGAGCAGCTTTAGAAGCAATAAAAAGTTTCCCAAGTAATGAAATTTCTGATCTTTTAGTACCAATAGGAGGAGGTATTTTTATGGAAGCATCTGCGAAACCTCCTGAGAAACTCTTAGTTAGCATTGGAGCTAATGTTGTTGTAGAGAAGACAAAAGATAGTACCATAAGTTTCTTAGAGGATAGGATAAAAGAGCTTGAGAATGCTATATCGAAGCTTGAAGCACAAAAGGAAGAGCTTGCAAGAAGGATAGATTATAATAGAGTAGCTATAAGCACCATATTAGAAAAGCAAAGAAAGGCTCAATAATCTTATACATAATATTTTTGTTAAACTTAAAGTGAAGAGATATGTTCGATAAACTTCGCTTAGCTATTAAGAATTTGAGCAAAGCTATCACAGAAAGAACTTTAGATGAGAAAGAAGTTAGTAAATTAATTTGGGATTTCAAGATAGCCTTGATAGAGAGTGATGTAGCCTACGAGGTAGTTGAAGAGTTGACATCAAAACTGAAGAGTGAAATAATAGGTACTAAGATTCAACGCTCTATGAGTTCCTCAGATTATATTAAAGAGCGTTTGATAAATATGATCAAATGTATCTTTTCAGGAGTTAAGCAGTTGAATGTTATTGAGATGATAAAAGAAAAGAGAGTCAAAGGTGAACCATTTATTATTCTATTTCTAGGTGTAAATGGAACTGGAAAGACTACTACTATAGCAAAATTTGCCAATTTATTGAAAAAATCAGGATTTTCAGTAATTTTAGCATGTTCGGATACACATCGTGCTGGAGCTATAGAGCAACTTACAGAGCATGCAGATAGATTATCAGTAAAAGTTATATCTCAAAAGTATGGTGCAGATCCAGCAGCAGTTGCTCGTGATGCTGTATTACATGCGAAATCAAAAAGGGTCGATGTTGTCCTTATAGATACTGCAGGTAGAATGCAGACAAGTAAAAATTTAATGGAAGAAATGGCTAAGATAACAAGAGTTGTCAATCCTGACTTAAAGATATTTGTTGGTGATGCGCTAGCCGGTAATGATGCTGTATCTCAAGCAAAAGAATTTCAGGAATTTACTAATTTCGATGCTGCGATATTAACTAAGGTTGATGCTGATGTGAAAGGAGGAGCTGCTTTATCTATTGTCTATGCAACAGGAAAGCCGATAATTTATCTTGGTACTGGTCAAAGTTATGACGATCTAACTCAATTCAATGTTGATTCTTTCATATCATCCTTATTTGAAGAGAAGTGATATTCATCTTGATAAAGGGTAAATCCATCCTCTCATTGATGGAATTAAGTTCGAAGGAAATCGAGAAAATTCTTGATTTAGCTATGATTTTGAAGAAAGAAGCAAAGCAAGGTTTATTCAGAAAATTACTCAAGGATAAAGTTCTTGCAATGATCTTCCAAAAACCTAGCACAAGAACAAGAGTTAGCTTTGAAACTGCAATGCTCCAACTTGGAGGACATGCCATTAATCTCAGTACTAATGAATTGCAATTAAGTCGTGGAGAGAGTATAGAAGATACAGCTAGAACGTTATCAAGATATGTTGATGTAATTATGGCTAGAGTTTATAACCATGACGATTTGGTAAGATTGGCAAAAGCATCATCTGTACCTGTAATAAATGGTTTAAGTAATAATTACCATCCTGCTCAGATTTTAGCTGATTTACAAACTCTTCTTGAATCAAAAGGCAGATTGAGAGGATTAAAGGTTGCATGGGTAGGAGATGGTAACAACGTTTGTAATACTTGGTTAATAGGAGCTGCATTAATGGGTATTAACATATCTATTGCAACACCAAAAGATTATCGTCCTTTAAAAGAAGCTATTAATAACGCTGAAAGAATAGCCAAAGATACATTAGCGAGAATAGAAATTTTAGAAGATCCTATGATGGCTGTAAAGGATGCTGATTGTGTTATAACAGATTCTATAGTATCAATGGGCTTTGAGCAAGAAAGAGATAAAAGATTAAAGACATTCATACCGAAGTATCAAGTTAATAATGAACTTATGAAAAGAGCAAAATCTGATGCTATATTTATGCATTGTTTACCTGCAAAGAGGGGAGAAGAGGTTACTGATGATGTTATAGACGGTCCTAAGTCTTTGGTTTGGGATGAAGCTGAGAATAGGCTTCACTCACAAAAGGCTTTGCTTTGCTATCTTCTCCTTGATGAAGACGAGATCATAAGAGATCTTTCTCATTCTTAAAATTCGTATTGCTCTCTTCTTAGCACTAATAAAATTTTTTATGCACTAAATAATTATGCTTGCTATATAGAGCTACTATAGCTAAACTCTTTATTAATTTAAATCCATCTTATATTTTAAACTAAAAGTTTAAAATATAAAGCATAATCTCATACTATGAGGATATATGGCTTTATCAGATTTAATAAAATCGATCATACAGATGCTTAAACTTTCTAGAAAGTCAAGTAAGGAAGAATATCTTTTATACCTTAAGCTGACTCTTTTAGGCATAACTGTAGTCGGGATACTAGGCTTCATTATTAAGATCATAAGTTCTGTACTACAGCTCATGGGTTAATCATAGAGATGAAAAGAAAATGTCAAAGAATCCATCCAATAAGCTATTTGCAGTAAAAACTACAGGAGGGCAAGAAAAGATCGTTGCAAGGTTAATTTATAACAAAGTATCCACTAGAAAATTACCAATTTCTTCTATACTAGTAGTAGATGAGATGAAAGGATATGTTCTCATAGAGGCAAGTAACGCACAAGTTATAAGTGAAGTTACATCAGGGTTAAAACATGTAAAAGGTCTCGTTCCTGGTATGCTAAATTATGAAGACATTGAGAGATTCCTTATAGCAAAACCTATCATCTCTGAGTTAAAGGTAGATGATATAGTTGAGATAGTAGCAGGTCCCTTTAAAGGTATGAGGGCAAAGATAAATAGGATAGAGTCGGCTCGTTCAGAAGTTACCGTTGTACTTTTAGATGCACCATATCAACTTCCTGTAACTGTAGATGCAAGCTATTTAAAAATAATTCCACAAACAAAAAGTCCATCTTCCTCTGAGATATAATTAACATATAATTTTTATACAAGATGGTTAGAAAATTCAACGGAAAGTTATGAGAGCATATATTTTGGTAAAAGCCAAACCAGGTACTAGTGAAGATATTCTTAAAGTTATTAAAGGCTTAAAAGGAATAAATGTTATTTTAGCTGATTCTGTTTATGGAAGGTTTGATGCTGTAGTAGTAATAGAAGCTCAAGATCTAAAAGCCCTTAGCGAGATGGTCTATAAGATGATTGGTGGACATCCAGATATACTTCATACTGAAACTCTAATAACTCTTTCCTAATTTAGTGATAAAATTGCCTATAAGAGCCTTCGTATTAGTTACAACAAAGCCTGGTACTTCTGAAGAGATAGTTAGAGCAAGAACGATAAGAGGAGTAAAAATAGCAAATTCTGTCTTTGGTAGGTTTGATGCTGTGATAATGGTCGAGGCTAAGGATATGAGAGAATTATCAAGAATAGTTTATGAAATGATAGAGAAGATGCCAAATATAATAAGCACTGAGACTCTTATCTCTCTATTTTATCCACCAGAGTAATCAAAATTCTCTAAATAGTTAAAGCGATTCCTTTAAAAACATGATATTTATGCTAATCTAAAAGAGAGCGATATATATTGGGAGAGAAAAAAGTTATCAATGCTTTAATAGTTGGTGGAGAGGCTACAGCAGGTCCTCCATTAGGACCAGCTCTTGGTCCCCTTGGAGTAAACGTAGTTGCAATAGTGAATAAGATTAATGAATTAACGAAAGAGTATTCAGGTATGAGGGTTCCTGTAAAGATAGCTGTTGATGTAGAAACAAAAGGATTTGATGTTGAAGTCGGTACTCCTACGACTTCTGCTTTGATCGTAAAAGAGGCAGGAATTCAGAAGGGATCAGGAACGCCAAAAACGAATTATGCTGGTAATTTAAGTTTTCAACAACTGTTAAAGATTGCTAAAATGAAGAAACAAAACTCTTATGGTAAGAGTTTGAAGTCTGTGATAAGAGAGATAGTTGGATCGTGTGTAAGCATGGGCATATCGATAGAAGGAAAAGATCCTAGGGAAATACAGAAAGAAATTTATGAGGGAAAGTGGGACAAAAGTATAGGAGAATGAGTTAAAAATTTTTAAATATTATTTTTTATTCAAAGTGAATCAAATGTCTAATTCAATAGAGATAATAAGGAAAGCAAGAGAGAGTACAAAAAAAAGAAATTTTCTTCAATCTTTTGAGCTTATATTATCACTTCAAAATATAGATCTTAAGAAAAAAGAGTTCAATTTAAATGAAATAGTATTCTTACCTCATATTTTTACTAATCCTCCCTTAATTTGTGTTTTTGCATCTGGTGATATGGCATTAAAGGCTAAGAACATTAATGTGGATAGAGTTATAGAACCTGAAGAACTCGATAAACTAATGCTTTCAAAAAGAGATGTAAGAAAGATAGCTCAGAATTATGATTTCTTTCTTGCTGAAGCACCTTTAATGCCTAAAATAGGAAAGATTTTTGGTCCATACCTTGGTCCTAAGGGTAAAATGCCATCTCCTTTACCTCCTAATGCTCCTATAGAGAATATCGTAACAAGATATCGTTCAGCAACAAGAGTAAGAACAAAAAATCAACTCACTATTTCGTGTAAAATAGGTGATGAGAGCATGGATGATGATAAAATTGCTGAAAATTTATCGACTGTTATAAGCTTTATTGAGAAGAAGCTACCATCTGGCTCAAAAAATATAAAGAATATAATGATAAAGCTCAGTATGGGTCCTGTAGTAAAACTCCCTAAGATAGAGGCGTAAGAATTGCAAGTAGCTTTAAAAAGACCTAGATTAAAGAAGGAAAGAATTGTTCAGAGGATTATATCTCTTACAAAGAATTACAGAACAATAGCTATGTCAAAGCTTTACAAAGTTAGAGCAGCTCAGTTAATGGAGTTAAGAAAAAAATTCAGAAAAGATATGGAGATAATAGTAATTAAGAATAAAGTAGCATCCATAGCATTTAAGCAAACCAATCTTAGCAATGTTGAAGATTTCATAAAAGAAATTAAGGGTCAAACTGCTCTAATTTTCACCAATATGGATCCCTTCAAACTCTATATGCTCCTTGAAAAGAATAAGGTCAACTTACCTGCAAGACCAGGAGACATAGCCACTGAAGATATAGTTATACCAGCAGGAAATACTGGAATAGCTCCTGGTCCGATCTTAAGTGAGTTTAAGGAAGCTAAGATTCCAACTAGAATAGACTCTGGAAGCATTTGGATATCGAAAGATACTGTAGTAGCCAATAAGGGTGATTCAATCTCTCCAAAACTTGCTAGCTTGCTTTCTAAATTGGGTATAAAGCCTGTGAGAGCAGGATTATCTGTATTTACTGCATGGTATGATGGTTTAATCTTTCACGAAAACGATATGAAGATTGACTTAGAAGAGTATAAACATTCAATACAAGATGCTTATGCTAACGCAAAAGCTTTAGCAATAAAAGCTTCTTACCCAACAAAAGAGACTTTACCTCCAATAATAATCAAATGTGAGAATGAAGCAAGATCTTTAGCTATTTCATCAAGCTATATTAGTAAGGATACAATAGCTGATATTCTAGTGAAGTGTAATAATGAGGCTATGATATTATATAGCAAAATAAGAGATAAAGGATACATATAATTGACTTATTGAATGGAAGTAAAGCTACGATTATCCAAAGAGGGCAGATAAACCTTCTAGGCTCTCTTCCTCTCTTTTCTCCTCTTTCTTCTCCTCTTTCTTCTCTACATGCTTTTCTTTTTCAGGAACTACGGTTGGAGTAGGAGCTACTGTTGGAGCTATTGTAGGAGTAAAAGCACTTTTTAATACTTCATCTATGTTTATCTCACTTAAAGCTGAGACTAAAGCCTTCACCTTTACTTCATCAGGTTCAGCACCTGCTGCCTTTATTACTCTCTTTATGTTCTCCTCATCTACCTTCTTATCAAGTTTATGAAGTAATAGAGCAGCATATACATATTCCATGATGCTACACCACTTATATTATAGAAGCTGATTTTTATAGTATTTAAAAATAGCGTTGTATTTAATAGGTTAAAGTTAAGATTCTTGTTATAAAACTGGTATCAATTTTACCTCTTCACTAGTAACTGAGATGTTGTATAATCGTGTTTCTGGTCTAACCCCATAGATAAAGATAGCCCCATCAATATTCTTCAAAACAAAATGTTTATCACACATTTGTGATACTTGATCAGCAACCTTTTGCCCCCTCTTAGTTATAGCAATATAAACATCTCCCCACTCATTTATTGATGATAAATTCGTTGCAACGTTAAGTAATGTCGCATTATATCCCAATGAATATTCTATAAAATCTGTAGACATTATGTGGCAAATAGGTTGTTTTTCTCTTCCCACTATTTTAGATCTTACTGCAAACCAAGATTCAAGGGTCTTATCTAAGTTTTTTAAATGAACAAAAAATCTATTTTCTGGAACAGGTCGCTCAAAAATTGCCTTTTGAGCAATCATCATATTGTTCACTTTATCACCAACAATTTCCTTTAAACTTTTAATCTGTTCCTCAACACTTAATCCTTCTAACGGGGTTATTATCAATCCTCTTTCAAGTAATAATGTGTTAACCATTAAAGGAAAGATCAAATAGTGAAGATGTTCGCTACCTACTCCATATTCTAAAGTAAATATTATTGATGTACCTAACTTATAGCCTCCGCCTAAAATCTTATCAAAATCTGGTATACCACTTGATATTTTATCCTTTTCAGGATCAGGAATTATCTTAAAATTCTTAAGGTATATTAGCTTAATAGGTGGGAAGTATCTAAAATGCCCTTCATGTAAAGTAAAAGCGTAATTCTTCCTTTTCCTTACAGTACCTTGAAGCTTGTTAATCTTAATTTCCCTTACTGATCGTTTCTCTAATAAGTTTCTCCAAACCCTTCCATATTTTGCTTCACTAAATACATTTATATCAGAGAGAGTTACCACTCCATCTGCTAAATAGTCGAGAGTGGATAGATTAGGATTCTCGCTAACAAGGATAATATTAGCACCCTTTTCGCTAATCAAACTCTCTAAAAGTCCTAACATTTTCTCTGCCTCTTCAGATCCTACTTCTCTCACAATACCTTCCCAACTATCTATTATTACCAAAGGGTTGTTTAATTTCGTGATAAGGTCATATACACGCTCAAATGGTAATGAATACATTTTCATCTTTGCATCTATTATTGTAATGCCCTTTTTATTCGCCAATAAAACACTCTCCGGTTTGATTACATCCTTTAACCAAGTAAAAGAAGCAAACAACCTCTTTGGCGTTACTCTTGTAGTCACATAGACTCCATTCCTACTTTCTCTAAAGTGATTTAACAACTCGAGACTTAATATCGTCTTCCCAGTACCAGGTTTACCCTTAATTAAAAGAATATTACTTTCTTGAGATAAGAAATTTATTAGCTCTTTCGGAATATTACTTTCAGACAATTCCATATACGGAAGAACGAAAAATCATAAAAGGTTTATGGTGGTGTAGAGTTCTTAATTATTAATAATTTTTCTTTACATAAACTATAAGCTCGATCGTATTGAGCCTTAAACAGACTTTTATGTTCCTTTTAAAATTAATGCTTTAAGATTGATTACTTTTCATCTAATTACACTAAATTCTTTAAATAATCGTTATTTATCTCTCATAATGTCATGCAAATAAAAGATAATGAGTTCAATATTGATTTTATGAGAGAGAATGATTTTATTAGAAAGAAGTGTAAAATTTGTGGTTCTTTCTTTTGGACTCAAAAACATGATCTTGATGTTTGCATGGAATCTCCTTGTGTAGAGTATGAATTCATAAATAACTCTCCAGCAAAAATAAAAGCTGATTTAGATGAAATGAGAAGAATATTTCTTAGATTCTTTGAAGATAATGGACATACGGTAATAAACCCTTATCCTGTCGTGGCAAGATGGAGAGATGATTTACTTGTAACTATAGCAAGCATAGTTGATTTTCAACCTTATGTTACGAATGGAGAGATACCACCGCCTGCAAATCCATTAGTAATTAGCCAGCCATGCTTAAGGTTTGAAGATATTGATAACGTTGGTCCAACATTTGGGAGGCATTTAACTATATTCGAAATGGGAGGAGCTCATGCCTTTAATTATCCTGAAAAATTCGTTTATTGGAAGGATGATACAATAAGGTATCATCATGAGTTGTTAACAAAAAGGCTTGGAGTCCCTAGTGATTTAGTAACTTATAAAGAGCATTTTTGGTCTGGAGGAGGAAATGCTGGACCAGATGTTGAGGCTAACGTTATGGGATTAGAAATTTCAACTTTAGTCTTTATGAGCTATAGATTAGAGAATGGAAAACTCATCCCAACTCCTGTAAAGACTGTAGATACTGGGTATGGTATAGAGAGATGGGCTTGGTTAAGCATGGGAAGCCCTACAGCATTCCATGCTGTTTTTGGTAGAATCTTCGATAAAACTTTAGACTTACTTGGTATAAAGATAGATGAGAAAGTTCTATTAGAGGCTGGAAGGATTTCAGGTTCCTTCTCTGTTACTAGTGATAGATCGAGAATAGCAAGAGAGATTGCAGCTAAAAGGCTAGGAATGAAATTTAATGAATTTGAAGAGTGTATAAAGCCCTTTGAAAATGTAGCAGCAATTCTCGATCACACAAAAGCTCTTACATTTATGCTAGCAGAAGGTGTTGTTCCTTCTAATGTAAAGGCTGGATACTTAGCAAGAATGTTAGCTAGACGTTCTTATAGATTACTATCATTATACGGTGCTCAAAGTAAACTTATAGAAATTTTAGAGATGCAAATTGAAAAATGGTCTCATCAATTCCATCATATAAAGGATATGAGAGATGAAATAATAAAACTAGCAGATGTAGAAATAGAGAAGTATGAAAAAACGCTTGAGAGAGAATATAGTGAAGCAAGAAAGAAGATCGAGGTATTAAAAGCAAAAGGAAGATCATCAATTCCAATCGATCTTTTACAAGAATTCTATGAGTCTCATGGTCTTCATCCACAGCAAGTATATGAGATATCACAAAAAATAGGAATAAGTGTAGAGATACCTCCAGATTTCTTCTCTAACCTTGTTAAGAAGAGATCGGAAATTGGAATGCAAAAACCTCAAGAAGAGCAAGTTCTTATGAGTAAACTTATCAATCTTCCAGCTACTGAACCAATATATTATATTGATCCAAATCAAATTGAATTTAACGCTAAGGTTTTAATGGTTGTTGATGATTTTTTAGTCCTTGATAAGACTGCATTTTATCCAGAAGGAGGAGGACAACTATCAGATCATGGTATAATTTTATGGGATGGAGAAGAATCCCAAGTCGTGAATACAATTAAAGTTGGTCCCATAATTCTTCATAAGATAAAAGGAAAACTTCCACCAAAGGATACTATGATTAAAGGAATAGTAGATATCAAGAGGAGAAAAGCATTAATGATTCATCATACATCAACTCATATTCTAAATGGTGCTGCACGCCATGTTTTAGGAGAGCATGTTTGGCAGGCAGGTGCTTTGAAGGATGTGGAGAGGAGTAGACTCGACATAACTCATTATGCTCATTTAACAAGAGAGGAGATTATTGAGATAGAAAATAAAGCTAATAATGTTGTTCTTATGAATATTCCTGTTGATATTTTAAAACTTCAAAGAAATGATGCTGAGAAGAAGTATGGCTTCCGATTATACCAAGGAGGAGTTGTACCAGGAAAGGAGATTAGAGTGGTAAAGATAGGCGATTGGGATGTTGAAGCTTGTGGTGGGCTTCATTGCTCAAGAACTGGAGATGTTGGTCTGATAAAGATAATAAAAGTTGAGAGAGTACAAGATGGTGTTGAAAGATTTGAGTTCGTTGCAGGAGAACCTGCTTTAAAATTATTCCAGCTTCAAGAGGACATATTATCAAAAATATCTCAAACAATAGGTGCTCAACAAGAAAAGCTTATAGATGCAATAAACAGATTGATTTCGGATCGTAGTGATCTTATCAAGAAGCAAAAGATCATACTTAAAAGGCTATCAGATATATTAAAAGATATAATCATAGAGAAATCAATTAAAATTTTTGATGTTAATGTATATTTTGAAGTCGATAGTGAGTTAAGCGAAGATTTTCACATAATGCTTGGCGAGAAGGTTATAGATCAAAATCCATCTTTGATATATTGTACAATAGCCTTAGAGAATAAAGTTGCAAAGGTTATAGTATTCTGTGGGAAAGATGCTAGAGAAAAGGGTTTAAAAGCTAAAGAGATAGTTAGAAAAATCTCTCAGATTATTGGAGGTTCTGGAGGAGGAGATGAAAGGTTTGGAAGAGGTGGTGGTTTCCTTACCAATAAGGTTGATGAGATTAAACCAATTTTATACTCTTATATAGAAAATGTGATAAAG
>JAVZMU010000003.1:0-37773 GCA_038883135.1 Nitrososphaerales archaeon
AAAAGATTTTATCACAAGAAATGGTCTTAATCTCTTACCTCCTGTTCTTATTAAATGTGACGAAGCGTCATACAAAATCTTAGGTTTACCTTTTAATAATGAGTAGATATAATCATTTACTTGTAATGCCGATGCTTCTAGTTGCTCTGCTAAACTCATAATCTTAGCCACTCTGCCAATTCACCTGTGATTACATACCTCACTCCTCTCATCGCTTTTATATTATTACAACCAACTGCAAACATAACTGTTTTAAGCTCAAGAATAATCTTTCTAAGAAAGGAAATTAAAGAATCCTTAGAAATTGCTGCATACTTTAACAAAGGCAAGGCCATGCCTATCAAATTAGCTCCTAAAACTAAACTCTTCGCTATTTCTAAGCCTGTTCTTATGCCACCTGATGCAATTATGGGTATCTTTACAGCTTTTCTAGTTTCTATTAAGCTTACTGCTGTTGGAATACCCCAGTCCCAGAAGATTCGACCAAGCTCTGACTTTTCTTTATCATTTAAAGCCAGAGCTCTATAATGCTCCACAGCAGACCAACTAGTCCCTCCTAATCCTGAAACATTTATAGCTGAAACTCCTGCCAATTCTAATCTTGTGGCTACTTCCTTTGATATACCAAACCCTACCTCTTTAACTATTACAGGCGCGTTTAGTTGAGTTACTAATTCATGAATTTTGTTTATCACACCTTCATAGTGAGGTTCTCCACCAACTTGAATAGCTTCTTGTAATGGATTTAAATGAATAACAAAGGCGTTTGCATTTATCATATCTATACATCTCTTTGCTTCTTCTTTTCCAAATCCTTTCAATAATTGTACAGCCCCTATATTCGAAGCCAAGAATATGTTTGGAGCTCTCTTTCTTACTATGGAGTAGGTTTCAGCTAAAGATGGAGAGTATATTCCCGCCCTTTGGCTACCTACTACCATTCCTATGCCAAACTCTTCAGCAGCTAAAGCTAAGTTTTCGTTTATCTTTAGAGATTCAGGGGATCCTCCTACCATAGCGTCAATTAGTATTGGTGCTGAAAACTTATGATTTAGGAATAAAGTAGATGTGTCTATAGAATCTAAATTTAATTCTGGTAAAGCGTTATGAATCAAATGAACACATTCAAAAAGAGTAGACTTTCTCGACTCTACATCCTTTTCTAAACAAATTTTTATATGATCTAATTTTCTCTCGATTAAATTCTCACTCATTTTTTATCCCTTTTATAAATGTTCCTATTGAAATCTCTCCCTTCAATGCTTTACAAATTCTATCTTCTCTCGTGCCATTTATGAACATTACATCTATACCATTCTTTGCTATTCTTATAGCTTCTCTTAACTTAAGCGCCATGCCTCCAGTAACATCCAAATTTATGCTTTTGAATTGTATATTTGTTAAATCTTCCAGCTTTAGCTCTTTAATAAGAGAATTTGTCTGATTTAAATCCCTAAATATCCCGTCTAAGTTCAAAAGAAATATCACCCTTATAGGTCTTAAAGCTTTTGATAGCATTTTTGTAATTTCATCCCCTGATAGTACATAGAAACCTTCTGATCTCAAAAGAACATCTCCATAAGTGACAGGAGTTAAGCCATAATTTATAAGAGATGAGAATAGTTTATTTTTCGCTTTGAAGGACAATTTCACAAAGCTAGATGGAGGTAATGGATAAGGATTAATACCATGTTTATTCAAGCAATTCAAAACCTCAAGATTAAGCTTTAACATGGACATCCTAGTCTTTGATACTCCTTCAGCAGAGACTCTTGAAGGTTTAGTCTTTAAGCCATATTTGTTAGCAAAGTAATGTCCAAAAGAACCGCCACCATGCACTAATATAAGGGGGTTATCAGATTTTGATAAAGCATTACAAATAACATCTATTGCTTCTAAATTTATAGTTAATGGTTTATCTTTATATGTGATAAGAGAACCGCCAAGCTTCACTATTATTAACTCTTTTCTTGCCAAACTTTTACACCTTCGAGAGGTAATTTAACAATAGATACATCGATGCCTTTTCTTTTTAGCGTATTCGCTACAATACTTGCCTCACCAGATCTTGGCAAAGCTATAATACAACCTCCTCCACCAGCACCAGTAAGCTTAGCTCCAATACAACCAGCTTCAAGAGCTTTTTCTACAATATTGTCTAACTCTGTTGTTGACACTCCGAGATGGCTTAAAACTGTATGAAAGAAATTCATTATAGCACCTAAAGTTATAATGTCTTTATTGATTAATGCATAGGCTGCCATCTTTGTAAAATAATTAGAGGATAAAACCAAAGATGTGAAAAGATTAGGATACGATTTCTTCATTTCTGAGAATTTTGAGACCATCTCAAATGTTTTGTGTTTAATCCCACTATAACATATAAGAAATTCAACATCTTTTTTCAATTTTATTCGTTTAGGCTTCTCTCCCATCTTGAATAAAATTACTCCACCATAAGTTGCAACATTAACATCAATACCTGATGGTTTTCCATGAGTTATTCTTTCAGATACCATAGCAAGATTTACAATTTCTTCTAACGACAATTTATGATTAAAAACTGATGCAGTAGCTGCAACTGTTGCTACAGCAACTGCACTTGACGAACCAAGACCTGAAGAGATAGGCAATTCTGAATCTATTATCAATTTAACACCTTTTTTCTCTCCTATGAATTCTAAAGTAGCCTTTATAGCTTCTAAAGTAGGTTTAAAAAATAGAGAAGCTTCTCCTTCCTTCGAAGAAAAAGAGCCCAAGGTTTTAGATATAATCTCAATGCCTTCAAAAGCTTTAGCTTCTACCAATGCACATTTATCAATAGCTGCAGCAAGAGCTAAAGAACCGTGAACTACAAAATGCTCTCCAGTAATTATTATCTTGCCTGGAGCCTTAGCAAAAAATCTCAAAGACGTTTTCACTGAAATAGGATAGATGCGTAACCTACTACACTATTATAGTCTCCAGTTATATCTCCGCTCGTTGCGTATTTGAGAAGCTTTCCATTTGTTATGTTAAGCTCTTTAGCTGCTGTAATTATCGCTGCTACAGGTCCATATCCACACATAGTTACATCCAGATTTTCAATAACATTGTAAAGTTTAGGTACGTCCATTTGTAATATTGCTTTAATCGCCTCTGAATCCTTCCTTAAAGCAACCTCTTGTGGCTCATAATGAGTGAAGTCTGAAGAAGCTATAAGTAAGAATTTTTTATCTTTTACGCAATTCGCTATGGCTTTACCAACATCAATAGCTGTTCTCATATCTTGAAGCATCATGCTTATTGGTAGTATCCTGATTTTTTCATGGAATATGTATTGAAGGAATGGAATCTGAACTTCTATAGAATGTTCTCTCATATGAGCTGAATCATCAAAGTCGACAATACCAGACAACTCTACTAAACGCTTTGCTAAATTAGCATCAACCTCGACTCTTCCTAAAGGTGTCTCCCAAACTCCTTCTCTAACAGTCGCTACACCGCTTCCTATACCATGATGGTTAGGTCCTGCTATAACCACTAATTCTACACTCTTTAAATAAGAGCAAGCATAGTATCCATGCGCAGCTACGGGACCTGAGTACATGTACCCTGCATGTGGTGAAATGAGGACAACTTTCTCACTAATTATCTCATTTGATGGCGGCTTCTTTCTCGGTCCTAACTCGTGAAGAAAAGACTCCTCAATGCTTGCCTTTAATTCATCATAATTGGAAGGATAGAATATCCCAGCTACAGCTGGTCGTCTTAGCTTCACTTTACACTTTCCTCCACAATCTTTGTTTCAAAATCTTCTATTGAATACTTTAGCTGTTGATCAGGGGTTAGAGCTCCTGAGTGAATTAAGACTGCTCTAGCTAATAGCCAAAAGATAGTAGCTAAAGCCCTTCTTCCTCTGTTATTGCCTGGAATTACAAAATCTATGTTAGAAGTAACGTTATCAGTATCACATATAGCGATTACAGGAACTCCTACCTTTGATGCCTCATCCACAGCTCTAGAGTCTATTACTGGGTCTGTAATTATTACAAGCTCTGGATCTATATGTTCAGGGTAAAGAGGATTTGTAAAAGTGCCTGGCATGAATCTACCTGTTATAGGTATTGCTCCTGTTAATGAACAGAACATTTCGACAGGAGTCTTACCATACTCTTTTGCAGAACACACAACGATTCTTTTTATATCTGATCTCGCTATGGCCTTTGCAGCAATATCTATTCTTGATAGGATTTTATCAAGGTCTATTATACGCAAGCCATCTGGTCTAGTTCTACTGATGAACTTTTCCATATCCTTAGTCTTGATCAAAGTACCAACTCTTATACCTGTAGCCAGTAGAGTTTTTTC
The DNA here is from genome assembly GCA_038883135.1 of Nitrososphaerales archaeon. Classification (GTDB taxonomy): domain Archaea; phylum Thermoproteota; class Nitrososphaeria; order Nitrososphaerales; family JACAEJ01; genus JAVZMU01. Next base: position 4,351 of record JAVZMU010000003.1, read on the forward strand.
CGAAAGTTGAGCAATTATAAGCTTCTCAGATGAACCACTCTCATCTTTTTCTTCATCAACTTTTTTACGCGACAAATTTACACCTCCAATTTAGCCATATTACATCCGCCCAACTCTTCATCTATCCTTAAGAGCTCATTAAGCTTTGATAAACGTTCTCCTCCTACTACTCCAGACTTTATCATCTTGGATTGAGTAGCTATGGCTATATGGGATAAATGAACGTCAGAAGTATCGCCTGATCTATGAGAAGTTATTAAAGTGTAGTTATTCTTTCTTGCATTTTCAGCGAATTTTAAAGCATTACCTAAAGTTCCTGCTTGATTCACTTTTAATATTGCAGCATTTCCAGCTTTCATTTTAATACCTTTTAACAGGCGGGATGTATTGGTTACAAAAATATCGTCTCCTACAATATACACTTTACTCAATTTCTTTGTTAGCTCAGCGAATTCATCGTAAGCTTCTTCATGAAAGGGATCCTCTAAATATACAAGATGGTAGTTCTTGACTAATTCTACAACAAAATCTAATTGTTCTCCCGACGATCTTTTTACTCCTGATCTCTCATAAATGTAAGCTTTTTCATTATTATCCCAAAGTGATGAAGAAGCAAAATCAACTCCTAATTTTATATTAAAACCAAAAGCGTCAGAAACTATTTGTGATGCTAATGATACTAGTTCAAAGGCTTCTTCATCTTTTACACGCGGCGCCCAACCTCCTTCGTCACCCTTTCCTCCCGTGAAGTATGGATCTTTCTTCTCAATTTGCTTCTTTAGTTCTTTATGCACTGCTATATTAGCCTTTAAGCTTTCTCTGATGCTTTTTGCACCTAGAGGACATATTAAAAATTCTTGAATATCAGGAGCACCAGGACCAGCATGCTTTCCTCCGCATAAGACATTTCCTAAAGGATAAGGCATAAGATATGGTCCTTTAGGTAGAAGCATTTTGTAGAGAGGTATGCCTTTAGCTTTTGAAAAAGCTTCAGCCGTTGCCATGGTTATAGCATAGGCAACTGATCCACCTATCCTACTAAAGTTCTCTGTACCATCTATTTCTCTTAGTAATTCACTTAGAGAATAAGGATCAGAAGCATCAAATCCTATAAGCTTTGGTGAATAATCAAAAAATAGTTCTAAAGTGGCTTCAATACCTTTGGGATTAAAACTAATAGCCTCGTACTTACCAGTACTAGCTCCTCTTGGTGCACAAGCCCTACCAATAAAGCCATTAACCTTCACATCAACTTCTATAGATTCATCGCCTCTACTATCATAACATACTCTTGCTTTGATGGCTTCAATAAAGGCTTTTTCCATTTTTACACCTCAAAGTTGTTCTGACTCGAATTCAGCATGTCTTTTTGCAAGAACTTCGAAGTAGGGTATAGTACTTTCTATAATATCAACATTAGATAGTAAAATCCTTCTACAACAGTACTTTTTTATTCCCATTTTATCCAATGCTTTACCAGGGTCCTCTCCTTCCTTTACTTTCTTAACGAATTCTTCATATTTGTCTGCTATCAATGCACCACATGTGAAACATCTAACAGGTATCATCATAGAAATAGCCTCTTTTTATTCACCTTAAAATGATTTATCGTCATATTTAGGTCTTCTCTAATTAACATTATTTTATCATGATAAGCTTAATCTGTTTTTATGAACAGTTTAGGCTTTTCTCATTAAAGCTAAATTGCTCTTATGCATATCTTGATATACTTACTTTAACTGCTCTCTTTTAATCCAACTATAGTTTTCATATTAATGTTTTTTACTTTTTAGGAGTGTTATTTGTCTTTATTTAGTAACTTTTTTAAACCTAAAGTATAACTAATTGTTATGAGTCCAGAAAAGATTGTTGTAATTGCTGATTTTAGCATAATTCCTATTGGATTGGGTACTACGAGTGTGGGGAAACAAATCGCCATAGCAATAGATGCCATAAGAGAAGTTAAAGGTATAAGGTATGAAGTCACTCCTATGGGAACAGTTATTGAGGCTGAGAAGCTTGATACTATTCTTGAGGCTGTAAAAGTTGCCCATGAAGCTTTATTCAAAGCTGGAATTAAAAGAGTTGAATCTAACCTTCGAATAGATGATAGAAGGGATAAACCTAGAACCATGGAAGATAAGGTAAAAGGCATAAAAGAATATATGAAGAAGTAAAGTTAGAGATAATTGGAATAATGTAGTTCTTTATTTGTAGTAAAGACTCTAGCTTAATCGAATGAATTTTAGAGAAGTTTTGTGATGTTCTTTACTTGATAATTGCTCAACTTTATTTTAAGATGAAACTTAGGCTAAGCAGGCTACTTGTTAATTATTAAACTATTCCTAACTTAAAAATGGAGAATTTAATTATTAAAATTAAAATGATTGGAAGTTTTTAATCTTTAATTAAATTGAGAGCAAATATGAGTTTACCATCACTATATTTCATCCTTCATTAAGATAGCAGTATTTGTTAGCAAGTCCTATATTAATGAAAAATTACTAAATGTAAAAATTAAAGAAATGAAGGAGTCTGACAAAGAGGGTATAGAAAAGATTTGGTGCTTTAATCCAGGATGGGTATTAAAATTCTTCAGGCATATTTCATCACGTTATTAAAACAAAAATTGGGTATTATATATTGAGAAATTAATTATGAAATTTATATACACCATAGTGGTATAGTTAGGTATGATGGAAGAATTAGGTAAAGTTACGCATTACTATCCGAAGATAGGAGTTGCTATAGTAGAGCTAAAAGCACCACTAAAAGTCGGAGACAAGATTCAGATAAAAGGAAGAAAGACTGATTTTGAGCAGATAGTGGAATCCATACAGATTGAACATAAGAACGTTCAATCTGCTGAATCTGGAAAGTTTATAGGCTTAAAGGTAATTCAAAAAGTCAAAGAGGGAGATCTTATCTACGCAGTTAAATAATATAGAGTTTATTTTACAGTAACAGATTTTGCAAGGTTTCTAGGTTTATCTACGTCAGCTCCTCTATTAATAGCTAAATAATAGGCAAGCATCTGCAAAGGTATTACTTCTATTATAGGATAGAATAATTCATCAATTTGAGGCAAAAGGATGAAATCGTCATAAACCTCATTATTTATATTTGATATCCCTATTATTTTCGCTCCCCTAGCCTTTATCTCTAATGCATTGCTAAGAGTGTCATGATAAGTTTGATCCTTTGGGTTAAGTACTACAACGGGAGTATCTTTATCTATAAGGGCAAGAGTTCCATGCTTTAACTCTCCAGCCGCCATTCCCTCAGCATGAATGTAAGATAATTCTTTGAGTTTTAAAGCACCCTCTAATGCTATTGGATAGTGGACAGACCTACCTATAAAGTAGAAGTCATTGCTATTCTTGTACTTTTCAGCTATTTCTACAATTTTATCTTTCTGTTTGAAGATGAAATCAATGTGATCGTTAAACCTTTTTAGTTTATTTATTCTAAAAACATTATCAATCATAGTGAAGGCAAGAAAATAGATTAATGTAAGTTGGGATGTGAAGCTCTTAGTTGCTGCAACCCCTATCTCTGGACCACAATTTAGATAAAGCGTAAGATCACTCTCTCTATCAAGAGTTGAGCCCATGACATTAACTATTGAAAGAATTTTTGCTCTCTTCTCTTTTGCTTTCCTAACAGCATCTAGAACGTCTGCAGTCTCACCACTCTGAGAAATGGCAAGAATTATTGTATCTTTATCCACCCAATCTATTACCTCGTTGAATTCGCTTGCTAGGATAGTTTCGCAATAAACTTTTGAGATTTTTGAGAATAGATATTTTGCTAAAAGTCCTGCATGGAAGCTAGTGCCAGAAGCGGTAATGAACAATTTCTTAGCTGCCTTAATAGAATTACAGAATTCATTTAATTTTATTTGATCTTGGTGGAGAGAACTCTTTAAAGTACTTGATTGCTCATAAATCTCCTTAAGGGTATAGTGAGTAAACTCTTTCTTAGATGCATCACAAGCTTCCCATGCTACTTGTGTTATACTTTTTTGAGTTTCCCTTCCTTTAAAATCGAATATTTTTAATGAATCCTTTTTAGCTATTACCGCCTCTAAGTTATCTAAAAAAATCACTTTGTCTGTATGCTCAATAAAGGATAGAACATCACTAGCTAAGAAGGTTTTATTTTTCCCTACACCTATCACGAGAGGAGAATCCTTTCTTGCTCCTATTATCACATTAGGATCGTCTTGGAAGATTGCAAGGAAAGCAAAGTTTCCCTTTATCTTTTTGACAGTTGCTAAAAGAGCTTTCTTTACGTCCTTAAATTTATTATAATATCTCTCAAGAAGATGTGCTATTACCTCACTATCTGTTTGACTTGTAAACTTGTGACCTTCAGCCAATAAAGATCTCTTAATCTCTTGAAAGTTTTCTATTATCCCATTGTGAACTATAGCTATTTCTTTTCTACATGAAGTATGAGGGTGTGCATTTTCTTTTGTAACACCACCATGAGTAGCCCATCGTGTATGAACGATACCAACAATTCCTTTCAGTTCTAATTGGTTAATCTCATCTTCACTTATCTTTCCTGTGTTCTTTATTAATCTGATCTTATCTTGAATAACAGCCAAACCCCAGGAATCGTATCCTCTATATTCAAGCTTCTTTACTCCATTCAATAAGATAGGGATTACATCTTCATCGCTAATGCATCCTAAGATTCCGCACATGACCAATTGAGTTTTAATATTCAGGCTTAAAAATTCCATAGCACTTTGTTATATTACCATTATAATCTTTTTTTTAATAGATTATCTTGATTCTATCCTTAGAATAGAATTGTTGCATAAAACATTAAAAAGACAATTTATAATTGTCATCGATCTAAATGGGAGAAGGGTAGCTAGGTTACCAATAAATTTTTAGGAACGATTGAGTGAAAGATATTGATTGTAAGTATAATAGTTTACGGTTGATTCTTATTCTTTGTCACTCCATAATTAATTAAAAATATCAACATTTATAACAGTAGCAATAATTATTCAATAATTCTAGATGGATGTTAGACGATTAGCTACTATACCATTACCAGCTCTTATGGAAACTGAGATTTCTACTGTAACGGAAAAGATTTATCATAACCTTAGTTAAGCATTTATCAGAGTAAGGGCTTCAGACATTAAAGAAGGTATTGAAAATGCAGTTTTCATTTTTGTTTTAGCATCCATAAAAGGTTAACTTAAGAGAAGAACTACTAAAAAGCCATTTATAATAGTTCATGGCTAAGTTTGCTTATGAGAAAGGAGCTTATAGTCAGAGAGAAAGATAGCTTCTTAATAAAGAATATTCTTATCTTTGATGAACCATCTAAAATGAAACCTGCCCTAAACCCCCTTAGTTGGAAGATACTAAACCTTCTTGCTCAAAAACCTATGTACCCTGCCGACATAGCAAAGTCTCTCAAGATTTATGAACAAAAAGTTTATTATCATATAAGGCAACTACATAAAATAGGATTATTATCTATTGAAAGAGAAGAACTTATAAAAGGGGCGTTGGCTAAGTACTATAAAATAACTTATCCAGCTTTTGGAGTTGAACTACCTTTTGGCGAGAGAAAACTTAATGTTTTAGATCCATCCTTTCCTGATGAGAAAATCCTTTCTTTCTTTAGAGAATTTTTAGCCTCAGGTACTTTTCATGGACGTATAATTGTCGGTTCACCCGAACCTCACGGACCTTATAAAGCCTCTGCAAGAGATGGTCATTATGCTGTTCAATTAGCTTTCTTCCTTGGACAATTCAGTAAGATGCCAAACGATTTTATTATAAGGCTCGATGTGGATATAAAGGCTGAGAAGGAAGAAAGAAACAATCTTATCTTGTTAGGCGGTCCTGGAACAAATCTTATCACCGCTGATTTCAATAAGTATTTACCAATAAAATTTAATGAACAAAATTACTGGGCTGGATTATTAGATGCACAAGGGAGAACCTTTAATGATGATCATGATGGACTCATCGCTAAAATACCAAATCCTTATGATGAAAAGAAGAGCGTGATAGTTCTAGCAGGGCTAAGATACATAGGTACAAAATCAGCAGTAATAGCTATTACTAACTTCGCTAAAGAAGTCTTGAAGAATTATCATGATGAGAAAGAATGGGCTATTGTGGTTCGTGGATTTGATTTAAATGGTGACGGTAAGGTAGACTCTGTAGAAGTATTATCATAGGTTCTATCTATTTTAGGTAATTCTTCTAGAGATTCAATGAGAATCTTTCAAGTAGATACTCTCCTTTAACTTCTTTATTACCTTTTGAGTTAAGTCATATCTTCATATAGAAAGCTAATTCTTAGTTTTTACTTAATATCAATAGTTATAACATCTCCTGATACTGCCTTCATGAGCACATCTAATCCAGAAACGATTTTGCCCAATGGATTTATAGGTACGGACACTTCACAATTCTCGAAGAAAAAGAATAAAGCTCCATTTAATGATAAAAACCCTATTTCCCCCTTCTGAAAACTCTTTTTTGCCTTCTCCACGCCAGCAACTATTCCTGAAATAATGTAAATAAATTGGTCTTTAAACCTAACGGTTCTCCCATGTAAAGGCATATTTCTTAACAAAGAGTTTAAAGTAATTGGAGCGAGATGGCGGAAGACTTCTCCTTTAGCCCTTCCTTTTCCATAAACATCTATTATAATACTCAGCTTAGAGACTGAAGTCTTTGAGTTCATGGATCCAATAGTATATAATCAATTATACATTTAAATTTCTATTGAGTTAGAATCGATAATATTAAAATTCCAAAACCTTTATTTGGCGTTTTATTTAGTTTAAAGGAGCCTTGGTAGCGGCTGTATTCGAAACTCCTTTAGGTGAAAAGAAAACGAAGAAAGCTATTGTAAAAAAGGTTACTATAGGTCCTCCTAGGCTCACAAGGTTTGAGAGAGCAAGAATCATAGGTGCTCGTGCCCTTCAGCTCGCTTTAGGTGCACCTCCTTTTATACCAGTACCTCCTAACATAAAAGATCCTATCTCTCTTGCTATAGCCGAACTAGAGGCTAAGGCTTTACCAATATCTATTAGAAGAACTTTGCCTGATGGTAGGTATCAAGATATACCGATTGATTGGTTATTAGATTAAAGATCTTTTATACGTAAATAGCACACTAAGATTTATTTTCGTCCATCTTAAGCATTTAATAAAGGAGTTGAATATAAGATAAAACCTTAATGATTTTTAAAATTTAAACTTATTATAATCTTTGCCTAACCTTTTCTGAAAAATTCTTTAACTTTAACCAATGACTTCCTATCCAATAAGTTTTGCCACATCTCACACAGGAATAGAAATGGTCATGCTTTTTTAATACGCTCTCTGGAACGTTTCTCACCTTGTTTTTATCTACCTCTTTTATATCTCCATTACATAAAGGACATCTTGAATTCATTGGGTTGAGCTCAGGCTTTAATCCAATGATTTTAAATACAGTCACGATTCTATTTTCATCGCTATCTTCTAACAAAAGTATGGACTTTAAATCATTTAGTATAGCTTTGTTATGAAGATCTTTATCAGAAGTTAAGACAATCCTATCGTCATCCTTAGCAATTGTTAATATATTCTCATCCAAAATCTCAGCATTATAAAGTACATCGAATCCATAAATTCTTAGTTTTCTTGCTAAGCTCCCAAGCATACTGTCAACTATGAATTTTACCATGTATGACCTTTCCCACTCCTGCGAAGGAGACTATTTCTCCATTCAAAAATACTTCTTTTCCTCTTATGAATGTTGCATAAACTCCCGCTTTTGCAACCATACCATTGAAAGGGGAGAATTTAGCCTTTGAGAAGAAATTATTCTGATCGATTTTTCTTTCACTCTTTAAATCAATTATTGTGAGGTTTGCTATCTTCCCTATATCTATCTCTCCAGCATGAATTAAAGAAAATCTCTCTGCTGGCTTTATAGTAAAAGCATCAATAACTCTATCCAATGGAAGCAAACCGTCTCTAACTAATGTAAAAAATATTGGTAAAGCTATCTCAAGATTAGGAAAGCCAGGATAGGCTTTTTCTTTTTCTTCAAGAGTATGGGGAGCATGGTCTGTAGCTAATATGTCTACATCTCCATCTGATATTCCTTTTAATATTGCTTCTGTATGCCTTTTTGAGCGTAAAGGCGGTTCTACTATAGCTATCTTACCAAATTTTTCAAATACTTTATTTGTAAGAGTTGAGTGATGTGGAGTTGCCTCACAAGTCACATTGACACCATCTCTCTTTGCCCTTTTTATCCTAATTAATCCTTCAAGAGTAGAAATATGGCATATGTTTAGTTTACCATGTGCTTTCTTTGCAGCTTCAACAGCTATACTTATTGCATTTTCTTCAGCTTTTATAGGATGAGCTTTTGCATGTAAATAAGCTGATGGGACATTACTAAATCTTTTTATCATTCTAGGATCTTCTGCATGAATAGAGAGAGTAATGCCTAATGATGAAGTTTCCTTGATTAAATCATAAATTTCCTTTTCTGTTGAGTATTTTTCTCCATCTAAAGAGTTTGCCATAAATATCTTTATGGCTATACAACCTGAACTTACTAATTCTTTAACATGCTTAGGGCTCTTTGGAGTTGCGTAGAAGCCTACATCGCAATATATGTTTTTTTGAGCTTTTTCTATTCTCGCTTTAATCACATCAGGAGTTGTAGTAGGTGGTTTATTGTTTGGCATATCTAAGACTAATGTAAAGCCTCCTGCTACAGCAGCTGCTGTACCAGATAAGAAATCCTCCTTATATGATAGTTCAAAATCTCTAAGGTGAGTGTGAACATCTATAAAACCTGGAAGAACAAGCCTACCTCCTGCATCAAAAACTCTCTCAGCCTTCAATAAAGCACTTTCCTTTCCTATCTTAGCGATTTTATCTCCTAATATAGAGATGCCTGCTTCTACTATCTCTCTTTTTAGCCAGATCTTTGCGTTTACTATATTTATGATTTTTTCCATCTTTTCTCTTTTTTAATATAACATGTTTTATCAATAATCTTATGAACTTATTATCCCATGGAAAATAGAATTTTCAAATCTTATTAATAGAAATATTTAGCTATGACTGCTCTTCAGAAGATTGCTCTCCTTCACGACAGTCCTCACATAAGAATCTCCCGTCTAACTCCAGTAAATAATCAGACCATTGATTGCAAGAATCACAGTATCCTGCTAAGTAACCTTTCTTCTTTCTAGGCTCGCCAGCCATAATTAAGGCTTTTTCTGATATTACATCCATAACTTCAGGCGTTACAGATATTATATCTGACATTGTTATAATACCAACTAACTTATTATTGCGAGTCACACCGAGCTTCTTTATCCCTAATTTTCTCATAATTCTAGCTGCTTCTCTAATATCCTTCTCACTATCGATGGTATGTAAAGGTGAAGACATTATTTCTTGTGCTAGAACTTCACTCGGCTTAAGATCTTTTGCTATGATTTTTAGAGCCATATCTCCGTCTGTGACTATACCTATAGGTTCTTCATTCTCAGTAATGACTACGCTCCCAACTTTATATTGAATCATTTTTAGAGCTAAGTCCTTGGCTGTTTCATTAGGAAGTGCTGTAATAACAGGACTATTCATTATTTGCCCTACTCGTACTCTTGTGCGTACTGAAGGCTCTACTTTCAAATCTTTTCCCATCTCTTGATTAATTAAACTTACAATTAAATACTTTGCTCGCCAAAACCTGTAAAAACGATTTTTCCACCACTCGGTGGAAGGGCTCTTGCTATATCATCAAGAGCTATGTTTCTGATTGTTTTTATCTTTTCACCAATCATACTAATAAAATTGGCTTTAACCTTTTTAGCAGTTTCTCCAATCGTGCTTTTATCAGGTTCTATTACTGCAAATACTAGAGAATTTTTCTTTACAGCAGTTGGCGGTCCTCCCATAATTACTATGCTATTCTCTATCTTATGCACACCTATAGCAATTTTAACCTCTAAATCTTTAATGTAATTTTTCTTTCCTTCTATTATGAAACTACCTTTTGGAAGATACATGCCACTTGGTGCTTGCATTTTAACTTGTTTCGGTTCAACCCAGTAAACATCCATAGAGGTAAAGCCTTCTTTCCAAGCTCTACTATAGCTGGCAACGGCTTGAGCTGTCTCATTTATACTTTTTTCCATTTTCAAATCAGCATTTTTTAAGATAAAAAAGGGTGATCCTGGAATATCTGCATGAAAGACTATATCGTTATCATTCATATGCTTCCTTATAATTGCTGTATTCGATGTGGCATCTCTACCACCTATTGCAAGTAATCCATCTGATGTTATGAACCAACGGTATCTCTCAAACCATTTCTTTTCTCTTTTTACCACTTTTTCTTTAGATTTTATGGTTTCTTCACATTTCTTAAGCTTCTCTATTAAACCATCTCTTTCTGCTATTAAAGACTTCTCAGCTAACTCTATAGCACTTACTTTTCTCTCTAAGCTTTTTGCTTCATCATAAATTTTGGATATAAAAGTCATTATCGAGCTTTTCTTATCGACTTCAAATTTTGAGCCTTTTACTGAAATGAGTAACTTATCGTCTATTAATTTCACATCATCGATTCCTAGCTCTGAGAACTTATTAACAATCATCTCAATATTTTGAATATTTTGTAAAAAAGCTTCACTTGAAATCTTTAATGCAATTTTTCTAAGAGCATCAGCCTTAATTGATATGCTTTCTTTTTGCTTTCTTTGTTCCGCTAAAGCAAATTCTATCTCCTCTATCTTTTGGCGCAAAGGTTTAAGACTCATCTCATGTTTATTAGCCTTTATTTCTTCAGTAAATAACTCATCTAAAGCCTCAATGTAGGATGAGCAAATTCTGAAATTTTTTCCTTTATAAGATAAGAATTCAAAAGGTGTAGCATCTTTAGGGTGTCCATCTTCAAGAATTAGCATTGGCTTAACATCTTTTGCTTCGACTAAGTTAATTACTTCCTTTATCTTATTAAATATTCTTTCAACATCCTTTTCCGTAAGACTTAATCCTATGGTTTTTGGGTCTATCCCAGCTCTTATAAGTATTTCTTCTACATACTTTTTTGATAAAGCGAGATTCCTACCTAACCATTTTGAAGCTTCCAGATTTGAGCTTGCTAATGATAATAATTGATCTAATAATAAAGAGCTTATATCAAAGCCCTTTGATGGTGGGAGAGAGTATTTTATACCAGGTAGTAACTCACGATGCCTTACTCTTAACTTTCTTAAAGCTGATATGATAAGATCGTTCCCATCAGTTAGGATTATATTTCCTTCTCCAAAGAACTCTCCTATAAGCTTAAAAAGTCCCTTTGAAGAGCTTAAATTTAAAATTACAATCCTTTCTCCACTAGGTTGCTGAATTCCTAATATCTTTGCTCTAATTATTCTTCTCAAAGACGATGCTATTCCCAAAGAATCTTCTCTTTCTATAGAGTATTTCGTAAGCCATAAGCCTCTTCCTGCAGAGATTATCAAGTTTTTTTCAGGTTTTTCGCTGTGATGTAATTTAAGAAGGATAGTATTCTCATCTATTTGATATATATTGTTTACATAATAACCAATAATGGTCTCGTTTAACTCTTTTACTATACGCTTTATTTCTATGCTTGATAGTTCCAAACCTGCTAATAATTAATAACTAATAAGTTAAAAGTGTTAAAAAAGGATTGTTTTGTTATGTTTTTTAATTAATTATATTCCAGATAGCTTTTAGCAAGAATCTTGTATAAGAAACTAAAGCTAGCATTCACAAGAGATTTAATACTTGGTAGATTGTCAAATATATGTTAAGCTTATAAAACGTATTTAAGAAGAGAGATAATCAATAAATCTTTACTATGTAGCTTTCCTCTTATTGATTAATAGAGCTCTAGAAATGTAGTTATTCTTCACTACGTCTCCATCCTCTGGTTGATATTATTGTAGAACTTCCTCTTCCTATGCTTTAATGTTTTGAAACATTTCTCTATCCTGTTTCTCTTTGATGGTTACATGCTTAGTTTTTAAGTCAGATACCCTATATCTAAGGATAACTATTGGTTTCTAACAATGATGATAAGAGTTTTTATGCAAACTTTAATGATCATCCTAAAGTATGATGTTCACATCCTATTAGATTAGACATAAAAGCAATAAATTCCTTAACAGCATTAATTCTAATAACGCCAAAGAAGGCTCATTTAAGGGTTAATACCAAGATGTTTTTTAATACACTCCTTTGCTAGATAATTATGATTCTGTGATAAGGGGGATATTAAATTATGAAGGAAATAACGAGTTTATCTAAAGAAGACTTAAAGATTGATTGCCAAAAGACTGAAAATGAAATTATTGAGTTCATAAGGAAGATAGTAAAAGATGCTAATGCTAGAGGGGTTGTTGTAGGCTTAAGTGGAGGTATAGATAGTTCTGTAACAGTTACTCTTTGTGTAAGAGCTTTAGGGCCTGATAGGGTTATAGGTTTATTAATGCCCGATCCTGGAATTACCCCAGTATCTGATGTAAAGGATGCTAAGAACCTTGCTTCAAAGCTAGGCATAAAGATATATACCATACATATAGATGCTATAGTAAAGGCATTTCTAGATTCTATTCCTTTAAAAAGTAAGGATAGAATAGCTTTAGCCAATCTAAGAGCAAGGATAAGAATGATCATTAATTACTTCTTCGCCAATTCCTTAGATTATCTAGTGGTTGGCACAGGAGATAGAAGCGAGGCTTTAATAGGATACTTTACAAAGTATGGAGATGGAGGAGTTGACTTTTTACCTATAGTCCATCTTTATAAGACTCAAGTTAGGCAGTTAGGTAAGTACTTAGGATTACCAGAAAATATAATTAGCAAACCTTCTTCACCTAGACTTTGGAAAGGACAAAAGGCTACTGATGAAATTCCAATAGATTATGACATTTTAGACTTAATCCTTTACGCTATGTTTGACTTAAAGATGAGAGATAGTGAGATAGCACTCAAATTGAATATTCCCTTAAAGATTGTTCAAGAAGTTCAAAGACGTTACAATGAATCTATACATAAAAGAACATATCCTCCTTCAATAAGGTTATAATGATAAAGTAGAGCTTATCCTAACGAATATCTATGATAGCATTTTATGAACTAATGATGATTCATTTTTATAAAGCATATAAAAGACTGTTCAATACCTATACTTATTGCTTTTCAAAATATAAGTTAAAACTATAAGACTTATTTAGATGCTATCAGTTAAATTATAATCTGCTTAATACTTCTACAAATGAATTCTCATCAGGTAAGAATGATAGGACTATCCTCTCTTTCTCAGTTAAGTCTATAGCTAAAGGATCTACAACTTTTGGTCCTTGGAGAATTACTTCTAGGCTTTAATTATGACACTTTAATTGCAACAAGAGGCGATCTCCCTAGACCTACCTTCGTAAAGATTAAAGCTCTTTCTGTAGTAGCATCAAAGATTCTGTAAAACTCAAAGCCTGATAGAGCATATATTGCTTTTATACTATCTAGTATTGTGTAGCCATAAATATTTATGTTGAGATAATCTTTGCCTTCTAAAATCTGTCCCTTTACCAACTCCACTATAGACTCTGCGGGAACAGGCTCCTTGAACTCTTTTATAGCGATTATTGCAGATTTATTCTCAGGTTTAATAATCCTATCAAGGATTCGCTCATGATCCTTATCCAGTTTTATTAATGCTTTAATGTATTTTTATGAATCCTACTCCTGGTGAGGAACGCCTGCTACTCTCGTAATCACTTAATACAGAAGGAGATACTCCCATTTCCCTTGCAAGTTGAATCTGTTCTATGTTAAGCCTCTTCCTCTAGACCTTAAGGGCATTACAAGGATTAGGGTCCGTTACAACATTTCCAGCTATCTTTGCTAGAATATCGTTTGTATCAGATAGCATTAAACTTTTAGTTAACAGCTAATTTAAATATTAAACTTTTGTCAAGATCAGTTATGAACTTTCTTTAGATCATCTTCTGTATAATCCTTAAAGAAAAAGCTCGTCTCCCCTAAAGTAAGCATATCTGTAGGCTTTACTGAAATTATTACTGGTAAATCGTTTACAACTTTTCCTAGTATCATGCAAGTCCTTGGTGGCAATGTTTTTACAATGGATTTTATTGTATCGGGATCAGTCGTAGAAGCGCGTGATATAGTCTCGAGGTCAACATCATTAGTGAAATTAAATATAAAGAGATTATCAGCCTGCCTGTAAATACAATCTTTTATGGCATCTGGTTGATTTGTTATGAAGGTAGTAAAAACTCCAAAGTGTCTCATCCTTGTCACAATATCGTCCCAGTAGGTATCTCTAAGATAAAGATGGGCTTCTTCTGCAAATAAGAATATAGGAGGAATTTTTTTTCTCTCAAGAAGATCTACAATTTTGCTTAATATGAGCTCTACAGACATCTTTCTCACTTGAGGTTGAAGACGGCTGAGAGATATTGTGAAAATCCCTCCTTTCTTGAACTTTGAAAAAAGATCTTCGAATTTTATTGAATCTTCACTATTGTCTGAAAACAAACGGGAGGAAAGCATTAAATGATACCTTGAGAATAAAGCATCTTTGATCAACTCGTTACATTTCCACTTTTGAATCGCATCTCCAAGATTACTCATTTTTAATAAACCTTGAGACTCTAATAATTCCCAAATTCTTATGAACTCCCTCAGCGAAGCCCCAGGAATCTCCAGAGTATGTTGAAGCATGTTTATCATGCCTGACAAGCCTATGTAATCAAGGGTAAAGCGTAAAGAAGCTCCTGGTATGAAGTTTACAATTTTATTACATATAGGATTGGGCTTTCCATCCTTATTCCATCCTAATCCTTTGTATTCATCATTAAGATCAAAGATAATAACATACGCACCATACTCGACTAGCTTACTAACAATCAATTTTGCTAAGTGTGACTTTCCTGTACCTTTTTTGCCTGTAATTATGTTAAGCTTTCCATCTAGAGCTTCAGCATTTATATTAAAAGCCTCTCCATTATTAGTAATTCCTATAGATATCGTTCTATAACCCTCTCTTTTTGCGAGAGAAAAGAGTTCAGAAATTGATAACTTAGTAGCTTTAGTCGTTACCCTTGATGGAAGCCAAGATGCATTTAATGTTAAATTATCTTTATTAACAATACCTCTAATTTTGCATCTAAGCAACTTCATATCCCTAATAAGGTAAGATATGGTTTTAATCTCTAAAGGATCGTGCTCTATTCTTTGGGCAGAGTTGTTTAATATCTCTTCTCTTACAAGATCGTTCATAAGCTCGGGCCAATCGAGATAGGATTCATCGTAAACCTGAACCACCATTTTCATCTCTTGTGTATTATCCTCTATTAGAACGTACTCCCCACGTGATAATTCCTCATTTGGTAATGCTAAAAGAAGAACTTCATTTCCAGATTTTTCAATAACCCTCATTTAAATGCAACCTTCTTTAAAGGTTTTACCTTAAGGCTACCTAATGCTATCTTCCTAGGATCTTCTGCTGGTAGCTCTATCACACCAAGATTCTTTAATAAGTAGCTTTTTATAGACATATCATCAGAGCTTGTGAATACTGAAAGATGATGAGCAAGTCTCAGTGATTCTGGGTATCCTCTGAAGAAACAGTCATTATGTCTTATCCTTGATAAAATGTCATCGAATTCATTATCGAATTTACTAACGTCAACTCTAAAGACTAAACCATCATCAGTAAATTTGACAAGTAGGATACGCCCTTCAATTCCTTTAAGTATAGGACTTATCAATTGATGAATATCGGAGTAAATAGGAGCTTTTCCTGTTGAATGAAGTCTTCCTGATAGCTTATTTAAGATTCTATTTCTTGAAGATTTTGAAATTCCTACGACTTTATTATCATTTTTTCTTGCTAAGTTTAAAATATCTAAAAGACTAGAACCTTCTATATCAAATATAGAATTTCTTAAAGAGCCATCAATCATTATAATTCCTCTTGAAAGATTTTTAGCTAATTCCATAGCAAAGGCTCTCTCTAACCTTAGCCTTATCATGGATTTAGCTAATGAATCATCTAGCAGAACGAGTCTAAATAGTCTTTTGTCTGAATATTCCTCATCCATTAAGTTTTGCTCGTTTAAATAAAATATTATCGGTCCTATTCTTACTTGATTTTGAGGCTTTTGATTGTAAAAAAAGACAGATGCAACACGAGCTGCATAAATAGAACCATCTTCAACGTCTGCTACATGAATACAAGAAGAATCTAAAGCAGATAAAACTGTTGGTTGAGATATTGTTGAAAATTCTTTTATTTCTATTTCTTCACTTGTAGGCCACCCTCCAATAGGCTTCATGTTAGAGTTATCTGTGCTAAAAATTACTTTTTTGCTCGTAAGCTTCAAAATACATGATGTAACTTTATGAAATAGCTTTTTGGTAATTGTTTCAGCTATAAAAGATGTATCTGGGAGAACTTTTTCACCAATCGGAAGATTTAATTGCTTGCCCATCTTGTTCAACAATATAGAAAAAGGTCCGATTAATAAATGTTGCGCAACTTGTGCAACAATAAACAAGATGGGAGAGAGTTTGTCAAGACCTAGTATAGTAAGGATAAGATTAAAGAAAGGGAACTGGGAAGTTGAGATAGAATGTGAAGAGAGTAAGATTAAGGAGACTATAGAGAGCGTTCTTTCAGGCTTAAGCTCTGTATCTGAAGCTAAAACAGAAATATCAGAAAAACCAAGAGGAGCGTTAACTTGTAGAGGATTGATAGAGAACTTATGGTCTGAAGGTTGGTTCTCTGAAGCTAGGAGTTTAGGTGACGTTCATGATGAACTAGCAAGACGAGGTTACCATTATGATAGGACTGCTGTATCCCACTCATTAACTGAGTTAGTAAGAGAAAACATACTTACAAGACAAGGAACTCAAAGAAATTATAGATACGTGCAAAAGAAACCTCCTTTAGGGGCTAGTTAATCTAAATTTAATTATAGGTCTTTATTATTTAGGCTTAACGAATAAGAAGAAAAATAATATTCCTTTGAGATGAAGATTATCGTATTCTCTTTAATAACCGAAGAGTTTATCAATAATTAGAATATGGGTTTTTGATAATGCAGTATGCAAACATAGCCAATAAAGATTTTCAGGATAAAGTCTTAGCAGATGAAGGATTAACCTTTAGTGAGAAGATTCTATCTTTAAAAAGGTCTGATGCACCAGGAAAAGTGGCAATTGCTAATGATATGATAGTAGCAAAAGTCGATCTTGCAATGGCTCATGATGGAACTGCTCCTTTAACCATAAAAGTTCTTAATGAATTAGGGATAAAAAAGATATGGGATAGTAACAAAGTCATTTTGCACATAGATCATACCTATCCTTCTTCATCTGAGCAGATATCGAATTTCCATTCAATTATGAGAAATTTTGCAAGAACTCAAGGATGCCATATACAAGAGGGGAATATATGCCATCAGTATATGCTTGAAAACTTTGTAGTGCCAGGAATGCTGATAATAGGCGCAGATTCCCACACAAATACTCAAGGATGTTTAGGCGTTTTCGCTACAGGCATGGGGAGTACAGAGATGGCTGCCATATGGGCAAGTGGTAAGATTTGGTTAAAGGTTCCTGAATCTATAAAAATTATATTCAATGGTAATTTGCCAAAAGGTGTATACGCTAAAGATTTGATACTCTTTATAATAGGTAAAATTTCATGTGAAGGAGCCAATTATAAAACTATAGAGTTTGCAGGTAGTGTAGTAAAAGAGTTTTCAATAGATTCGAGAGCAACCCTTTGTAACATGACTACTGAAGCTGGGGCTAAATCAGGAATAATCGAAGTGGACAATATTACAAAAGAATATTTGATAGCTTTAGGAAGAGAACCTATGCTTGAAGTGCATGCAGGAAAAGAAGCTGTATACGATAAAGTTTTGGAAGAAGATGTAGGACAAATGGAACCTTATGTAGCGTTGCCTAATAGTGTCGATAATGTTAAACCCGTTAGAGAGGTTGAGGGAATACCTATAGACCAAGCTTTCCTTGGAAGCTGTACAAACGCTAGATATGAGGACCTTATGATAGCTGCAAGGATGCTTAAAGGCAGAAAAGTTAAAGAAGGTGTAAGGCTTATAGTTACGCCAGCATCAAAATCAGTTTATAAATTCGCTTTAAAAAATGGAATAGCAAGTATCTTAATAGAAGCTGGTGCCTCCATAACATCTCCAACTTGTGGAGCATGTGTTGGTACTCATTGTGGTGTACTTGGAGCTGGTGAAGTTTGTATATCAAGTAGTAATAGGAATTTTAAAGGACGTATGGGTTCAACTGAATCTAAAGTCTATCTAGCATCTCCAGCAACAGTAATCGCTTCAGCTATCAAAGGAACAATAACTGATCCTAGGGATTACTTAAGGTGATACTTTTGATAGGAAGAGCTTGGAAATTTTCTGACAATATTGATACAGATGTTATAATACCTTACAAGTATAAAGCAAGAAGTATAGATCCAAAAGAGTTAGCTGAGCATTGTATGGAAGGTATTGATCCTGAATTTTCTAGGAAGGTCAAAAAAGGTGATTTTATTGTTGCAGGAAGAAATTTTGGTTGTGGCTCAAGTAGAGAGCAAGCTCCTGTAGCTATTAAAGCATGTGGAATTTCTGCAGTTATAGCAGAGAGCTTTGCAAGGATATTTTACAGAAACGCCATAAATATAGGTCTCCCAGCAATCATTTGTAAAGATATTTCAAAAGAAACTAATGAAGGCGATTTAATAGAATTGAATTTGAAGGAAGGAATAGTCAAAAATCTTTCGAATGGTAAGGTTATGAGGATAAACAGGTATCCTGATTTCTTAGAGAGGATGCTTGAAGTTGGCGGTCTTATAGAATATTATAAAAAGTTTGGAAAGTTTCCATGGGAGTGATTTAAATCAAGAATGGATAAAGTTAGGATTCACGTTTATATTTCAGGCTTTGTACAAGGAGTTTTCTTTAGGTCTAATACAAGAAAGATCGCTCTAAAGCTTGGTTTGAAAGGGTGGGTCAGAAATCTTGAAGATGGAAGAGTTGAGGCAATTTTTGAGGGAGATAGAGACAAAGTTTTGAAGATGTTAGAATGGTGTAAAGTAGGTCCTCCTAGAGCTCAAGTAATAAATGTTGATGTTAAATGGGAAAAATATGAAGGTAATTTTACAAATTTTGAGATAATTTATTGATTTAGATAGAGTTAAAAACTTCTTTTCTGCATAAATATTTTACTTAAGAATTTTTAAATCATCTAATCTTATTAATGATTTCTTTGGTCCTTTGAGCTATAGCTTCAGCCATCTCAGATAGTTTTGCATTACCACCTAAATCATAGGTTAAAATTTTTCCCTCAGATATTATTTCTTCAGTAGCCTTAAAGATAGCTTTAGAAGCTTCCTTTTCACCAATATAATCTAACATCCATGCACCAGCAAGAATCGTAGCAGTAGGATTCACTTTATCCATGCCTTTATACTTTGGTGCACTACCATGAGCAGGCTCGAACATAGCATAGTTATCTCCTATGTTTGCAGAGTATACACACCCTATACTTCCTACAAGAGCAGAGGCTTCCTCAGATATTATATCCATAAATAGGTTTGTGCTCAAGATTATTTTTTGATTAAACCTTTGAGGGTTCTTTATGAGTTGTTGAGCAAAATTATCTATAAAATAGTCCTCTACAGTAATCTCAGGGTACTGTTTTGCAACTTCTTCTACAACTTCTCTGAATAATCCACAAGTTTCTTTCAGTATGTTAGCTTTGGTTATTACTATTAGATTCTTCCAACCTTTTTCTCTAGCCAAATTAAAAGCATATTTCGCTACACGCTCAGATGCCTTCTTGCTGATCTTCCTTATGGCTATGGCTATATCATCAAAGCGGAATTCTATACCTGTGTAGAAACCTTCCGTTGCTTCACGAACACATATAAAATCTACAGCACCAAGAGGACCAACCATATTAGGGAATGTCCTTATGGGTCTAACATTTGCGAAAAGATCGAACTTTTGCCTTATACTTACCGCAACACTCTTTGGAGTCCCTGGCTTTGGTATAGTTGTTGTGGGACCTTTAAAACAAGCATCAGTTTTTTCAAGTATCTTCCAAGTTTCAGGAGGTATGAATGAATCGCCTCCATGCTTCTCCCACCATTCCAACCCTGCATCGCATGGAATGAGCTCTACGTCAGCCTTACTTGCCTCTAGTACTTTTATCATGGCATTTACTAGTTCTGGACCTGTACCATCTCCACGAATCAATGCAACACTCTTTCCCATATAAATTCATCGAGGCTCAAATAAAACTAGTAGTTAAATTTTATGTAGGATAAAATGAGGTAAGCATAAAAATTCAAATTAATATACGATTAGTTAAGAAGCATTAGCAAAGCTTACTGAACCCGTTCAAGCTAAAGCTAACTACTTTTAATAGCAAAAAAGCATAAGTACTTTATCTTAATAATATTCTTGGCCTTATAAACATTAATTGTTAGCTACTAATGGGAAGTCCCTTTTTTAAGGGAAATTAAATAAATACTATTGTTAATCACACATAATACATAAATTAAGGTAAACTTATTCAATCTTGATCTTTTTGTCCGATCTTGAAGGTTTAACTAAAAAGCTAATAACAAAGGGAAAGAGCGTAGAAGAAATAAGGAATAAGTTGATAGATGAGATATTAACCTATAAGGATAATTTAAGCAGAAAATCTGCTGAAATCTTAGCTAATGCTATCATCGAAGAGGTTAAAGATTCTGAAAAAATTCCAGAATCAAACACTTTGAAATTAATACTGAATTATCCTAAATCAGGAGTTGGTATGGGATTAATGGGTGTTGGTTCGAGAGGAGAGGGAGACTTTTTTGTTCATAAAAAATTGGCTGAAATAGCAGGTAAGCCTTCTGATAGTAGAGCGTTACTATACCCACTTTATCATGATGATGCAGGAGCTATAGAAGTAAATGGAAGAGTTTTAGTTACCGCTGTAGATGGTATGCACTCTAGGCTTAGCGATTTTCCCTTTCTAGCTGGCTTTCATGCATCTAGAGCTACTTTAAGAGATATTTACGTTAAAGGAGCTAGACCTATTGGTATGCTCGTAGATCTTCACCTTGCTGATGACGGGGATGTTGGCAAACTATTCGACTTTGAAGCAGGAGTCAGCACTATATCAATGCTAACCAGGATTCCAATATTGACAGGAAGCACTTTGAGGATTGGTGGAGATATGGTCATAGGTGATAGGATGAGTGGTTGTGTAGGTGCTTTTGGTATCGCTGAAGATGCTTCTATGCTTGCTGCAAGGCATAAAGTGAAATCTGATAACATTATACTTATGACAGAAGGTGCTGGTGGAGGGACGATTTGCACATCAGCCATATACTCAGGAAGACATGATGTGGTCTTAGAAACTTTAAATATTCAGTTCGTAAAGGCATGTAAAGCATTATTAGATTCAGGTTTAATAAGAAAAATTTGTGCAATGACAGATGTCACAAATGGTGGTATAAGAGGAGACGCAACTGAGATTTCAAGGCTATCGAATATAGCCCTCTATTTTTATGAAAACGAGATTAAAAGCTTAATCAATCCTAAAGTTTTAGAGTTGCTAGAGAGTAAGAATATAGACTACCTTGGAGTTTCTTTAGACGCTTTAATGATTTTTGTTCAAGAAAATTATGCTAAGGAGATAATTGAGGAGGTTAGAAAATCTGGAGTGAAAATAAAAAAGATTGGTTTCGTTGAGAAAGGTATGCCTAAGGTAACTTTGATGACTTCTGAAGGAGAAAAGGATTTGAACTTAAAGTTCAGAGAATCTGCTTATACAAGGATTAAAAAGGTGGTAGGAGAAGACGCTCCTCATAAGCTTGAAGAGTTGAAGATTAAAGTTGAGGAGAGTGTAAAAAAGGCTATTGAAAAAAGAGATTTTATTGTTAAATATATTAGATCAATGGATTAAAGAAATGGTTAATGTAATTATCGTTAACTGGAGGTATGAATCATGAGAGTAAAAAGGGAAAAGTTGAGAAAGATTCGAGAGGAAATGAGTAAAATTAAGATGCCAGAAATAAGGTTACAAAAGCTGACTGAAGAAGAAAAAAATGCTATAGCTGATGCTCTATCCTTTCTAATAGCTTACGAGATGGAAGAAAGCAATGCTTTCATGGAAGAAGGGTATCCAGAAATTGCTCAAGAATTCAGAGAAAAAGCCTATGCTCATCACAAATTATGGCAGAAGATAACTGGAGTAAAGGAAAACTCTACTTGAAAGTAATTAATATCTTAAAATTTTATAGCTATTACTTATCCTTCAATTCTCCAACTATAGGAAACCTTTCTAAGACTTCCACACCGTGAGGGGCGCCTTCAATCTCAATAGTTAGATCCTTTCCCGCAAAGTGTTGAAATTGATGTTCTCCTCCTTCCCAAAGAGGACTTTCAGTAACATCATAAACTTTACCTTTATATGCTATGTAGATAGGCTTTCCGTTTTTCCCATTATATTCCTTCAATTCTTCTTTAGTAAATACCTTCATTTTTATTGGGAGTATAAATTTTTGTCATTTTTATATATTTTACAATTAAATGCTAATTGAGAATTTATCCACCTTTATAACCTATTATGAATAGTAATATGAACACACTTAATATGATTATAATTAGACCAGATAAAACGTAAAGACTTGGTGTTCTTGTACCAGTCTTTCTTCCACCAATATACATAAGGTATACTCCTAAAGTACCAATAGAAATCAACAAAAAGTTTAAGAAAGTATCCATAAAGCTTTGAATTCTAAAAGAACGAATAATCGATAATCCATAATTGCCTACAGTTTCCATTTCTAACAAAGCATTTATTATACCAGCGAATAAAACTAATAAAGCAAGCAAGTAAGCCATTTCTACTATTCCTCTTATGCTAAATATGTTATATAATTTAACAAGCCTTTTTTTACCTATCAGTTGCTGAACTCTTTCTAAAACTATATTGCAAAAGCCTAAAAACATCTTTTTTATTCCCATTACTTTCACTTCAAGCACTAAACTGCATACTGTTTTATAAGATTCTTGGTTTTAAGCATTATCATCAGTCTGGTTTTTAAATGCATTCTTATACGATGAATTTGCCTTTGTTGAGCAATTAGGATCAAGACACATGGAAAAAGGTCTCTTTCCCCTCCTATTGATTTGAATAATTGGAGTTAAACATTTCTCACATACCCTACCCAAAGGGGTTATCTTTGTATTTTGTGGTAATGGATAGGAATTTCCACAATTAGGATATGATTTACATCCCACAAATACTTTCCCACTCTTTCTAGATTTTATGATTCTTAATTCACTTTTGCATTTCGGACAAACACCAATTCTTCTCTCTTCTTCTCTAGATTCCATTAAACCTTTTAGTAACGCCTCTCCCATCTTTCTCTCATTTCTTTTTATTTCATTAAGAACTTCCATTAAGAAATCTGTAGCCTCCTCTATGATTTCATCCTTCTTTTTCTTTCCTTGCATTACAAACTCCATTTCTTCCTCAAAATTTCTTGTTAACTCTTCGCTTATTATTTTAGGACAAAAATCTCTTAGTACATTAGTAACAGTCTCACCAAGTTTTGTGACCTTTATACTCTTTCCCATTATGTAATTTCTCTCATAAAGAGTTTGAAGTATTTCAGCCCTTGTTGCTTTGGTACCAAGATTTCTTTTCTCCATCTCTTTTATGATTGATCCTTGGCTATATCTATCTGGAGGTTCTGTCCATTTTTCAAGCATATTTATTCCTAAATTCTCTAATCTTTGGTTTATTCTAACCTCTGGCAAAATTTGCTCTTCAAAAGTTGTGTAAGGAGAGTAAAATTTTATCCAACCTAATGAGACATTTCTCCTTCCTACTGCTATGAAAACATTCTTATCAATAGTTAAAGTTAAGTTTATGCTCTCTCTCACAGCAGGATTAGCAAAAGTAGCCATGAACCTTCTTACAACTAAATCATAGATTTTTTTCTGTTGATTAGTTAACTTTTTTAGATTAGGAACCTCGGAAGTAGGATATATGGCAGGATGAGCAGGATCTTCTTTAGGCCCTTCATAAGGAATTAGTTTACTCTTCTGTAGAAGATCATGACATAGATCAGCATAATTCTCTAAAGATGATAAAGCTTTTAATATCTTTTCGTAGCCTATATCTACAGGAAGTTTTTGGCTAGAAGTTCTTGGATAAGATATAGCTCCTATTTGATAAAGGCTTTCAGCAATATCTAGGGTCTGAGAAGGAGAGAACTTGAATTGAGAGTAAGACTCAGACTGTAAATCTGTTGTGTTAAAAGGATAAGGAGGCATTTGTCTATACTGTCTCTTTACTATGTCTTTGACTATAGCATCCTTGCCTTTACAATCTCTTAACGTTTTATCAGCTTCATCTTTATTCCAAAATTGACTTTTCTCATGCATAGCTACTATCTCATTACCATCGACTTTACAATGTAACTCCAACTGCCAATAGGGTTTTGGAATGAATCTTCTTATTTCTAACTCTCTCTCAAGAAGTAAAGCTAATGTTGGACCTTGAACTCTACCTGTTGAGAGAATCTTAAAGCCTTTTTCTGTCTGATTTTTCATTGCTAAAGTCAATGCACGGGTTAAGTTCAAACCCCAAAGCCAATCCAACCAATGTCTAGTTAGACCTGCTTCTATCTGACCAAAGTCTAAATGATTAGACATATTTTCGTAAGAATTGATAAGTTCTTCCTTTGTTAATGTGCTAAACTTCATTCTCTTTGCATCTTTAGCATTACATAAAAACTTTAAAACGTTAAAACCTATGACGCTTCCTTCCGTATCGTAATCACAGCATATAATGAAATCTGATGCATCTTTTGCTACATCCTTTATAGCCTCGAAGTATCTTTTAGAGAAGATTGATTGTTTCCTAACTTCAAAGCTGGGTCTCCATTCAGCATCAAATATAGGATAGACCCATTTACCTTTCCCAGTAGGGCTTAAGTTAAAAAGATGTCCTACTGCTGCAACAATTAAGTGCTTCTTTCCATTCCTTATAAATTCATAGTAATCCACGCCTTCATTAGTTGAGAACTTCTTTAAAGTTCCATCTTCTGCTAAAGATTCTGCTATCTTTCTCATAGCATCCGGCTTTTCAGCTATTAGTAAAGTATAACTCATAGAACCACTTACTAATTACTAATGTTTCAATCTATGGGTGAATCCTAATTATTTGTTTAGTATTTTTATTTTTCTAAAGGTTCTATCTCCAATGTAAAATCTCGAAAAGATAAGAGCTCGCCACATTTCTTGCACTTACCATTGTAAAGCTTCAAAATGTTACTTGCGTATTTTAAATCCATCCCAGAATACAAAGAAGTACCGCAATTATCACAAACTATTTCGAAAGGCAACTCATTTCAAAAGAAAAAAAGCTTGAATAAAAATAATTCGGTTATATTCATTTAACCTTAAACATAATTTTGTTTATTTCTGTATTGAAGAGCAGATAGATTTTTTATGTGCTAATCCTCTTACATAGATGCACTCATGATGATTAACAACCATGTATTCACAATCTATAGGTTTATCGTGTAGTTTTATGCCAGTATTTCTAACTATGACTATTGGTGTTCCTTCATTAGCCTCTCCCATTATTAATTGAGCTCCTGCACTTATATCATCGGCTAAAGCACGTAGAGTAACTCTTAGTACATTGTTAAAAAGATCTTTTCTTCCTCTTTCATCTTTAACTGGATCGAAGCCAGCCACACCTATAGCGATTCCAGTAGTACCAGACCTTAATGGTAATAATCTACTATCCGTTATTATTATCCCGACTTTCTTACCAGTCTCTAATAGTATTCTTCTTCTTAACTTTTCAGCTTTTTTAAAGGGATCTCTTGGATAAAGTATTGCCCAACCTTTTTGCACATTAGATCTATCTATCCCAGCGTTAGGAGTGAAGACACCATCCTTTATCGTCAGAGCAAAACCAGGCAAGCTAGCAAAGACTAAATCGGCTTCTCTTAATATTAACTCAGCAAGGTTGCTCGGCGTATGTATCTTTAATGCTAAATCTTCAGCTTCAGGGCTCGAAATTACATCTGATAATCTCGCTACTCTACCTTCTGACATAGCTACGAACTTGCTCGATATTACCAATATGTCTCCATCTTCTAATCTCTCACCATTACTTTCCACTTCGTCTAAAATTGTTCTGAATAGATCGAATCTTCCTTTCTTCACTTTAACACGGATAGGAATATATTCAATCTTTGTATTCTTAACCAATATTAATCCTCACTCCAACTCAATCTTATAGGGATTTTGAGAGTTTTACCGATAAGCGCATTGTTCCTATGCTTTATCACGTTTATCTCTATATGCTCAAGTATTTTATTTAATTTTAAAACTATTTTTGATCGTAGTAAGGTTCTACCGCCTGTTGGAGACGTAAGCCAGGACTCTGCTTGTTTAGCTTTCTTCGCTCTCATCATGCTTGTAATTATAACAGGTATGTTGAGTTTATTAGCTAGACTTTGTAATAAGCTCAGATAAACTCCTATTTTTCTATTGACATCTGATGGTACCCTACTATTAAGAAGGTAATATAGAGTTGTTATTGAATCTAGAACTATGAGCTTTATGTAAGGTGAAAAAAGAGAGCAAGCATAAGCCATAATATTTTCAATATCTTCACTATTAGGTCTTAAGATAAGTAAATTATCCAAATATTTAGTTTCTTCAATAATTAAATTCAAAAATGCTGAAAAGATAGTATCAAGATCAATATAAATTACTGAACCTTCTTTTAAAGAAGAATTCACTATATTGCTAATGAATAAAGTTTTAATGAAGCTATCCTCACTCAAAATCACATTTAATGTTGATCTCTCTAATATAAATAGACAGTCATAAGGTTTTATGGACATAGTTCCGCCTAGAGGCAACTTTTTTATCAATTCTATGAAATTTTCTCGGCTTGAGAATACCATCATCACATTCTCTTTTTAGCAATAAATTAACTCTTTTCCAAAAAACTTACATTATTCCATTGTTCCAACGTATCTTTATAAAAACTCAATTCAGGAAAGTTTATTATAATATGATAATATTTCGTTTAGGATAGATTTAAGCATAAGTAACTTTCATAAGATGCAGTAATTTGTCCAAACAGATTCAAAACCAGCCGATATTTGAGCGGCAGATCCTTCTCTACTAGCGCTACCTCCTGAGCCTATGGTTATTGCAGATGCAATCAACTTAATTATAGATGCTCTAATTCTAACCTCTCCTCGTTCATTGCGAAAGGCACTCACTATTATGTCTACATTATCTCCTTCTGCTTCTAGAGCAAGATTGTATGCTATTGTTCCACTTATTAATCCGCCTAATGTAGTTATCAAAGGTAAAAGATAAGGTCGACCTATAAGGTATTACGTGGTTAAACACTTCACCAGTAGGTGAAGATGGTATGCATAACCCCAAACCATAAAAGAAGATTTGTAGTTCAGATTATTGCATCGAATCCAGCTATGATTCCAACTAGTATACTAGTTGGAATCCATTCACTTAGATAACTTTCTTCCATTCTATTCGAGTATTTGAGTGGCTTTATACCTTTACTTCGGATTTTTGATATTAATCTAATTTTTACTCATACACTCCCCATGGAGGTTGAGATTCCACAGGTTTAGCTTGTTTACGAAGAACCTTTAATCTTTCTGCTATCCTCTCAGCCTCTTGTTGAAGAGGAGAGATGTCAACTCTAATTTCTGGAATTAACTTATCTATTATCTCTACAACTTTTACAGCAACCTTCACTTCGGGCATATCTGGTTGTATTGGTATTACTAAACTAATTACATCAAAGTTAGCCCATCTTCCTTCATTAAGAAGAAGACCGGATATACCAGGTATTATCCCAATATTCAATTGCTTTATATGATTTGAAATAAGTTTCTGCCTAGCTTTATCTGTGCTTCCAACACCCATTACATCAAGCTCTTTTTCCATAGGAAGGAGCTCTACAGGATAGCCTACAGGCGATATTATTAAGGAGCATTTTTGTTCTTTAGCCCAGTTAAGCAAAGTTTTTGCTAACGGTCTATAAAGAAATGGAAGAATTCTAAACTCAGATAAGAATACAACTGTCTTTAATTCTTCACTCGCATAGATTCTTGCTGGGAATTTTGGTTTATTAGCATAAATCATAGATACAGCTGGGAAGCGATCAGAATCTATTGCTGCTATTTGATCCAAGTTGAGTGCTGCTACTAAATAGTTAGCAGCAATTGTATTTACTAATCCAATGCTTGGAAAACCATCTATTATAGTAGCCCCATCGAGTTTCATCTTCTTGAATTCTCTTAATTCTATCTCTACCAAAAGATCACGATTTATTGTAAAATATAGTGATAAATAAATACCTTTACTTAAAATCATGGTTTATTAAGGTGTAACATATTTATCTTACTTAAGCATCAAGATTTTAATAGGAAGAACACTTTATGGTGGGTATTGTTGCCTAATGAGATAGCTGTAACAACTATTGATGGTAGAGCTTATTATAAAATCACAAGTATTTTAAAAGAAATGGGGCTAGAATTCGATAATGTAATGATAGGACAGAGCTTTAGCCCTCGTGTAAAGCTAGTTATAACTACTGAAAAAGAAAGGAATCTGATAAATCATGAGAAGATTTTATCTTTAGAAGAATTGAGTAAAGATCCTTACCTTGCTAAAGAGAAGATAATAGATTATCTTTATAGTAATAGCGACGAATCAATAATAATAGGTATCGATCCTGGAAAGAGGATAGGTATAGCAGTCTATTATAAGCAAAGAGAATTGATGGGAGAAGTTTTAAACTCTGTAGATGAGATAATAGAAAAAATTGTAAAATTAGTTAATTGTAGTCACGTAAAAAAGAAGATAGTAAGAATTGGAAATGGTGAACTAGATATAGCGGAAAGGATAGCAAACGAACTTTCAAAACGCCTTAAGGATGTGATTATTGAATTAGTGGATGAAAGAGGAACTTCTTCTCTTTCGAAAATAAAGTCTAGGAGGAAGATTGTAAGAGATCAAAGATCTGCTATGATTATTGCCCTCAGGCAAGGAAAAAGGTACTTTGGAGATTAGATCATATAAATTAAATAAAAGTGAAGTTTTACTTGTTAAGGGACCAGCATCTGTTAAGGCTGAGAGTAAAGGCTTATCTGCTCTAGGAGTTAATATGAGCATCGGAGAAAAAATAATTGTAAGAAAGAACAAAGTTCTACCTTTTGAAGTTAATGAAGATAATTCTTTGGTACAAGTAACTTTAGGCGAAAAAGGAGAAAGTTGGGTTAGCTATAATAAAGTTGGTGTGAGAATATGGAAAGATTTAGAAGAAAAAGTCCTTAAGAATTTTCAGATAGGTAGAAAAAGAATAATAATAATAGGAGAGACAGACTCAGGAAAATCTACCTTAACATCCTATCTAGCCAATAAAGCTTTAATGAGAGGCTTAAAGACTATAATAATTGATGGAGATATAGGTCAAGGCGATTTAGCGCCACCAGGCTGCATTGGAGCGATACTTATAAAAAATAAAATTTATGACCTCAGAGATCTAGAAGCAGACATATTAAGCTTTCTAGGCTTTACTTCCCCTAGATATGTTAGAGATTTAGTAATAGAAAGAATGAAGAAAATTATTTCTCGTATAGAAGAAAAAGAGTACGATTTATGCATAATAAATACTGATGGTTATATTGTTGAGGAAGGCATGAGTTACAAGGTCGATATGATTAAAGAATTTAAACCTGACATAATCATTTGCTTTAAAGATACTGATAAGGAATTATTCAGAAGGCTAAAGGATTTCGATAATAATTCTATGGTTATTGTTGCAGATAGACCTGAGGGGGTTGTCAAGAGTTCTCATGAGAGGATTGAAAGAAGGTTGAGTCAATACTACCGATTTTTAAAAGATGGAAAGGATTTAAACGTTAGCTTAAATAAAATGAAACTGAGCTTTATGAAAGATTTTTATGAGTTTAATCCATCTAAAATCGAATTAGAAGAATTTTCTCATAAATTATCATCAAAAATATATTTTGCAAAGAAAACTAATAATAATAAAATAATTGTATTTAGATCAAACTTTGGTGATTCAGTAGAAATATTTGATAGATTTACTATCTTCAATCAAAACAGTTTAATAGGTATGTTTGTAGGATTAGGAGTTAATGATGATGTGTTTGGTTTTGCTCAGATAAGAAAATTACATCCAAATCAAACAATAACTTTGAATACAAATTTCAAAGGTAAATTTGATACTTTATTCTTAAGTAGTATAAGAATCTCTTTAAATTTAAGAAATGAGACAATATTACCAATAATAAGAAAAAACTTACAACTTGGAAGTTAGACAGAGGACTTATATATTTCTTACGTTAAAAAATATATTGGATTTTATTTCCATTAAAGACTATTTAAAAAAGATTAAAATTTCGTAATATGAGGTGATAGATTTGTCGAGAGCGTTAGCTCTCGTTATACTAATTGGAATTCTAAACTCTGCCTCTATTGGGCTTATAGGACCTATATATCCAATATTCGTAACAAATCGCTTAGCAGGTAGTTTATCAGATGTAGGATTACTTTACGCAATATTCTATTTATCATCAGCATTTTTAAAAATAATTACAGGGAAACTTTCAGATATATATGGAAGGCAGAAAGTCTTTCTATTAGGTGCATTTTTAGGAGCAATAGCCACATTTGGTTACACTTTAGCTTCAAATGTAATACATCTTTCCATACTTGAGTTTCTTAATGGTACTGCTTTTGCCTTTGAGAGACCAGCTTTACTTGCTCTTACTGTTGATTTAAGTAGACCTGAAAATCTTGGTCTTAACTTTGGATTATTGGATTCTGCTACTGACCTCATTATAGCTTTAACTTCTCTTTTAGTTGCTATAATTGTAGGATTATTTGATATAAGCTACCTCTTTTATATCTGTTCAGGCTTACAAGCAATGTCTGGCTTTTTGGTCTTAAGGAGGTAAAATCTTATTGAATATACACTCTTCTGCAAGTTATTGAAGAATATTGATAAATAAATTGTGCCGGGGATGGGTTTTGAACCCACGACTTCTGTTCATATGATCTCCAGATTATGAGTCACGCCCAAGCTAGCCTGGCGCTCTAACCAGGCTGAGCTACCCCGGCACGGCATATGATTAGAATAATAAGTTAAATATATTCTTTGATTTCCTGCTCACCATAACTTCGAAGATATAAAAGCAAGTTTAATGTAACTTATAATGATGGTATTTGAAGAGTATACTTCTCAACAAGTATGGTAAGAAAGTGATTCTTCTTGGTAATGAAGCTATAGTTAGAGGAGCTTTAGAAGCTGGCGTTGGCTTTTCTTCTACTTATCCTGGAACTCCTGCATCAGAAATTGGAGATACTTTTTCAGAAATCGCTAAAGATGCTAACTTGTATTTTGAATATAGCATTAATGAGAAAGTTGCCTTGGAAGCTGCTGTTGGAGCTGCCCTTTGTGGAGTTAGATCAATGGTCTCCTTTAAGCAGTACGGATTGAACGTATCTTCTGATAGTGCCTTTCCTCTAGCGTATATAGGGGTTAAAGCTGGCATGGTCATAGTAGTCGCTGATGATCCAAACTGCTGGAGTAGCGCTCAATCAGAGCAAGATAGTCGTTACTACGCTCGATTAGCACATATACCAATGCTAGAACCTTCAGATCCACAAGAATGTAAAGATTTCACAAAGATAGCCTTTGATTTATCTGAGAAATTCAGTATCCCTTTACTCTTGAGGACTACAACAAGAGTGAGTCATGGAAGGGGGGTTGTTAAACTTGGCAAAATAGTTGAAGGAAAAAAACGAGGCAAGTTTAATAAAGATTCGATAAGGTTTAGGAACTTTCCCCCGTATATAATAGAGACTCATGAAGAGCTGCACAAAAAGTTGGACGAATTAAGGAGAATATCTGAAAAAATTGACATAAATTTCTCTTTGAATGAAGGCTTAAGAAATGATTTAGGCATAGTAACTTCTGGTGTTGCGTTTAACTACGTTATGGACGCTCTACAAGATCTGAAGTTAGATTTACCAGTTTTAAAATTGGGAATGACCTATCCTATACCAAATGATAAGATAAGGAACTTCATAAAAGATCTTAAATCAATTCTTATCGTTGAAGAAATCGAACCAATTCTTGAAGAAAGCGTAAGTGCTCTAGCAAAGGATGTTAACCCAGAATTGAAGTTTTATGGAAAGAAGAATGGTTATCTCCCAAGGTCTGGTGAACTTAAGGAATGGCATATATTGCTTGCTATTAGCAAAATAACTGGAGTAAAATCACAATTCAATCCTATTGCTCAGAAAGAAGAGTACAAAAAGTTAAGTGTAGTAAAAAGACTTCCTGTAATGTGTCCAGGCTGCCCTCATAGGGCTTCATTCTTTGCAACAAAATCAGTGGTGGGAGAAGATGCTGTATTCGGTGGAGACATAGGTTGCTATATATTAGGGGTTTATCCACCTTTTGAAACTCAGGATTTCGTATTCTCTATGGGCGCTAGTGAAGGAGTTATTCATGGTATCAAAAAAGTCAGTAATCAGAAGGCTATTGCGTTTATCGGAGATTCGACCTTCTTTCATGCTGGAATTCCAGGCTTGATAAACACTGTTTACAACGGATCGAATCCTTTGATAATAATTCTTGATAATAGATCCACTGCTATGACAGGTCATCAGCCACATCCTGGAGTTGGCATAACTGGTATGGGAGAGAAGAGCAAAGTCATAAACATAGAGGATATAGTAAGGGCTTGTGGCGTTGAGAATGTAAAGGTAGTAGATCCTTTCAATATAAAGGAGATGGAAGATGCAGTCAAAGAATATTTACAAAAAGAAAAGGTTTCTGTGATAGTTGCAAAGAGAGAGTGCCAATTGCTGGCTATTAGAAGAAAGAAGAGAGAAGGAATTGTAATACCAAAGTTTGGAATAGATCAAAGCCTTTGTGATGGTTGTGGCATATGTTTGTATCAGTTTGGTTGTCCAGCAATATTCATAGAGGATGGTAAGTTCTTCATAGACAAAGACCTTTGCACAGGTTGTGCTGTTTGTGTTCGCATATGCCCAAAAAGAGCGATAAAGGCGGTGAAATAATGGAATTCAACATAATAATAACAGGTATAGGAGGGCAAGGAGTTCTTACTCTTACGAATATAATAACTTGGTCTGCCTTAAAGGAAGGATTTGATGCTAAGGCATCTGAATTGCATGGCTTGGCTCAAAGAGGTGGTGCA
>JAVZMU010000004.1:0-36666 GCA_038883135.1 Nitrososphaerales archaeon
TCACTTACATAATTAAAAATCTTGTTGGATATTAAAACTGAATCTATTGCTCCTAATTTACTGGCTTCTTTTACTTCATTGAATGTAAATGCTACTTTTTCGTCACCATCGCTTACTCTCTTTATAGCTTGCTCTAATAGATTAGATACTTGAACTAATTTACTCTCTTCCATCTGTTTTTTGAATTGAGGAGAGCGAAGAATCATATAAATTCCATCTTCACCTGTAACGTCTATTCCATCTATTATTCTCAAATTATCTTTTAAATCGCTTTTTATTTTTAATAAGAAATTAGCAAAGGAGTTTTTTATATGACCTGGTCCTGATAAGAATATTCTTGTTGATGGTTCATATGCTGATATAATTATTTGTGCTACTTGATCATAGTAAAGAGTTAATGGCTTTTCTTTTAAATCATAATGTTTTCCCATTAGACCAGATTCTATTGTTGAGATGATTTGTAGATGAGTACCTTTAATTGCTCCAATACCAGCCTCTCTCATATCCATAGCAACGATAATAAAGCGTTCTGATTTTTTTACACTCTCACTCAATATGCGTTGATCTAAATCCTTCCAATGATCTTTCTTAAGATATAGGGTATAATTAGGTGTAGCTATAATAGAATGAAAAGATCCTTTTGCTGTTATATCATTTGATATTTCTAAAATCTTACCTGATATTCTTAATCTTTCAAGACTACTATCGAACTTTGCACTCTCAACACTAATTGTAACTCTAACTTTTACTCTCTCTCCTTTATCAGGTCTAGAATAAAATCCTTCATGTTTTATAACCCTTGTTGTTTCGCCAGAAACTAAATCACCAGGTTCTATTATTCGCTTTAAACACCAAAGATCGTCAGCATCTTCTAGTGTTAGATGTACTATTCCTTTATTTTTTATGAACTTATGGATGATCATTTAATTTTTCATTCTAGTTTAAATTCATCAAAAGTCTTTAACAATATATTAGTTGGCTTTTTTATTATATCTCCCATTCTATGCCCAACTATTGCAATCAATCCTATTTTTGAAGCTAAGTCTACTAAGCGCTGGGTTATTATACCATCAAAAATTAAATATTTAGCACCTTCAGTACTCTCTAAGCGTTGAACAAGCTCATTAACTGGAACTCTTGCAATTTGATCAAAATTTTCATTAAATATTATAGCTTCTAGTGTACCATTTATACTAGGAAAAGCTTCTTTGACTTTCTCTGACAATTTATCTAAATAAGTATTTTCTACTGGCTGTATTTGTGCTTCCTTTCCTAGTATCTCAAGAATTTCTAAAGGTGTTAAATCTTCAACTTCCCTTCCTTGAGGCGCTCTTAAGACTTTATCAACTTTCATTACTTGAGAAAGCTCTTTTAATATTAAGTCTCCACCTCTATCCCCATCTAAGAAGGCTATGATTTTCTTATCTTTTGATAGTTTTATTACTGTCTCAGGAATCTTTACACCCTCAAGTGCAATTACATTATCTATTCCAGCTCTTAGCAAGTTTATTACATCAGCTCTTCCTTCAACAACTATTATTGTATCTGAAGTGTAAACTCCTGGTCCAGCAGGTAATTCCTCTTTTCCATAGCTAATAAGTTTTGCACGTCTAGCAACTTCCATTAAATCCTTTAGTAATTTTTCACTTTCACTTATAGATTTTGAAGCCCATTCTTTTATGATGCTCTTTGCTCTTTCAGCTATCATTCTTCTCTTAGATTCTCTCACATCCTCAATTCCTATGAGCGTGAAGCGTGCAGAACAAGGACCTACTTTGTCTACACTCTCTACAGCAGCAGCTATTAAAGCAGCAGTAGAAATATCAGTAGACATGGGGATTAAAACTTCTCCATAAGTTCTATCTCCTTTAGATTCCAAAGAGACCTCGATTCTTCCAACCTTCCAAGTTTTTTGAAGTTCGTTAAGATTCATTTCAGGACCAAATAGACCTTCTGTCTGTCCGAATATGGCTCCTATTAAATCTGCTTTTTCCACTACACCTTCTACATCAAATTTAAGTCTTACATAGTACTTCATAATAGAGCTATGCAAACTATCACCTCCTTTAATTACATTAATTCCTTAAGCGTAATTAAATATCATTAACAAACCTTGCATATAAGTCTTCCAATAAATAACGAATCTGAATTTATAATGTAAATCTACTCGCTTACAGGCCCTAATCCAAACTTAGCAGCGAGTTCATCAGCATAAGATTGAATTTTTACTAACTCATCTTTGTTATTAATAATGTGTCTAAACCTTCCCTGAAGCTTAAGATATTCAAAAACTGGAAGTCTTTTAGGTACTTGTACTGTAAGCTTAATAACTCCATCATAATACTCATAAAGAGGCCATAAACCTGTCTTAACTGCTAATCTACTTAGCTTAACTGTTAATTTTGGATCAAATCTCCATCCTATAGTACAGGGTTGGAGCCAATGTATGAAAGATGGACCATTCATAGATATTGCTTTCTCAACTTTATTGGCAGCATCTAGTAAGTATGCTATTGAAGCTGTAGCTGCATATTTAACTTTATGAGCAATCACTATTCCCATAAGGTCCTTCTTAAAAGTCCTTTGCCCTGAAGGGCTAGTCGTAGTCCATGCACCATAAGGCGTTGCACCACTCCTTTGAATACCAGTATTCATATACGCTTCATTATCATAGCAAATGTAAGTGATACGATCTCCTCTTTCAAACGCACCACTTAAGGCTTGTAATCCTATATCAGCAGTACCACCATCACCAGCTAGAACTACAACATTTACATTCTTATTCAATTTCTTTTTCATGATTAGAGCATCGTAAGCTGACCTTATTCCTGATGCAACGGCAGCTGCATTTTCAAAAGCTACATGTATGTAAGGAGTTTTCCATGCTGTCCATGGATAAGTAGTTGTTGATACTTCAAGGCAACCTGTTGCATTTATTATAATGCTATCTTTACCAATTACTTTCATCACTATTCTTGCTATTTGGGCTGCACCACAACCAGCACAAAGACCATGTCCAGGGCTAAAGAAATCTTGTTTAACAATAATATCATTTATACTCTTGAATGGCATTTTATTCCCTCAAGCCAATGTAGTATAAATGTTTCTTAATTAAACCAGTTTTTACCACTTTTTTTAACACATTAAAAATACTTTCAATATCCTCCATTTTTACATCTCTACCTCCTAATCCTACGAAAAAGTCTATACTTGGTATATCTATTTTTGATAAATACAGAGTAGAGGTTACCTCAGTAAACACTGGTCCTGCTATAGCTCCTGGCGAAAGGGCTCTATCAATTATACCTATTGCTTTTGCATTCTTTATGGATTTGATTAATTCTTTAAAAGGAAAAGGTCTAAAGAGTTTAAGACTTACCATTCCCACTTTTTCACCCTTTTCTCTAAGTTTCTTTACAGTTGCTCTAACTGTTGTAGATATGGAACCCATAGAAATTAAAATTATATCCGCATCATCACACTTGAATGGAGATAATATACCATAACTTCTTCCTGATAGCTCACCAAACTCTTTATCCACCTTAGATATTATAGGAAGAGAATCGTTCAATGCTTTTAAAGATTGGTATCTAGTCTCAAAATAGTAATCAGGATAGCAGAAAGCACCTATAGTTATAGGATTATCTGGATCTAATCGTGGAGAGTGTAAATTCCAAGGTGAGAATGAAGCAACATCTGAATCACTAATTGGATATACAGGCTCATAAGTATGACTTAAAACTATACCATCAATGTTTATCATAACAGGAAGCCTCACTCTATTGTCTTCAGCTATCCTATATGCTTGAATGATCTTATCGTAAGCTTCTTGAGCGGACTCTACGAATAATTGAATCCAACCTGTATCTCTTTGAGGCATTATATCTCCATGATCGTTCCATATGTTTATCGGTGCTGAGATTGCTCTATTAGCTATAACCATTACTACTGGGAGTCTTAAAGCAGAGGTTATGAAGAGTATTTCATGCATTAAAAGTAATCCTTGTGAGCAACTAGATGTGAAGACTCTTGCTCCACTAGCAGCAGCAGATAGACATGCTGACATAGCTGAATGCTCAGATTCAACCAACATGAAATTTGCTTTAAGCTCTCCTTTTGCAATATATTCTGAAATTTTTTCAATTATAGTAGTTTGTGGAGTAATAGGATAGGCAGCTACTACATCTACATCGAGTTGCTTTACAGCGTAAGCTATAGCAAGATTTCCTGACATGATAAGAGGCTCGATTATTTGCAACTTCACTCCTCCAATACCATATTTATGCACTTAACAGGGCATTCTTCAGCACATATACCACATCCCTTGCAAAAATCATAATCTATTAGTATTTTACCGTCTTTTTTAGATTCATAATGTATACAAGGTTCAGGACAGTAAACTATACACCAACCACATTTAGTGCATCTTGAGTGATCTATAATTGGCTTGAAAGTACGCCAAGTACCTGTCTTGTTAATAGATTCAGATAAAATCCTAGTTATAAAACCTTCCTCCATTTCATTCCACTTAGGTAATTTTTTCATCTTTATACCTCCAATACTATTGTCTTATCAAAAGCTTCTCTTACTGCTTCAACATTTATTTGATCAAACCTATCAAGTACAACTTTCTCCATATTACTAAGTTCTACTATCTTTTTTGCCTTCACAAGAGCACCTAACATAACAGTATTAGTTATAGGTGCATTTAATCTTTGTAAGGCTATGGATGTAGCATCAACTGTAGCTATTCTAAAATTAGGAAATGATTTACTTAGCTCTTTTGGAGAAGATTTTGAATTAATTATCAAAGTACCTTTAGGCTTTAAGCCAGCAGTTACATCTACAATTTTTATGAGTAATGGATCTAATATGATGACTATATCTGGTTCGTAAATTTGAGATCTAACTTCTATAGGTTCTTTATCTATTCTATTAAAAGCTACTACTGGAGAGCCACGCCTCTCAGGTCCAAACATAGCGAAGGCTTGAGCATATAATCCTTGTTTGATAGCAGCTTTGGCTAATAGTTCTGCAGCAGTTACTGCACCTTGTCCACCACGTCCATGCCATCTAATTTCAATCATGCCAAACACATTATTATATGAATACAAGTATATTTTTTCTTTACTTTTTAACGAATTTTTCTAATTTTTATGATGTAGTTATTATGCATAAACTTTTATTTAGGGATTTCTTCTATAATAGAAACTCACTAAGTCTTTTTTATTACTTGCAGTTATATTCACTAATAGGTATAATTTTGGCTAGGAGAAGTTTAAGAAAAAGGTTATCATGAAATATTTTATGATATCTTTCTTTTCCATTTAACTCCTTGTGGAGTATCTTCAAGAATTATTCCAAGATCTTCTAACCTTTTTCTTATTCCATTAGCAGCCTTCCAATCCTTCTTCTCTTTTAATATTCTTCTTTCCTCTATTAGTGCTCTTAAATCTTCTGGAAGTTCCTCTTTTATTTCTTCTTTTTGGAGTAAGCCAAATATTCCTCCTAACTCTTTAAATGTAGCTATGAGATTATCTGCTAATCTTTTGTTTAAATCCTTTTGTTTATTGAGTAATTTGTTCACTTCTCTAGCTAAATTAAATAAATAAGATAATGCTAAAGGTGTATTAAAATCATCATCCATAGCGTCTTCAAATCTTCTTCTGCTTTCTTCCATAATTCCTTCTAAAGCCTTCTCATCTTCTGTTAAATTATCTATTCTCTTATCTGATTCTTTAATACTATCGATTGTCTTGTAGAGTGAATTTAAAGCTCTTTTAGCTTGCTCTATTTTTTCTTCATAGAAATCTATGGGGCTACGATAATGAGTCGATAAAAAGAATAATCTTAGAGTTTCAACATCATACTTTTTTAATGCATCTTGGATAGTAATATAGTTTCCAAGAGATTTTGCCATCTTCTTTCCCTTTACTTTCAAAAAGCCTGTATGAAGCCAATATCTAACCATAGGTTTTTTTCCTGATACGGATTCCATCTGGGCTATCTCTGCTTCATGATGTGGAAATATTAGATCAACCCCACCACCATGAATATCATACTGCTGACCTAGATACTTTTCAGCAATAGCAGTATCTTCTATATGCCATCCTGGCCTACCTTCTCCCCAAGGCGAATTCCAATAAGGCTCTCCTTCTTTTCTCATTTTCCAAAGAGAAAAATCTTGTTCATTTCTTTTGTTTGGATCAGGCTCTATTCTATGCCTTCTCAATTCTTCAGGGTTTTGATGAGATAATTTTCCATAATCCTCGAATTTAGAAACATCAAAATAAACACCTGTTTTAGTAATATATGCAAAACCTTTCTCTATTAGCCTTTTGATTTGATCTATAATTTCTGGTATATGCTCTGATGCACGAGCATAAACATTGATGGTATTTATTCCTAAAGATGCCATATCTTGGAAGAAAGATTCCTCAAACCTTCTTGCTAACTTTATTGGGTCTTCTTTTTTCTCTCTCGCTCTTTTGATGATTTTATCATCTATATCGGTTATATTCATTAAGTAGAATACTTCAAAACCTTTGTAACGAAGCCATCTTGCTATTATATCATAAGCAATATATGTTCTAGCATGTCCTAAATGTGAAAAATCGTAAACAGTTGGTCCACATACAAACATCCTTACCTTTTTATCACTAATAGGCTTGAAATCTTCTTTTTTCCTTGTGTATGAATTGTAAACTCTTATAGTCATCTTAACCCACAAATCTTTGATGGAAATAATTCAATCTGTAAGTATATTAAATAATCTTATAAAAAACTCTTAGCCTTTATTTTCATTCAATGAAAGCTAAAAGAATAAAATCCATATATGCTAGTTTAATTACTTAGTGTTTACTAAAGCATGCTGAAATTTACATATGTCTCTTAAATGGTCTCTTTAATCATTTCTTTTAGCGGATAAGGATACTGTTTGCCTTTATAAAGATAAATCCTGCACCTACAAACACATTCCTTTTTTCAAATTCTATTACTTCTCGATCAATTTTTTGCAAGTTCCTCATAAGGTAAACACATGCTTTTGCTAACTTCTTCTCGAATATCTTTTTCTATCTCTTTTGAGGGGAAAGCTCACCTTTCAAATTGATCGACTTTTCTTATTAATTTTACAAGTTAATAAAACATTCAAATCAGATTAATTTTTCTTATTCATATTAAGTTGGTACTAATCTAGACTTTCTAATCCTTCTCTCAATGATACTTTTGCCTTAAATTTTAAAATTTCTTCTGCTTTTTCTGTATTTGCATAACTATGTTTTATATCTCCCTTCCTAGGTTCAGTATGAATAGGTTCAATTTTTCTTTTTCCTTTAATTTCAATAATAATTTGAGCCAACTCATTAATAGTAGTAGGCTTTCCTGTTGCTATGTTAAAGACTTCTCCAATACCTTCTTTACTTTTTAAGGCTATTATACTTGCTTCTACAACATCACTAATGTAAATGAAATCTCTTGTTTGTAAACCATCGCCAAATATAACTGGCGGTTTATTCTTCTTAATATTATCGATGAAATTTACTATTACACTGCTGTATTGGTTGTTTTTCTGCCTCGGTCCATAAACATTGAAGTATCTTAAACATATAGTTTCCAATCCATAAATCTTATGAAAAACTTTGCAATAATATTCTCCAGAAAGCTTAGATACTGCGTAAGGAGACATTGGCTTAGGTTGAAAGTCTTCATTTAAAGGAGGATTTAAATCTCCATAGACGGATGCTGATGATGCAAATATAAAGCGCTTCACTCCTTCTTTTACACTTAAATTCAATAAATTTAAGGTACCATTTACGTTAACATCAT
The DNA here is from genome assembly GCA_038883135.1 of Nitrososphaerales archaeon. Taxonomy (GTDB): domain Archaea; phylum Thermoproteota; class Nitrososphaeria; order Nitrososphaerales; family JACAEJ01; genus JAVZMU01. The sequence continues at coordinate 7,828 of JAVZMU010000004.1, forward strand.
TTGTCTTTATGGGATTCTTTATGGATTCCTCTACGCTACTAATCGCAGCTTCATGAATAACAGCTTCTACTCCTTTTAATGCTCTTCTTACAACATTTTCTTCTCTAATATCACCTTTTATCAGTTGGAAATTTTTATTTTTTAAGTGATGCTTTATGTTAGTAATTCTGCCTGTAGACAAATTATCTAAAACAATTACCTCAAAGCCTTCCTGAAGTAGTTTATCTACCAAATGGCTCCCAATAAAGCCTGCTCCACCAGTTACCAGAATTCTTGAATATTCCATCAACGCTAAAATTCTTTATTGCTTTATAACCTTAAAGTTAAAATAGTTATCATTAATTCAAAACATGTGCCCCTATACTAGTCGCATATTTTACTTTAAATAAAAAGATAAGTATCGACCAATATAGAGTCGCTTAGATTGAAGGCATACCCATCAGTTTCCGTTGTAGTCTTAACTAAGAACTCTGCTAGAACACTAAACGATTGCTTAGACGCCATAATCAAAAGCGAATTTAAGCCTAAAGAAGTTATAATTGTTGATGGTGGCTCCACCGATAATACTCTGGGTATTGCAAGAAAATTCAAGGTTAATTTAATACTAAGCGATGAAGGAAAAGGTTTGGGCTATGCAAGAGATATCGGATGGAGAGCTGCTTCTAGCGATTATGTATTATTCGTTGATTCTGATGTTGTGCTTAAAGAGGATTTCATTCAAATTGCCATGAATATCATGGAGAAGGATAAGGCTTTAGGTGCTTTGGCGGGAAAGCTTGAGCCTGTATGTCATGGTAAGGATATTGTGAGCTTATGGATGATGCGCAATCTTTCTATAACCCTTCATAAGAATGCACCTTTTTACCCAAGATATGAACCAGAATCCCTTCACACCGCTGTAACCATGTTTAGGCGCAGGGCTTTGGAGAAAGTTGGAGGTTTTGATCACGATATGAGACTGGCTCTAGAGGACTGGACTATAAGCTACAGGTTGTTGTCATCGAATTATAAGTTAGCGTATATCAACAACTTTTCAAAGCATTTAGAAACACCAAATAGGTTCAAAAAGATGAACATAAGGTATGGTCGATCTAGAGTTCGTTGCAAACGTATAGGATATCCTATAACAGTATTCCCATTAAGATTAAAGCTTGCATCTTTGTGTATTATTTTTCCTATGGCTATTTTTCCTTTTGCTTTATACTTCATCTATAAACATAATATGCTTAATAGAGACATCCCGTTCAAAGTTCGAATTAAGTTAAGCATAATAGAAGTTTGGAGATTAATGTTGAGAGCTTTCGGAGCATGGTTAGAAATTCTAGGTGTTTGATTTTTGAGACCTTCAAACCAAGGAATTCAGCTACAATACTAACGAAAACTTGAAGTTTTCGTTAGAAGCGTTTATGAGAACTAATTGAAAGTCTCATTGGAATCGTTGATTAGATAGTCGTAATTGATAATTCCGTTGTCTTCTTTTAGCGAGTGTAATGCTAAGCATGTTTATTTTGTTGCGTTAAAAGAGTTCGCCAAACGTAAAATTAGTTAGGATATTTTGTGAAGATTGTTAGACAACTACAATAACCCTAATCTAAAAGTATTTTTTATTTTGCCACTTCTTTTAACGCTCTGAGTTCCTTATCTATGACTTGACTCCATGTAAATTTTTTGGCATATTCTCTATTAACTCCACCCAGCTTTTGCCTTATCTCATCATTTTTTATGAGCTCTTGGACTTCAGTAGCAAATTGTTGATAGTTAAACATAGGCACCAACCTTACACCAATAGAGCCACCGAAGATCTCCCTTATTGTTGGTATATCCCAAGCTACTATAGGAAGACCTAGACTCATAGCTTCGGCCACAGCTATGCCCCAACCTTCTACATGGCTCGGGAAAATGAAGATTTTGCTTTTACTCATAGTTTCGTAAACTGTTTTCGAATCGACGCTACCCATGTATACTATATTCCTTTCGATTCCTGCTGATTTAATCTTGGTAAACCAAGCATTTGCTAGCGAAGTTGTCATGCCGATAAAAACAAGCTTAGAATCTGGAAATTTCTCGGTAACTTTCGACCATATAATTGGTAGATCGAAGATGCCTTTTTCTTCTGCCATCCGTCCTACGAAACATGCATCATAAATCTTCTTTTGTCCAAGATATTTTTGCAAATCATGCCAATTGATCCTACTCCACAGATTCTAATCTTGTTCCCGTTTATTCCCAAACTAAGAAGTTGCTGGTAAGAGAATGTGGATACAGTGATCACCAAGATCGCTTTATGTAACGATTTCTTAAACATGATCAGATCAAACCATCTAAAGGGGCTTATTTTGTGAGGCCTCTTTACTGCGAGTTCGTCTGGAGTTAGGTGATGGTAAGTCATTACCAATGGCTTCTTTGATATGAGTTTAAGTATGTATGAAGCGATGCAATTAAGTCTATGAGTGCCAGGAATGATTAGAGCATTATATTTGTACTTTCGATCAAGACGGAGGGTTTTCAAAACTATTCTGATGGCACAAAGATAGTACCAAAAACGCTTAGGACTGTGTTTCCACAATCGGATAATATGAAGTGCTGTGTATCTTAAGGGAACTCTTTGTTTATCGCCAATTACTAGATGAACCTCAACTCCTCTCTTTACTAATTCTTCAACTACTCTAAAAAATCTTACAACGCCTCCACCTACTGCCTCTTTCTCCTTATTGTCATCCCAATTTACAGCCAAGTAAAGTACTCTGAACAAAACTATCGACTCATTCTTTTACATTTTGCTTAAGAAGGTAATTAGTTTTTGCCCAAACACTCTTCATATATTCTCAAGTATTTCTCAATAGTATGCTTCCAATCATACTGTCTTTTCACATTTTCCTTTGCTTTATCTGTTATAGATTTACGAAGTTTATCATTTTGCAATACTTGCTTTATTAATTTTGAAAGTTCAACATAATCGCCAGCCTCAAACAAGAAACCATTCACTCCATCATCAATCAGCTCAGTAACCCCTCCTATTCTTGATGCTATAACAGTAGTGCCAGCGGCAAAAGCTTCCAAAATTACTGTTGGCAAACCTTCTATTAGACTAGGCACGACCAACAATTCTGATGAAGCTATAAGCTTTATAGCCTCGATCCAAGGCCTGCCATAAACTGTTATAAGTTCATAGCCTGGAGAAAGCTTAAAAGCCTTCATTAAGACATTATATCCCTTTTCTTTTGTCTTCCGCCCTACATATGCCACTCTTCCTGACTTTTTCTCTACATCTTTACATATCTCCTCGATCTTTAATATGTCAACAGCATTCGGAATGTAATCCACATTAAAACCCATCTTACGATAAATATCTGTAGTATCTTTACTTATACATGTGATGCGATCTGCCCAGTGCAAAGCTATCTTTTCATAGAAACTCATAATTTCTCCTAACGCTCTGCCATGTAAAAGCTTGATTTGGGATGAATAGTAACCATGGATGGTTAGCACTTTTTTACCTTTCATAGTCTTTGATGGAATCATGCTTGGCAAGTTATGTGCATGAATTATATCTGCCTTCTCTCTCTTTGAACATGCAAATAAAGCCCAACTCAAGTTCTTAAGGTTCTTAATAGGAATATATGGCGTGTTATTTATGGACACAACCGAAACCTTGCATCCTTTCTCTATCAGCTTCTCTGAAAGAATTTTAACATGCCTACCGACACCTGAGGTACCACCAAAGGTAGGGGAGATAAGTTTAATCTTCATCGAATTAATCACTCATTTATTAGTTGATAACGCTAGATAACCTTTTGGAGTAACTGAAATATATTTGGCAGAATAGGAATTTATTAAACTCAATTTTATAATGCATGCAGCAGCTTTAACTGGTGTAGATAAATGTGAAGTTGATAGAGATCTTGCTATGAAGGTTAACTTTGAAGGAACAGTAAATATAGCTAAAGCTGCAAAAAAGAATTCTTTTTTTATTTATGTTTCTACAGACTATTATTTCATGGTGATAAAGGTTTCTATAGTGAAGATGATGATCCTAATCCTGTAAATTTTTATGGTTATGTAAAATTGAACTTTGAAGATACCTTGAATAGAGTGGAAGAAAAGTATGGGTTAAAGCTTCCTAGGAAAGTAGTTATGGTTGATTAAGATAAATTTAAGGAAGTTTTTCGTCAAATTTAAGTATGAAAAATGGAAGCTCATACACGATAGCCTAATTTTTTACTACATTAGGAAAAAATGATAATTTAATAGTTTTGGGATTAGTGGATATAAGAAAACTAAAAGGCAAAGATGTAGGCTATCCATAAGATACATAAGTAAGAGCTTAATTGTATATAATAGATAAATTTGAGTAATATTCGTAAAGAATTTCTTGAGCTCTTAAGGACTGATGAAGAGTTTAGGTATGCAGTAGCAGGTCTGCTAGGACTAGAAGAGATACTAAAGAAGCTCGATATGCATGGAGCAATATTAGCTAAATATGGAGAGGAGTTAATGAAGCTTAGAGAAGATATGAACAAGGGTTTTGCTAGACATGATGAGGAGTTAATGAAGCTTAGAGAAGATATGATACATGGATTCGAATTGATTGAGAAGAGGTTATCGAGCATAGAGCACTATATTGAGAGAACTAGCCTGACACTTGAGGAGGAAGCATTTGAAGTAATAAGTGGTAAGCTTGAGAGAATAGGTGTTAAAATAACATTAAGAAGATTAACCCTTCCAGACTTAGAAATAAACGTATATGGAGAAACAAACGAAATATGTATTATTGGTGAGGTAACTACACGAGCAGGCATAAGAGTAGTTGTAGAAATGGATGAGAAAGCTAAAGAACTAATGGACAAGCATCCAGAGCTTGTAAGACCAAAAATGATCAAAATATTATATACAATGTGGATAACAGAAGAGGCAATAGAAGAGGCAAAGAAAAGAGGGATATGGATATTAAAAACAACAAAAGAACTTACACCACTAATTTTATCAGATATTTAACGTTATGAACTAAAATCATCAACCTTTCAGGTGAGAAGACAAATAACTTGACGAGATCGATCTAATAGTAAGAATTTACAAATAGTTCGTATACCAAACTATTATTGGCATGGATTCAAAGTTATAGGATATGAACCAGCATTACTCATTTACTTTGTTAATATGATTATAGTAATCCTGGTGGGATTAGAAGACCTTGGAACGATTTGATAATACCTAAATTAATAAATGGTAAAAATGATGATAGTAGAGTAGGAAAGCCTTGGATTGGCTAGCATTTCCTCATAAGCAATTAATCTTTTATTTTATTCCTTATCAATGTATATGCTAGTTTTTACTTTAACCACTTCAAAACTTCCTATTGAATATATCTAAATCCGTATTTAAAGCTATTACATTATTAAGGAGAATCCCTAAAACAAGCTCATTAAGTAACTAATAATATTGGGAAAATTATTTTTAGAAGAATATGTAAGTGCTAAAGCCATGCTTTATGGTTCACATCAAATTACTTCAACTATTCTTTTTATTTAAAATGTTCTAATCTAGGTCTTTCTCTTCCTCTCTCGTCTTTTTCAGTAACTTTTTGATCAAAATCAAGAAAATCTACAGCAAATTGTCTTAACTTCTCAAAAAAGGTCTTAAGCTCTTCTTCATCAAATTTACTCATCTTCATAGGATTTGATAGCCATTGCATCCAACCGTTAATACTTTGATTTATTGCTAAAAGTGATTGAATGCATCCTTCTACATAACCAAGGCGATCTTTCGGAGCCATCGCTTCTAGAGACTTTTTTCTCTCCCTAATGATTTCTGTCCAACTTTGACTTACCATATCTTCTCAATGATCTTCCTAACTTATAATACTATCGCTCAAAAACTTCATTACAATAAAGGTTTACTTTATTTACTTTATATATCTTGAAATAAAGTTCTGATAGGCATCTTTTAGCTTTATGTTCTTTGGAGGATGTTTGAAACCATATCCACAAATATCCATAGGTGCACCAAAATTACCTTCATCTTTTGCTACTTTTACAGCTCTTATCACATCGAGCAGTATGTTTCCTGCATTAGGACCGTCTGATGTACGCAAATATATATCTATTCCTACAGATGAACCTAAAAATCCTTCTCCTTGTATCCAGTAATAACTAGTCCTATCATTTTGCATATAATCAACGTAATCAGTAGTCCCTGCTACAGTCTCAAATTCATAAGGCAACTCAATAGATATGGCTTTTGTCTTCATATTCCTTTTCATGAATTTTACATCTTCATTTAAAGTGTTATAAGTCTCAACTCCTCCACCAACATCTAATTGATAACTTTTTATGACTCTTATTCCTCTACTATGCATGAAATCAAGGATGCCCTTATGAAAAGCAGTCCCTCCAAACTGGCTCATAAGGTCGTCACCAGCTACAACCAAATTCTTTTCTTCAAATTTTTTTGCTATGCTTAAATCAGAAGCTATTAAAGATGGGGTTGCATTGATAAAGCAACATCCTGCTTCGATAGCAACTTCAGCATAGAATTTTGATGTTTTATCCAAACCTGATGATATTAAATTCACTAAAACATCCACTTTGCTATCTTTCAATACATCAACCATATCACAAGGTTCACTATTATCAATTTTGAAAGAATTTTTTAGATGATGTGAAAGCTCATCATATAAGAAACCTTTTCTAACCTTCACATTTAATGGATTAACATCTAAGTACTTTTTTGCTACGTTAGGCTTTGAAAATATTGCTTCAGAAAGATCCAATCCTATCTTATTAGCATCTATATCAAAAGCTTCAACTATTTCTATATCACTAACCTTATAATCTCCTATCAATCTATGCCAAAGACCATTCTTAAATTCATTTTCGCTATAGTAAATTATTCCTTGAATTAAACTGCATGCACAATTACCTATACCTATTAGTGCTACTCTTATCTTACTACTCATGATCATAAAGCAATATTAGTTTACTTTTTAATTTTATTGTTAAACTCACTTAATCTAGTTTCGAAATAAGAGCAACTAAACCAGAGATGATGAATAAGATTGAGATAAAGTAGTATATAGTTGATATTTGAGGGATTAAAGGAGTTGTTGCTGTAAAGTATGCTATAGATAAACCTAAAATCAAGAATATTAAGCCTATAAGACGAATAAACATATCTATTCTTTCAGTAGTTTTTGAACCACTCAAACCAGCTTCTTGTTCTATCTTTCCATTAAATAAATTTATCATCTATAAACTTTTAGCAATTTCTAACTTCTCTGGCAAATACTTATCAGTTATGGCTGTTAAACCATATTTGGCAAAGGCTTCTAGCTCGCTCTTCTTCTTTATCTTTAAGAAAACATCGAGTTCTCTTTGCCATATTCCTCCTTTATATCTTGGATCTTTCTTAAGCTCATAAATACGTTTTATATCTATTTCTGTAAGAGGATCGCTAGGAAGCTTGTACTTTTTTATATCACTTCCCCATACTCCAATCCATTTACCAGATGGTACAGTCAATTCTCTTAAGTGAGCAGCACCTGCTGATCCCGATATGATTACCATTGCTATATGCTCACCATAAACATCTCCATCTGTTAAAATGTAGATTGGTAATCCTAATTCTTTATTCAACCTTCTAAGCATGTATCTTGTAGATCTTGGTGGTTGACCTGCTGTATCTATTATCAAAGCTTTATACCTATTGTGTACATTTTCTTCAACAAACCTAGTGAATAATCCTCCTTTTTCAACAGCCAAGACCATTTCAGCAGATGTATCTATAAAATCTGCAGTACTCAAGCTTGGTCCAATTAAATAACCATCTGGATGAGAAGCAAGGTTCAATCTTTTCCCTTCATACCCTGGTACAGTATACTCTATGGTAAGATCGCCAAAAATTGCTGATCTCTCTTCAGGATAAACGTTAAAATCTTCTCTTGCTTTTGATAGTAATGCTTCTAAATCTGTTATTATCTCATCGGATTCTGCCTGATCTACAAACTCCATATCGTAAGCTTGAGCTGAATAGAAAACATCTCTAAGAGTACTCGTCTTTCCTTGTTCGATTAACTTATTTACAAAAAAAGCTAACCAAATCAATTGTGTAAAAGAGCGAATATGCTTTATGTTATGTGTTGATCTTCTGACAAATGCTTTACCAAGAACGTATTGCTTTATCTTGTCATCGTAAACTATATTTTTCACAGACCTACTTGGAAGATTTATCTCTGGAAAAATTCCTTTATCCATCTCTGAATATATTTTCATCCCAAGTTCTTTCAGAAGCTTTTTAATCTCTCTTTTTCTGCTAGCAGATATGCTCTTTTTGGATTCTTTTGAATTCATAGTACCAATTTACTAATTAAATTTTTTAATTTAAAACTTTGGATATGTAACTCCTTTTTGATATAGATAAATTCCCTTGTATCCAATAGAATCTGATGTTAACTTTGCCAATACAATATGAAAAAATCTATCTCCTTTATGTAACTTAATTGGAAAAGAACTTCCAGTAATGTGTAGAGTTAGTTGTCCTTTAAAACCTCTATCCACGATTGTAGGAGGTAAACTTAATCTAATTCTTGCATAAGAGCTCCTAAGATTCACAAACCCTATGAGATCTTTTAATTCTATGTTTTCTAAAGTACAAGCAAGAATTCTTTCATTAGGATTTATTATGAAAGATTCTCCTTTTTCTTTCTCAAAGAAATTTTCATATTCATTCTTGCTATGGGGATCAAAGATTAAATTAGTCATTTTTAGTCTAGCTATCTCGTCACCAAACCTTAAATCTATACCATTTTCACGAACTGTATCTTCATAATAAGGATCTATTATCAACTTCTTTTCTTTTATGTATTTATGAATCTCTAAGTTGCTAAGTATCATCTTTTTTAAAGAAGAAAAAATACGATTAAAAATTTTAAGTCGAATTTTTAAAACCTACAAGTTTAAGAATCCGATGATTAAAACCTTTATTAGTGGATAGGATTGGAACAAGAATTTTCATTTAAGGTGAAGTTCAAACCAAAATTATCATGGGTGGATAAAGTTTACTTAGGAAATATGCTCATTGAATTATTAGGGAGTGTATCAAAAGCAACTTCCGCTTTTGACTTTGAAGTTGAATCTTCAGAATAATTTTGCTAATCACAAAAATATGATAAAACGGTAAGAATATATGCTTGTTTATGAAATTATTCATTAGTTAGGTTAAATTCTTAGAGGGATAAGAAATGGGTAAAAGAAAAGTATTGAGTGAAGAAGAACTAAAGGATCTAGTGCTACCAGATAAAGGCGAAATGTTAGGAAGAGTAGTGAAGCTCTTAGGTAGTGATCATATTATGGTAAAGTGTACAGATGGAAAGTCGAGATTAGGAAGAATTAGAGGAAAGTTAAAGCGAAAAATATGGGTGAGAGAAAATGACGTTGTTTTAGTTGCACCATGGGAATTTAAGAGTGATGAAAGATGTGATGTGCTTTGGAGATATACTCTAGCACAAGTGGATTGGTTAAAAGCTAATAACTATTTACCAAAGGAATTATGAGATGAAGTGTAATCTTTTTGTAGGAATGAAATTTTAAGATGCTTAAACTATGTAAATAATAATAATAAATTAATAAAACCCTTAACAAAAGGACTTAAAGTGGAAAATATTGGCTTATAAAAAGCATCTATACTTTATTTATCTATCTATCTTTCCTTTAATGGTTTGCTCTGGAATTGTATATTCTATTCTTGCTCTTTATATCAAAGAGCTTGGTGCAACGACTTCACAGATCGGATTGATATTTACATTTGGCTCATTCTCAGGAGTAATTGCTGCTCCAATCTTCGGAAGACTATCTGACAAAAAAGGTAGAAAACCCATTTTAGTAGTATCGATGGCTATCTTTTTTGTTGTTTTTCTACTTTATTCATTAGCTGGAACATTTCTTGAAATCTTTCCTATTCAAGCCTTAGAGGGTATTGGATGGTCTGCTTTAGGTGCTACTGCTTCAGCTTTAATTGCTGATACTGTACCATCAGAAGCACGTGGAATAGCTATGGGTATGTACACTATGGTTTGGTATTTAGGTTGGGTAATCGGTCCAGCTTTAGGAGGATGGTTAGCTGAAATCTTAGGTTTTAAAAATACTTTCCTTATATGCTCGATTTTAATCTTGCTTGGATTTTTAATGGCCCTTAAGTTCATAAGGGAGCCAGTTTTAAACAATTTTGATAATAAGAATTGAGTAAAAAATGAGGATTGTGCTATGTCTGAAAATAATGATCTTTATGATAAAGAAAAAGAGCGTCTTGAACGTAAGCTACGTATAATAGATAAAAGGGATAGGATGCTCATAAAGGATCGTTCATCTGATTTAGCAGTTGTAGAGGAAGTTTTTGATAAGCCTACTTTATTAACTCTTTACTACTTAATGAATTCTAGAGTTTTAAGGAGTTTAAATGGTGTTGTAAGTTCAGGAAAAGAAGCAAGAATTTACTGGGGGGAGAGAGACGATGGTTCATCAGTTGCAGTTAAAATATATCTTACTGTAACTGCTGAATTTAAGAAAAGATTACCATATATAATCGGAGACCCACGTTTCGAGAATGTAAAGCATAGTTCAAGCAATTTAATCATGATTTGGGCACAAAAAGAATATAGGAATCTTCTAACAGCTTATGAAGCGAAAATACCTGTTCCAAAGCCATTAGCTGTAAGAAGGAATGTATTAGTAATGGATTTTATTGGTTATGATGGTAAACCTGCTCCTCTTCTTAATGAAGTTGAAGTGAGGCAAAGTGATTATAAAAAGATAATATTTTTAATTGATAAGCTATATAATAGTGCTAATTTGGTTCATGCAGATTTATCTGAATATAACATATTTAAGCATGGTAAGCGTTTAATTCTTTTCGACTTTGGATCAGCTGTAGATGTGAGGCATCCTCTCTCTAAAGAATTCCTTATAAGAGATATTAATAATGTAAACCGTTTTTTCATAAAGCGTGGTTTAAGTGTTGAACCTGTCGAGGATTTAATAAAAAAGGTGATAAAAAGTTGAGCTTTCAAAGAAGTATAAGACTATCTTTAGATCGTATAGGTGCTCTAGTCGGAAAAGATGGAGCTGTAAAGAATGAGATAGAGAGAAGATGCAATGTATCGTTATTAATAGACAGTAAGACAGGAGAAGTTATAATAAATACAAAAGGAGATATTAATCAATCACAACCCTTCAAAGCTATGGATATAGTAACAGCAATAGGAAAAGGATTTTCACCACAAAGAGCCTTTAAGCTTTTAGATGAAGAGACAGTATTATATGTGGTAGATTTAAGGGATTACGTAGGAAAATCACAAAACTCTCTTGAACGTATAAAAGGAAGGATAATAGGTTTAGAAGGTAAATCAAGAAGGCTTATAGAGGAGTTAACAGGTGCTTACATCTCAGTCTTTGGTCATACAGTAAGTATTATAGGAAGAATTGAAGATGCTAGATTAGCTTTAGATGCTATAGATATGCTTGCATCAGGAAGTAATCATAAGACTGTTTATAACATGCTTCAAAGAGCTAGGACAAAAGCAAAAATGGATCGTATGAAGTTATGGGAAAATAATGAGTAAGTATTGTTGAAACTTAATGCAATTACAGATGCATAGAAATTAGAGATTATAAATTTCTATACATTCTAATGCTAAGCATGATAATCCAGAAGGATGTTAATATAATGCTTATCATCTCAGGAATAGCAACACCTAAAGAGCGAATAGTAGCCCAATCAATCCAAAAGATGAAACTAACGATCCCAATCAATAAAGTAAATACGCCTAGGAGCCTAGTTGACGTATCTAAAGTAAAGTGAATACCTAAAATAATTAAGGATAGGATAAGTAATGTGAAGAATGTTAGAGAAAAGTAGAAGTGAACTAAACCGAAACTCTCTGAGAAAAAGCCAACACCTATTAGAGATAGAGAAGATAAAAATAGCATGAGGAATCCAATAAACCCAATAAGATTTTTTCTATTAATCGTAACTAAACTAATAATGAAAAGAGAGGCAAAAATTCCAGACATAATTAATCCAATGTTAAAGATTAGACTCACGCTCGACACACCTAGATCACTAAGAGCATTATTCGTCCAGCTAAACCATGGTGAAAGAGCAATTGAAATACCTATGGATAATAGTGCCCATAAAGGAGCTATAATCCCGAACCATGCAACAACCTTTGGCTTAATTATCTTTTCCCAGCTTTTTACCATAACTTTTCAATTTAATCTTATAAGATCCCAATATTAGAGTTTTTTCAAAATAGAAATGAATATTAACAATTATTTAAAAGAAAACATGATGGATAATCTTAATGTCTCTCAAAGTAATTTTAATTAAACTTTTGGAGGAGTTTTAATTGATAGATAATTTTACTGAGATATCACCTTCAGAGTTTTTTTACAGAAATAGAGATTTAGCCGGTTTCAGTAATCCATCTCGTGCATTATATTCAGCTATTAGAGAATTTCTTGAAAATAGTTTAGATGCATGTGAACTTCATGGCATATTACCAGAAATCTTCGTAAGATTAACACCGATGGACTTTGATATGAGTAGCCAAGATCCTAAGGCATATATTATAAAGGTTCAAGACAACGGTCCTGGTATAGACCCTAAGTATGCTCCAAAAGCTTTTGGAAAAGTCTTCTTTGGTTCTAAGTTTCAACTAAGACAGTCTAGAGGTATGTTCGGCATGGGAGGAACTATGGCTATACTCTATGGTCAGATAACAACCAATAAGCCTGTTCGAATAATCACATCCATTGATGGAATTCAAGCCTTCGTCTTCGATTTACTTATCGATGTTCAAGAGAATATTCCTATAATTTTAAAGAAGGAATCTTATCCTGCTGAAGGCTTTACTGGAACAATACTAACTTTAACCTTAGAGGGTGATTACTCAAGAGCATCTCAAAAGATTTTAGATTATTTTAAGCAATTAGCTATGGTAACACCTTATGCTAATCTTACTTTCATAGATCCTTACGGAAGATTATTCATTTATGAGAGAGTTACAAAGATTATGCCTATTCCACCTAAAGAGACATTATTACACCCTTATGGTACTGATGTAGAAGCTATCCGAAGGTTGATAAAACAATCAAAAGATGATAGCATGGTTAAGTTCATGTCGAATAATTTTCATAGAGTTGGTAAGAATATAGCGAGTAAGTTTCTTAATTACGCTGGTTTCGATCAGAAAAGAGATCCAAAGACATTATCTAATGATGAAATTACAAAGTTAGTAAAAGCTCTTCATACATACGATGGTTTCTTACAACCAGATGCTAGCTGTCTTTCTCCACTTGGAGAAGAGATTTTAATGAGTGGTATCAAAAAAGAATTAGAGCCAGAGTTTATAGCTGTAACAACTCGTCCTCCATCTGCTTACTCAGGCTTTCCGTTTATCGTAGAAGCCGGTCTAGCTTATGGAGGAAAAATTCTTCAAAAAGGATTAAAACTTTTTAGGTTTGCTAATAGAATACCTTTACTTTATGATGAGGCTAACGATGTTGCAAGCAAAGTTTTGAATGAAGAAATAGACTGGAGGCGATATAAAATACCAGAAGATGCTCCTTTAGCAATAATAACTCATGTTTGCTCCACTAAGATACCATACAAGACTGTTGGAAAAGAGTACTTAGCAGATAGACCTGAGATTGAGAGGGAGTTGAGAAATGCGATAAGAGAAGTGATTAGAAAGCTAAGCCTTTATCTATCAAGAAAAGTATCTATTGAGATGGATAAACGAAGATTCAATATATATGGCAAGTATTTACCATTAATAGCTAAATTCTCTAAAGAATTATCAGGAATGAAGAAATTACCTGATTATAGGAAATTATTAGAAACAAAAAAGTTTCAAAAAGATATTGAAGAGCACATTAATGTTAATTAATCGAGTTTATCTTATCCCTCAATTTTCATTACTTCTTTGAAAAAAGCTAGTTTATTACAAACTGGACAAAAAATCGAGCTTTTATAAAGTTCATTATCAAAATGCTTAACTCCAAACTTATGTCCTTGTCTACACTCATATAAATCAATAAAATTTTTAACAGAGGTTCTACTTTCTTTATATGCTGTACAGAATATTATATTGTTTTCAACTATATTACATGAATCTTTATTTTGACAAGATTTACAAATTGTGCTTTTATTCATTAATTCTTCAAGCTTCTCTACTCTTCTACTTTTCATTTATTTGATATCGCCTTCTTTAGGTCGAAAATCCCGTAAATCTTTTGAATGAATACCATACGCAATAATAATATGGAAAATCACTTAATACATTTGTGGAATTGAATAATATATAATTACTCTATGAATAGACTTTACTACTTCGATGAGAATCCATTCTTTAATGAACAAAATCATCTTGAGAATTTAAATATCATTAAGAATGGTGTTGAGCCTATTCTCTTTACTGCGTGTTTTGAAGCTAGTTCAGCCTTTATGGTTTCTATCACTATCTTTTCTCCAACTAAGTTTGCTATGGAACATGATTTTATTAAGAAGAGAGCTTCCTCTATATTCACAAGCTCTCCTTCAAAATAATTTGGTGAGATGTGTATCTCTACCTTCTTATCCTTTATAGTCTTTCCTATAAGCTCTTTATCACAAATGTTAACTAGTTTCATACCTTGCCAGTCTATTATTCTCGCTACATAACACTTTTCATTCTTCAAAAACATCACTTTGATTTTGTTGGCGACTTTGCACCACAAGCTTCACAGACTAAGAATTGTAATCTCTTAACTTTATCAAAATGTGTATCTGGACTTCCACATACAGGGCAAATTACAAAGTCTTTTAAATATCTATTGATCAGAACTGAGAAGGATTGAGATTCCTTTCTTCCTATAAAGATCGCTCTTTCTTTATCTAAAGATACAGCTGTTGCTAACTCCTTAGCTAAAAACATCAATAAATGGTTAGGATCTCTTCTTAAAATGCGGGAGAAATCCATAAAGTTCCTGAAGATTGTCTTATTACCTACCCAAAAGATATCAGGCATTGGAAGTTCAAGTCTAATGACTTTACCTGTTGGTTCTGTTATACTTTGGCTACTCTTCAATCTTTTTAACAGATCCTCGTATGATAGAGTCATTCTCACCTACTCCTTAATTTAATCCATTTAAGAAGTATATGAGCTTTATATTATTTGCAGAATAATTTTTTGTTTATGTGAAGCACAAAATTATATTGCTCCATTAAAGAGAATTTGACATTAAAGTGAATCATCCTTGTCCTTTTTTTATATATAAAAAAGCTAATTACATAGCTATGATCACTATGGGTAGAATCAGTGTAATGATAGGATTATGGCTTGTCGGTTACGTAATTGGCTTCGTAGGCTTCATAATCTTCACAGCTCTTGCTCAAGCTTTAATGAATCTTATTCCCTTCTTGGCTAGCATGGATAGCTACCTTTTGAGTGCTACTCTATCTGGCTTCGTAGGCTCTATAATAACAATCATAGCTGTAATTGTTTGGAGCTACTCTTCAAAACATTAAATAAAACACACTTATAAGTGCTCATGTTAGAGTAATCCAAACCTAACTTTATTATCGTTAAGTTTTACAAATTAGCCTTCAAACTTTTTGTGTTAATTTTTTCTAATACTTTCTAAATTCCAAGGGAATTTGATCGTATTAGAAACTTCTTCAATATAATAATCTGGCTTTACGTTCCCTTTAGTGTAAAATAATGATAAAATTCTAACTCTATTTGTTTCTAATGGTATTATAGATTTAATGGATTGCATGCTTTTTTCATCTATTACATCATCAACCAATAAAATCCTTTTTTCTAAAAGATTTTTATTTAGGAAACTTAAACTAATTTTCTCACTTTGCTTTAACTCTAAGCTAATAATATCTTTACAATCTATATAATCGCAAAGCAATCTTGATACTACCCAACCTCCTTTTGATATTCCAATAATTACATCAGGCTTGTATTCTGACTCTTTAACCTTCTTTGCTAAAATCTTTATAAGATTCTGCAATTTATTCCAATCAATAAACTCGTAGCTGGATTTTTCTTCATTCATTTGATTGTAACAATTAAGATCTTCGTAATTAAAAGTTTTATTATACTTTTTGCCTTAAGATCATGAGAAGAATTGAAGGAAGAGAAAGTAGAAATAGGAATAATAGGAGGAACTGGTGTCTACGATCCTGGTTTATTAGAAGATTCAAAAGAGGTAAAGGTCTTCACGCCTTATGGAAGACCTTCTGATTTAATAACGATAGGATTCTTTAAAGGAAGGAAGATTGCATTTATACCAAGGCATGCTAAAGGTCATCAAATACCTCCACATAAAATAAACTTTAGAGCAAATATTTGGTCTTTAAAGCAACTTGGAGTAACAAGGATAATAGCCCCAGCTGCTGTAGGTAGCTTAAAAGAAGAATTGAAACCTGGAGATATAGTCATACCTGATCAATTTATAGATAGAACAACATGTAGAGTAAGTTCTTTTTATGATGGTAATCAAGTATGCCATATATCTACAGCTGATCCTTTCTGTCCAGAGCTGATCGAAATTGCCTTTAATACAGGAAAAGATCTAGGTTTACCCATTCATAAAGGTGGAACTTGTATAGTAATCCAAGGACCAAGATTCTCAACAAAGGCTGAATCAAAATTGTATAGAAGCTGGGGAGCAGACATAATTAACATGACTATATTTCCTGAATGTGTGTTAGCAAGAGAAGCTGAAATTTGTTATGTGGTTATAGCAACGATAACTGATTATGATGTATGGAAGGAAAGATTGGTTAGTGTTGATGAAATTATAAAAACATTAAAAGATAACGTTGATAAAACTAGGAAGCTATTAGAAGCAATTATACCTAGAATTCCTAAGGAGAGAAATTGCATCTGCAAAGATGCATTAAAAGATGCTCTTATATGAATTTAAAATGATCATGAAGAGAAGGAAAAACTCAATTTTTAAAGAGATTTATAAAGCATTTATAAGTAAAGCTTAGACATTCAAGATAATGGAATTAGCAAAGTTTTTTAAGTTATAAAACATTAAGAGATAAATTTGAGATTGGTAAATTCATCTAATGAAGAAAATAAAATCAGAACCATGTATAAAATAATCTGTCTCATCTCTTTTGCTATTATAATTACAATTACAGTTTATGGAGTAATTACTGCATTAATGTATGGTGTGAAGGTTGTTGGAGAGACCTTTGTTAATACAGAATTTCCTCCTCCTACAATTTCTCCAATTTACGCTAAACCTATATCGTGGTTTATGGCATCTTTGATAGTCTTTTGGTTTTCATTTCTTGAACTAAATAAGGAGATAATATCAAAATTCTCTAAATTCACTAGACAATTATTCATGCTTATCACTTTCTCTGTAGGAACTATGGCTTTGTATGAGGTTTTATTTAACTTTACTATTTGGGGGAGTCTTATGAGTGCTAGTAAGATATTGGGTGAGTTAAATCCTGACTTACTTATCAATCCTTTCCCTAATCCTGAAATACCTTGGAATCTTGTCTTTGCTACGAAAATATTCCTTTCAGTAACAATAATATCATTTTACACTTTTTACTTCCTTAGAAAAGTAGAATTAGAATATCATCGATGAGTTTATTTAATTAAAGACTTCTAATAATTCAGGCTTACCCTTAAAATGAGATCTTATGGGTGCTATTATCTTATCAATAGCTTTAGCTACTCCTGCTTTCAAATCTGCTGGATGAAGTCTTTTTTCTTTATAAGCTTTCTCTAATTCATAAAAATTCTCGAAAATTATCTTTCCACCGAATTTTGTAGGTCTATCGATTTCTAAAGTATTAAATTCATGGAAGATTATCTGCTTCGCTATCTCTAGTATAGGATTATGCTCTATAATGCCTTCTGGACACCATGCCTTTTGTATTTTCTTCTCAATCTCGTTAGCATCATCATGAATGAATATACAAGTAGAGGGTTTAGATTTACTCATCTTACTAGAGAAGATCATATCAAGCTTTGAATTTTCATCCAATCCTAAACGAGAAGGTTCAGATAATCCTGGAAGCAAGCTATGATGAATAGCTATTGGTACTTTCCATCTTAACTTTGGGAATACTTCTCGTACTAGCATATGGACTTTACGTTGATCCATTCCAGCATGAGCAATATCAATATCCATAGCCTTGATATCTATAGCTTGCATAGGAGGGTAAAGGTATTGAGCAAAATCTAACTTTTCTTTCTTACTTCTTCCCATAATTGTTAAACATCGAATATTTCTTGCTAATGTTATATACTTTGAAAATTTTACTAGATCCTTCCAGTACTCATCGTTTCCACTATATAGTTCTGATCCATGAATAACCTTAACTCCAGGACAAAAAAACTTGAAGGCTTCTTCATAATATCTAGATGCTATTCTTATTTTATCCCAATCCCCACCCAACTTATTGTTGATATAGCTATGCCAATCTGCTAAGAATACTCTACAATCAATTCCTGCTTTTATGAAATCGTTTATTTTGAAGCCTGATATTAATAAAGTACCAATATGCATGGGTCCTGAAATCTCAAAGCCTATATAATGTGTTGGATGCTCTTTATTTTCTAAAAGCAATCTAAGATCATCAATTGTAACTATTTCCTCAGTAGGTGGTCTACTGATTAGATTCATTTTTTCTTCTATGTCCATACTTAGCACCAATCTTCCATTATTGCTTATAAAACTAACATCTTAAAGGCTAATTAAAAAGAATTTACCATTTAGCTAGTTCCATCTTAAAACTATCTTTTTATATTCTCCCAAATTTGAGTAATGAGAAATATGGAGTCAAAATATGAAAAAGTTATTGGATACATTTTTCTTGCACTTGGGGTTATAATGATACTTATTTC
The DNA here is from genome assembly GCA_038883135.1 of Nitrososphaerales archaeon. Taxonomy (GTDB): domain Archaea; phylum Thermoproteota; class Nitrososphaeria; order Nitrososphaerales; family JACAEJ01; genus JAVZMU01. The sequence goes on from JAVZMU010000004.1 coordinate 26,750, forward strand.
TGTTTACTTTATGTTTATCGTCTTTACTGGTGCTATTAATCCACCAAGATTGTTCAACTTTCACGACATTTACATCAATACTTCTGAAGGAGAAAAAGTATTGATATTCTCTAGCGAAGAAATAAGTAAGCTTTTATCTATGCTCTTCTGGTTTTTACTTATGTTCTTTATCATGATGGCTGGAGGAAAAATAGCTTCTTTAGGAATAAACTTGATAAAAGAAATAAAGGTTGAGGTAAAGAAGTAAAATTATCGATCTTTACTCTTATCTTCTGTTTGACTATTAGATGGAACAAAAGCTTGAGAATTCATGTATGCTATTATTGTGACGAAAAGGAAAGCTAATGAGCCTAAAGTATAGCCTATCAAAGAAGTAACTGTGAATATTGTTAAGCCCATTCTCAATAGATTACTAGCAGCATAAAGCTGGTAGGAGCATATTATGAAGTTGTATAGTCCAGACGCTATGACTAAAGCTCTAATATATCTTCCTCCAAATTTTGTTAATAATAAAGCTCCAGTAATGAGATTTGCTATTCCAGACTCTAAAAGAAGTATAGTTCCTTCGTTAAAAATTGCAAAAAATACCCATATTATACCAGTTATTAAGAATAGGATACCAAAGCTTATGATTAAATTAGTAGAGTTTATCTTCAAAGTGATTATCCTTAAAATTTTTTTAATTAATATATCTTTTTATTAGATTATCTGCTGGACCTTAATAGATTAAATCTTGTTATAATAAGTAGAAATAAAAACTCAAGGTAGCTACCTTCTCTTCTGTAAAGGGATGAATGACAAATAGAAAGAAAATATGTTCAAACATAATGAATCATGAACATCTAAAAACCATGAGATTTACCTAACTCAACGGTCTTTATGTTATTTATTTAAGATAGAGTATAAAGCAAGTAGAAGCATAAAATTCTAAGACTAACAAAACTCTTTTCCAACTTATCAACTTGTTTAATGGAATTCTACTCCAATCTAGAATTAAAAAAAGAAGCTATAAGAAGAAAGCTAAGAAAAACACCCTTCCATGCAACTAAGAACGAGCTTGGTTCAAGAAAGTAAAGTGTAGCAATAGGTGGTGTGAAAGATAGAATAAAGGATTTTTGCTTACGATATTCTCAACTTCCTTTTTATTGTAGTTAATTCTTGGAGAATTAATCTCTACGCTTTTTATCCTCGCTTTCATAAGTCCTTATTTAATCCTCTGCTTCCATAAGTTGAGAGATGCTATTTTAAATTAATATATTTATCATTATTGTTAAATATTGGTAGAGTGCTTTGAGCGAATATGAAAATAAATTAAAGGAGTTATTAGAGCATAATCCTAACATTCCTCCTTCACTCCTTATCTCAGCTATTTACGATGGTGATGCTAAAGTTGCTGTGCTTAAGTTTTATGACCCTAAAACACAAAGAATTTACCTTTGGTATGATAATACTGGACATAAGCCCTATTGCTATTCAAAATTACCAATAGAACAACTCAAGGATCTTAAGAGCAGATCAGATGTTATCGATCTCATACCTGAAGAGAAAAAAGATTTGTTAAGGGATAATATTGTTAATTTAACGAAGATTGTTGTTACAGACCCTCTTACTATTGGAGGAACATCCTCAGAAAAGAGCATAAGGAATATAATAGAGGCATGGGAAGCTGATATAAAGTACTATGAGAACTATCTTTACGATAAAGGGCTTATCATTGGAGCTTTTTACCAAGTTAATAATTCTAGAATAATACCTATTGATTATGAAATCCCAAAAGCAGTAGAGGAGAGTTTGAAGAAGGCTCTTGATCGATCAGATCCTGATTTTAAATCACATATTATAGAATGGGCTAAGCTCTTAAGCCAGCCTCTTCCAGATATAAGGCGTGCTGCTTTAGATATAGAAGTCTTACCTGAAGCTGAGAATCGTCTTCCAGATGCTGTAAAGGCTGAGCTACCTATTTTAGCAGTATCTATGGTTGGTAGCGATGGAATAAATGAAGTATTCTTGCTTAAGAGGAAGGATGTAGATTTAGGGAAGAAAGTCATAAACGATAATGTAAAAATCTTCTTCTTTGAAAGTGAGAAGGATCTAATCTTATATGTCTTCAAAAGAATTTTAGATTATCCCTTTTTGATAACTTTTAATGGAGATGACTTCGATCTTAATTATTTGTATCATAGAGCCATAAAGTTCAATTTAACTAAAGAGCAGATACCCATATCTTTAGGAAAGGATATAGCTTACATTAAGCATGGCGTACACATAGATCTATATAAAACATTCATGAATAAATCCCTTCAAATTTATGCTTTTGGAGGAAAATATGTTGAGCATACTTTAAATGGTGTGAGTGAAGCACTAATAGGAGAATCAAAGATTGAGTTTGAAGGTTCTCTAGGTTCTTTACCTCTTTATGAACTAGCAAGATATTGTCATAACGATGCTTTAATAACATACAAATTAACGAGCTTTAATGACAACTTACTTATGAAATTATTAATAGTAATATCAAGAGTTGCTAAGATGCCAATAGATGATGTTGCAAGACTAGGAGTATCAAACTGGATAAGAAGCATGATGTACTTTGAGCATAGAAGAATAAATGCTTTGATACCTAAAAAAGAGGAATTAGAGGAAAAAGGTGGAGCAATATCTGAACCAGTAACAAAGGGTAAAAAGTACAAAGGAGCTCTTGTAGTTGAACCAAAAGCTGGTGTTCACTTCAACGTTTCAGTCCTTGATTTTGCATCTTTGTATCCTAGTATCATAAAAGTATACAACCTATCTTATGAAACTGTGCGCTGTATTCATCCTGATTGTAAGGAAAATATTATACCCGAAACTGAACATTGGGTTTGTAAAAAACGTAGAGGAATATCATCGTTGGTAATAGGATCTTTAAGAGACCTAAGGGTTAATTACTATAAGCCTTTATCTAAGAATTCTTCTCTCAGTCCTTCTGATAAAAACCTCTACAATGTAGTAGCTCAAGCTCTAAAAGTGATACTAAATGCTTCTTATGGGGTTATGGGATCTGAAATCTATCCTCTTTATTGTCTTCCTGTAGCTGAGGCAACTGCAGCAATTGGAAGATATGTAATATCTAACACAATAGAAAAGTGTAAAGAACTTGGTATAAACGTTGTTTATGGAGATACAGACTCATTATTTCTTGAGAGTCCTAGTAAAAAGCAAATAGCAGATATCTCAGAATGGGCTGAAAAGGAGCTTGAGATAGAGCTTGATCTTGATAAAACTTATAGATATGTTGCCTTTAGTCAGAGAAAGAAGAACTATCTCGGAGTTCTACAAGATGGTAGTGTTGATATAAAAGGCTTAACAGGAAAGAAGAGCCATATTCCTGCATTCATAAAAAATGCTTTTTATGAGACTATAGAAACTTTAAGTAAAGTAGAGTCATCAAAAGATTTTGAGAAGGCTAGAGAGGCTATAAAAAAGCAACTTCGTGAGAAGTATATTCTATTGAGAGAAAGAAAGATACCTTTGGAAGATCTAGCTTTCAATGTAATGATAGGAAAGCCTCCAAGTAAGTATACAGAAACAACACCTCAGCATGTAAAAGCTGCTCAATTGTTAATAAGTAGAGGCCAAGAAGTAAAAGCTGGAGAGATAATATCCTTTGTGAAGACTACAACGCCTCCTGGAGTAAAGCCATTAAGCCTAGCTAAAATAGAGGAAATAGATGTTGAAAAATACCTTGAGTATCTTAGAGGGACTTTCGAGCAATTATTAGATGCTTTAGGATATAGCTTTGATGAAATATTAGGTGCTATGAAGCTTGAGGACTTCTTTTGGACTTCTTGAATTAAAAGATAAGAGTTGCATAATCATATTAGAAAGTTAGATTACGAAACTTGAATTTTAAGTTACTCTTCAAATTTGAGCAAATAATGTAGAGCTTTTTATACGAACGATATATTCAAAATCCTTGAACAAATCAGTCTTTTAAAGGAAATAATTTAGTAAGATCATCTACTCTTAATAAAATTATCTTTCAGAACATATCTCTTAATTTCAATTAATCTTTTTAGAAGGAATTCCATAAGCTGATGCTAATACTATCGTTACTTTTATTCTTGAAGCCTATTAAGTTTTAAGATTAATTTTAGCTGTATATTTTCTTAAAATTTGCATTGTTAATTATTAAAAGTCTAATCCAAGCTTACTAAGATACAAAATGTCCTTTTTATGCCTATCTAATAATTTTTTGTTCCATTCATCCTAAAAAAGCCTATCAGAAGTAGGATAAATATCAAGAGAAATTTTTAATACACAATCTTAAGCTTTAATAAAAATTATGAATGATACTCTATATTTGACATAAACTTTAAATCAAAATTTTAGAAAAATTGCTATTATGGAAATTCTAGAAGATTTAACAAAATTTTGTGAAGTAGCAAGAAAGCTTGGAGCATCTGATGCAAAGATTATAAGCACAAATAATATAATCATAAACGATAGAACAAGGCTTAAGTGCCAGTATGGATGCCCTTTCTATAATCATTATCTAACTTGCCCACCATTTAGCCCAACGCCAGAACAGACAAGGAAATTTGTTAAAGAATATAATTGGGCTCTTCTATTTACTATGCGTTTATCATCAGAAGTACCTGAAGGTGTTTTTAAAAGCGGAACCCATTCAATAAAAAATATGGCGATATTGCAAAAAATAGCTGCAGAATTAGAGAGGCAGATCTTTTTGTCTGGATATCAATCAGCTTTTGCTATGGTTTGTGGACCTTGCCTTTTATGTGATGAATGTATTCTTCAGCCAGGGAAGTGTAAGAATCCAAATATTGCCAGACCAGCTATGGAATCTTTAGGGATAGATGTAGAAGGAACTATAAAAAAGGCTGGATATAAACCTAAAGTATACACTTCTACAAATGAGGCTTTTAATGTTTATGGGATGGTACTGATAGTCTAACTCACTCAAAACTTAAATTAGCATTAGAATGAGCTATAAAAAAGAATCTTACAATAGTTAATCTTGAGTAAGAAAAACCTTATAGAAAAATTCATTAATTCATTACCATAATAAAAAGAGAATAGAAATGAATAACTCAATAAGTGAATTAAAAGAAGAACCAGTCAAACCAATTGAAGTATGGAAGGGTATGACGGTAAACGAATTAATTCTTCAAATGAAGAATTCTGGTTCTTTATCTTCTGGAGCTTTAGCAAAGGCTGTAGATATTTATGAGAGGATGATCAGAGATAAGGCTTACATTTTCCTAACTTTATCTGGTGCTTTAGTCCCAGCTGGATTGAAGAAGGTTATAATTACCTTGATAGAAAAAGGTTGGGTAAACGCTATTGTGAGTACTGGAGCAAATCTTGTTCATGATGTTTTAGAGGCTTTTGGTGGGGAACATTACAAATGCTCTCTTCAAGTAGATGATAAAAATCTCTACAAGATGGGGATAGATAGAATTTATGATGTATTCATTTATGAAAAGGAATTTAAAGAAAAATTTGATAAACCTATTCTTAAAATTTATGAAGATATAGTTAAAGATAGAAAAGGAGAAATTCTTTCTATCAATGATTTTCTTATGGAGATAGCTAAACGTTTACCAAATAAAGATTCTATACTAAGATCAGCTTATTTAAACAATGTAAAGGTATTTGCTCCTGCTATTCAAGATTCTGTCTTTGGTCTTCAAGCAGCAATACACAACAAAGAGAACAAAGAGACTTTGTATGTCGATGCATTTATGGATCTACAAGAAATTTGGTCTATAAGAAAGGAACATGATAATGTAGGAGCGGTAATTCTTGGAGGAGGAGTACCTAAAAACTATGTATTCCAATCTTTTTACTTTGAAAAGAAGAAGCTAAACTATGTAATACAGATAACTCTTGATAGACCAGAAACTGGAGGACTCTCTGGAGCAACTTTAGATGAAGCAATATCGTGGGGAAAGATAGATATGGATGCAAGAAAGGTTGTAGTGGTAAGCGAGGTTACATTAGCCTTCCCTATAATAGTAGCTTCATTATTGGAAAGGTTAAGCTAAATTTGAGCTATAAGGATCTTTTTCTCACATCTGAGCCTTTAATAACTTTTATAAAAAAGGGAATAAAACCTGTTGCAAAGATCTTTGGTGTTCCTTTTGATTCAACTGTGACTTTTAGACCTGGAGCAAGATTCGGTCCAAATGCAATACGTCAAGCTTACATGAATATTGAAGTTTACTCTCCTTTTTTAGATGTTGATCTAGAATCTTTGAGCATATTGGATCTTGGAAACTTAAAATTGACTAATAATGTGGAAGATATGATCTATTCATTAGGGAAAGTTGTAAAAGAAATGGTTGAAGAAAGAGCTACCTTTGGTGTTCTTGGTGGAGAGCATACAATAACTTTTGGTACATACTCTTCAGTTAAAGATGCTGCATTAGTAATATTCGATGCTCATTTAGACTTGAGAGATGAGTTTGCTGGATTAAAGCTAAGTCATGCAACTTTTCTTAAGCGTTTAATAGATAAAATAGGAACTGAATCTATAATCCATGTAGGTTCTAGAGCTGCTAGTAAAGAGGAATGGAAGATTGCCGATAAGATAAAATTATCTTTAATTTCCATGCAAACAATACATACCATTCCAAATTCTGAAAAACTATTATTAGAATTTCTTAAGGATTTCGAAGATGTCTATGTTAGCATTGATTTAGACGTATTGGATCCTTCCTTTGCTCCAGGAGTGAGCAATCCTGAGCCTGATGGTTTATTTATGCATAAACTCTTAGATTTTCTTTATACGTTAAAAGGAAAGAGGATAGTAGGATTTGATATAGCAGAGCTTACACCTCTTTATGATAATGGTACCACAGCAGTAGTAGCTGCTAAGCTTATGAGTGAATTAATATGCTTATCATATTTATCTAAAAGCAATAAAAGGTCTTAAATGAATCTTGGTCTTTTTGACAAGAGCTTATTAAAGTATAAAGGACGATATGGCCAGCCTTGAGTTTCATCCTTAATTTTCTTTAATAACTCTTCATCACTCATATCCATTTTTTTTCTTAAAGACCTTATCCTAACTGGTAATTTTCCTCCATTAACTTCTTTCTTTCCAATAACTACTATATATGGTATCCATTCCATTTCAGCGTTAGCTATTCTCTTTGCTACACTCTCACTTCTATCGTCAATATCAGCTCGAATATTATTATCGTTAAACTTATCAGCCAATTTTATTGTAAATTCTAAAGAATTATTATCAACGTTTATGAATCTAACTTGAACTGGGCAGATCCATGTTGGTAAAGAAGGAACTTCCTGACTTGATGCCTTTTCTAATAAATCTGCCATAAATCTTTCTAAAGAACCTATTATTGCTGTATGGATTATTATAGGTCTTCTCTCTTTACCATCCTCATCAATATAGGATATATTGAATCTCTCAGCATTTCCAACATCTATTTGAGCAGTCGAGCTTTCTATGATGCGCTTTTGTTGACTAACAAAATTAAATTCAATGTTAAGAATCCAATAATACATACCAGATTCAACAATATGTATTAAGACTTGATTTCCTTCCATCCTTACTAAAGATCTGATATAATCTAATCCTTTAGGATCATCAATGAAATCCTTACTAACATTATAAAGGCTTACATAATCCCAGCCAAACTTTCTTCCTTCCTCAAAACATCTTTTGTAAATTTTCTCAAATTCAACTTTAGCCTCTTCTAGATTACGGCATAATACGTGTATGTCTGGCATATGAAACTTTCTCAACCTTGCAAGCCCTACTAGCTCCCCTCTCTGCTCAAGCCTATAGCTATCAGCTAACTCAAATATCTTGAGAGGTAAGTCACGATAAGATAAAATTGAATCTGAAAGGAAAGAGAACTGTCCAAAACAGGCTGCATACCTTAAAGCAAAAGTTCTTTTACCACTCTTTACCTTATACATTCTTTGACCGAAAAGCTTAGCATGCTCACTCACAGGCTTAATATTAAGATCGTAAAGAATTGGCGTTTTTATAGGATTCGCTCCTAATTCTAAAGCTATTTGTAAAGCTCTATCAGCCAGTAAATCAAAGATTAATGTTCCTTTTGGGGTTAGCCTTATGTGTCCAGGCTCAGATAATTCCTCATATCCAGCTAATTTGAGTTTTTTCATTAACTCTATATGTGGAGCTTTTTTTGCAATACTTTTTTTATAAACTTCAGTATCGATCAATGCTTGAAGGTTTTGATCTTTTACTTTTACATTATCTATAGGGTATACTTGTCCATTTATACCCATTAAATAGTAGTTTCCTGGTTGAAAATCCATACTTTTTACCCACTAAACGTTATAAATCAAGGTATATAGGATTGACTATAAGCTTATAAACAAATCATTAATTTTAATGATAAATTGGATTATTTTAAAGAAGTTTTACGTAAGGTTCAAATACTTATGAGATCAAAATTATAATGTGAGAGTTTGTCTGAAAAATCTTACGATAAGGATATAGCTGAACTAAAAGAGAGGGTAACTCGTTTAGAGATTCAACTCGCCGAGATAATTAGACGTGTTGATGGATTAAGTAACTATACTCGTCAACTCTTTGATTATCTTAATAGGATAAGTAGAGAATAAAATTAGCCTCCTTAGGAAGGAGGCGGTGGGGGCGGGGCTTCTGCAGGCTTCCATGTAAGTCCCAGTATACTACCTACTAAGCATAGAATGAAACCTATGATGAAACCTCCACCTACGATTAGACTTATTATAGAGAAGATAAGTACAAGAATCGATCCTGTTTTGACTTTATTTCTATTTGAAGTGTTCATCATTATAGCACCGATAAGGGTAAGTATACCTAGTATGATGGCTATAAAACCTACAATAAGAAACAAACCACCTAGCCACTCAAGTCCTGGTAATATAAAACCAACACCACCAAGGATAGAAAAAGCAATAGCTACCCAAAGCCATCAAGAAGGATAAGTATAGCCCCGATTAGAGATAAGATAAATGCTGCTGTTGGTTTTTCAGCCATACTGTTACGCCTTTTAATACGATAAACCAAGTAATATTTAACTATTTTTAGCTATACCTTAGTCTATCTATCTCTCTTAACTTTTTTGTCTCTTTTTTCCATAATTTATAATGATGTTCACAAAGGTAGACTCTCTTTCCTTCCTTTAATTTTAAATCTGGTACTGAAAATTTGTTTCTACTCAATGAGCGAATAGCTTCACTATCACAGTCTACTACAGAGCATTTTACACCCTTCTGAATCTTGCCCAAAGTTATTCGCTAATCTAATAATGGTTATAAATATAAACAATATTGAATTTTCTTTTATAAAATGCTTTTACAGCCTATTTCACATATAAATAATTTAAGATATAATACATTGATGCTATGCTAAACAAGTTTAGAAAAATCTTTAATCCTTTTTTCAATAAACTAGGATTAATAGTAGCTAAGATTGGTTTGCCTCCTCTCTTTTGGTCATCTTTTGGACTAGCAATGGCTTTTTTATCCTGCTTATCTTATTCAAGTATTTTCTTTAATCAGGTTTATGGAGGAATATTCTTATTGATATCAGGCTTTGCAGATGTTTTAGATGGATCTGTAGCGAGAATAAAAGGCTTAGTCTCATTAAAAGGAGCATTTTTAGATTCTACTTTTGATAGATTAGGAGAATCGCTCGTATACGCTGGTATTCTAATAGGGGGTTTTTGTGATTCTCTTTTCGTTTTAATGGCTTTATCGTTCTCTCTTCTTGTCAGCTATGTTAGAGCGAGAGGAGAATCTCTAGGAATAAATCTTTCAGGGATTGGAATAGGTGAGAGGGCTGAAAGGATTTTAATTCTTTCAATTACAAGTATTTTAGGATACGTTAATTATGGAGTTATCATAGTTTTAGCATTAGCTTTTATTACATT
>JAVZMU010000005.1:0-28003 GCA_038883135.1 Nitrososphaerales archaeon
GGTAGCGAGATATAGCATTTTCTATTCCTTTCCATGCAAATATGCCTGTGACGAGAAACATAAGTGAGCACGTAACGGAGAAAAGTATCAATGTTATATTTGACCTATTTCGTGTGCTTATAAGGCTATAGAAGAAATAAAGTATCCCCATCATGCTGAGAATAGCTGGAAGATAATAGGCTAAAGGAGTAATTATATAGTCCATCCATCGCACGATATGAAGCTCTTGCTCTATAACCGATTGAGTCATAGCTCTTTCAAACCACGGTGAAGCCAATGCTCTCAACATCTGCTCCCATCTGATAGGTATTTCTCTCACTATCGAATCAATCAGATAAACTCCTACCTGGTAAAACCAAGTTCCTGCGAAAACTATTATCGCAAAGTCAACTGCTCGTCGAGCCCCCTCTTTCGGCTCAGAAGCTATGATGCTGGATATAGCTAATAGCAAAAGATATAATGTTGTGAAATATATGGATATGCCATGAGAAATCAGTAGCGGAATTACAAGTAGAAGCAATATTGGTGCAAGCCTTTTCCTTGACATAAATAGATAAAATGTCATAACTAATGAGAGTATACCAACAGAGCTGGCTATTAAATCTTGGAATGGCCTATGTAAATAAGTCGTGGTTATCATTACTATTGTAAGCCAAGCCGCACTTTCTAAAGAATCCGTTTTAAGGAAGCGAAAGCAGACGAGCATTAAGAACAAGATAAAACAAAGGTATGTTCCCAACCCTTCAATTAACCATGAAGTTTGAGAATCTATCGCTGATACAATACTAATAAGAGAAGCTGTCAGCCAAGGCACTGGATATTGCGTGTAGTATAGCCCCTCAGAAGAAGAATATTCTTTAAGAGCTTCAATCCTGCCAGCAGTTTTTATGAGGTTTACAAAGTAGACTCTTTGATCTGCATTCCATCCTACAGGGAGAAGTAAGTAAAGTGATAGTAAGTGAAGGATCGAAGCAATTACTAGTAGCAAAATAAGGGTTGCTGAATTCCTTGCCTTTCTCGAAACTAGGAATGAGATTACGAGGAGTATTGGTATGAGTATATAAGCCTGGATAGCAATATTAGCACTGATGGCTAATGAACTTAGACTTATAATGAGCAAAAATAGTGAAAGGAAAACTGCTACAAGTGCAGGCATATTAAGCCCGCCATTCGTCAGCGCCCTAGTTATCGTGCTCTTCAACAAGTTTATTAACTGTCGGGATTGCCAAAGCTTGTTCATCTACGATAAAACCTCCTCATGCCTGGTCCTTGGTGTAAAGGACTTTGATGTAGACATTGACTACCCAGCGCGCACTACATCAAACCCCTTCATAGAGATTTACTAGTGTAGACGCTACCTTATTCCATGTTTCCAGCTCTCTTTTACCTTCGAAACCCATTTTTGTGGCTAACACTCTGTCTTCTAGCAGTTTTAGTATTGCTTCAGCCAAAGCCTTAGGATCCTTGGGGGGCACAAGGATTCCGTTAACCATATGCTTGACTCTGTAAGGTATTTCTCCAACATTGGAGGCCACCATGGGTTTACCTCTAGCCCAAGCCTCGCTGATCACCATAGAATACACCTCTACGTAATCACATATACTCGGTAGCACTAGACATACTGACGAGTCTATGGCGCCTATCTTAGTGTACTCATCTACGAATCCTAGGAATAAAGCTCTATCACTGATGCCCAGCTTATTCGTAACTCTTATGTAACGTTTGGGATCGCCGGGGCCTATGAATACAAACTTTACACTCCGTTTTTCTTTAATGACGTACGGTATAGCCTTCAAAAGTACTTCTATACCCTTCAACGGGTGAAGTCTGCCTATGAAGAGTACGATATCGTCATTTAAATCGTACTTCCTCCTGAATTCGCTTTCTAAACTCGGCATCGTTAACAGCTCCTCATTCACACCATCAGGCACATAGTGCAGATCGCCAGTCTTAACTCCGAACTCATTCCTAAGAATCATCATATCCCGAAAACTTTTGACAAGTTTTAAGTCCGCCACCTTTAACGCCTCTTTCACCATCCATTTACTATACATCGGCCCAAGGGATCTCACCAGAATGCTTGGATGATCCTTGAAAGCGTTAACAGCCATAAAATGAATAGCTATTTTGGCTCCCAGGCTTTTGGCCCTTTTAACAATAATCATGTTGAACAGCGAATTCTGACTATGAGCGTGGACTATATCAGCCCCCTTAAGCAAGCTCTCATCGAGATCCATAGGGATCGTGAGGTCGGGGTAGTACAATCTCCAAGCTTTGACTCTATGTACGTAAACTTTGTTTAGCTCCTCCTCGGCGGGGCAATCTTTAGCCGAACCATAACTCGTGACCACATGTACTTCGTGGCCTAGTTTAGCTTGCTCCTCAGCCAGCTTCTGGACGACTTTCTCTAGACCGCCTAGAACTGGATAATAGCTGTGATAGGTATGCACTACTTTCATTATTGGTTAATTAAGCCCTCTTAAAGGAAGATAAGCCGTCTCGTAATCCCTTAAATATCCAAAAGACGTGCCATGGCCTATACGCTAGCAAAATTAGAGCGGATACGAGTGCGTACCACACCCTTTTCAGGATAGAGCCCTTCCACTTGCAAATGAAAAACATGTGGTTTCTGATCTTCCAGTATATTCTCTTCCCCATGCTTATCTTAGGCCTGTTACCTCCACCTCGAACTGCAAGGTGGATGACGTATGGGCTGGGATCGTACAGCAGACGATATCCCATTCGCTTGATTTGTTGCTGAAAGTCGCTCTCCTCCCTGAAGCCCGTCGGCGTATCGAAGGACTCATCATACCTAACCCCCTTATCGATGATCTCCCCCCTCATCATAAAGAAAGGAGGAAGGAACTCTGATACCCTCGGCCCATGCCTAACGTCAAGGAACACGTAGCCAAGTAGTCTTGAGAGGATATCGGCTAAGTTCAACGGTAGATTTAAAAAGAAGTCGGGATCTTCTCTCCATCCAGCGACGATGACTTTACCTCCGACCGCTTCTACCTCGTTAAAGTGCTCTAACCACTTGATCATTCTCAGCAACGAACTACCATCGGGTAGTATGTAGTCATCATCAGCCATCACCACGTACTTGAAAGCTTGTCCTGTGGCCATATCTAAGAGAGCATTTCTCGCCCTAACGGATCCAAGCCTTCCAAGCGAAAGCTTGTAAATGATTCTGCCTTTGTCGTATTTCCCAATGACTCTTTGGTACTTTTCGAGTATCTCTTCGGATGAGGCCTCAACTATTAATAATACCTTATCCACTAGATTTGATTTAAGCCAACTGCCCAATGTCTTGTCAAGCACTTCCGGCCTATCGTAGCTTGGAATGAGAACAGCTAAACCTTTTCTCATCAAATCATTGATACCTCATCGCCTTTAAAGTCATATACTTGATCACTCCCTTAGCAACTTCCTCTACGCCACCGATAACAGGATGATAAAATGGTGCTACGTGAACTATCCTCATTTTATATCAATGTGTACTTCTTCAAGATTTATTCTCGAGCATACGCTAATAAGCTATCAACATGTTGCCAGGTAGGTTAAGAACATTGTAACTCAAGTTTTTGAGCACGATTGGTACTTTTTCTTCTCCTTCATGAAGTTCGATTATTAGTTTTGGTCTCCTTTTTTCTATGGTTTCGTTTGCTCCGCCTAAGACTTCTAGAGCCATTCCTTCAACATCGATCTTTATTAGAGACTCATGCTTGTTTATAGATATACTTAGCTCATCCAGTAGTTCATCAAGTTTTCTACATGGTATTTGCTTGCCGCCAAGCATTACATATCCATTTTTGTTTGCTAAAGCAGCTTTTATCGGTATTACATTTCTAAGCCTATTCGTTCTGATATTAGCCTTTAGTATTGTGTATGTGTATTCGTCCGGTTCTATGCTTATTATTACACCATCTTTCATTAGTCGGGCAGCTTTTAACGTATACCATCCATAAGCTGCTCCTACATCTATAAAGACTTGTGTGGTTTTGATAAAGCTAGTAAAAAAAGATTGTACTTGTGGCTCAATTAGATCTAGCATCGTTGAAATCACTCGAGCTGTTTTAGGCATATAAAACTTTCCGTAAGGCGTTGGTATTGTTACAATGTTACTAGGTATTAGTTTAACCAACGCTCTCATTCCTTTCCAAACAAATTTACTCCCTCTGTATTGTAAATATCTAGTTCTTTCGGCTATTCTATTAAACAAGGTACTATCTCTCACATCTCAATAGTTTTATCCCTTAACTCCTCTATCTTCTTCCAAATTATCTCCTTAGACCTTATTCCAGCTATCATAGAGTAGATAAGTATAACTTGATTTAGAATCCATATAAACAATACTTTACGTGAATACTTAACTAAAATTGCTACTAATAATGTAAAAATAATGGTTAAATTCAAGAATGATAAAGGATTTATAACAATTGATACTATGAAAAGAATAATTGCTATCAATAGAAGCCATGGATTAAAAAGATGTAAGAACGATTCTATTGCTAAAACCATTTTGAATCCTTTAGGTGCTTTTAAAATCTTTCTTAACGATTTTAAGAAATGTTGAATGAGATGCTTTCCCCTTCTAATCCTCCATGTAAAATAACTTCTCCAAGATCTTGGAGTAAGCTCATATGCTAATACTTCTTTAGCTGCTATTGCTCTATATCCTCTTAAAGCTATCAAAGTTGCTGAATGGCTATCATCAGCTCCTATCTTCATCGAGAATCCACCAATCTTATCAATCAATTCTCTTCTAAAAGCAGCAAGCTCACCATGAAATATTGGAGTACTATGTATCTTAGATTCAGCAACTCTAACGAGATTATAAAATGATCTATATGTTGACTCTACTATAGAGTTAGATCTTGAATTTAAAATAGGTTCTTTAATGGCTGTAACAGCTCCAATTCGATTATCAGAGAAGTATTTTACTGATTCTTTTAAAGATTCTTTATCCCAAAAGCTATCAGCATCTGTCAAAACTATTATCTCATTATTAACATGCTTTAATGCTGTATTCAATGATTGTGCTTTTCCTTTTCTCTCATTCTCTTCAATTATGTTTAAACTGATTTCTTTATGCTTCTCTTTCCACTGTTTTACTTTAATTAGCGTTCCATCTATGCTTGCAGAATCGACTACAATTATTTCCATCTTCTCTTTTGGATAATCCTGCTTTAATATATCATCAAGCTTCCTATTTATCAGAAAAGCTTCATTGTATGTTGGTACGATTATCGATACCATAGGCATATGATTCTTATCTATTTTTAAGCCCCATGGCTTATTCAGATATCTTTTAAGGTAAATATAATAGGCTAATGGTAAAGCAAAGTGAATTGCTCCCAATGTTAGTGCAAATATCTCCAGCATGTATTAAAAAATAATATTTTTTAGCAAGCTAGTCCTGGTTCTGTAAAGCTTTTTTGATCGATTTTTTCACGATCCATTTTTACCCAATATAGTCTTCTTCCTATTCGCTTTGGATAGAAGCTCCTCTTTTTTATTATCTTAAAGCCTTCTATAAGTTCTTCTAGTCTCTGCCATTAGCATAACTACCAAAAAGATACGCAAACTGAATGTCATCAAACCAAAACTTTTATCATCTTTAGCAGTCTTCAACTCTTTTCAACACAAATAAGATCAAATAACCTTAAAAACATTTGACACCTTACGGCTGAACTCTTCTGGGCTTATTATCTCAAGTGCTGTTATTTCTTCTGTGTCTTTATCTCTGTATAGGTGTATTTGAGGGTGTATCGGTTCTCCCAGTTCTGCTTCAGATGGTTTTTTAAACCTTATGCAGAGTAAGGACGTGCTTGGTTCTAAACTCACTTCTATGACTTCCTCCGGCATCTTTACTCCAGTTAGCTTTTCAACCCTCATTATGATCTGGTTTAGGTTAAGCTTTAGTATAGACGCTGAAGCCATTTTATCCTCGCCATTCTTAAGTATGTTTTGCTATCTATTAAGTATGCTGTCTTTATGATACCACCCTGCACTATTATGTTGAGGTAGAGACTGTTGAGTTTCTTTATAAAATACTTAGCTCCACAAGCATCTCTGTAAACTTCGCCAGGCGCTTTTAATACATTGAATATTTTTTCCATTAATTCACTCTTCGTTAGACCAAGGAGCTTTATCATTTCTGAATGCTTCCTTAATATATGCTCTAGAGTGTCTTCTTCAAGTGTTGCTTTAGAGCCATCGTAAGCCTCTATCTCATGTATACTCAGTACTATCAGCTCTAACATAAGTCTAACTGTCTATTAAACTAGAATGCTCAAATTGGTAAGATAAACATTTTCGCATAAGTGTGAGGACTTTAATATGTTACTCTTCTTATTCTACTTACTATTTGTGTAGTTAATCTTTTATCCATTAATCTAGCCAATAATTTAGGTATCGTGGCTCTCGTTAAAGGATCTTGTAAGGCTTTACAAGCCATTAGAGTTAATGCTTTAGTCATTGGTATTTTGTAAGGCGTTTCTATAAGCCCATCATCTATTTGACGATTTATCTTTTGTGCGAGTTCTAAGGCTTTTTTAGCCTTAAGTTCCTCAAAAATAGCCTCACTCTCGCCATCAAGCCATGTTTGAATAGTGATCTTATCATTTAGAGTATAAATCTGCTCCTTATACAATGCATGAGCTAAAACAACTACTACTTCAGCGCTATTTGTTAATGTTCTTATAGCAACTCCATTTATCTTGTTTTCTGTTACATAATTCATAAGCTCTCTAGCATCTAAGTATATGATATTGGCAAAATTTGGATATGTATAAAGATCAACAATAAATTCACCATTCAATGTAAGGCAATACGAGTCTTTCACGATTGCTCTTAAACCTAGCTTATTAAGCCTTCTTATTGCAATTTTCAAATCTTTTGATGATATTAACACATCTATATCTGCTGGTACATATGCTACAGGTTTAAAGACTTTAAACAATGTGTATTCTAAGCCATTTAAATTCTCAGCTACATTAGCTATTGCTTCTAATGTCTTAGCATACTTAGCTTCCTCCATACTCCTAATTTGACCTTTTACATTTAATTTTCTCAATAAGTGAAGAAGCATCTTGTTTCTCTTAGCATGCTCTAACAATTGAGGTAAAAGCTTAATAGGTTTGCCTAACTTTAAGCTCTCTTCTAGTGATCTTGTTAAACCCTTTCTATCTTCTCGATAAGATTTGCTACCTATTAAAATAGATTCAAGCAAGAACTTCGTACTCTTTCAGCTGTTTCTTCAATACTCATACTCGATGTATCTATCTTAATTGCTCCTAATCTTTTTGATAGCTTACTATACATAAATCTTTGAAAATTTATGAACTCTTTTGAATCAGCCTTATCTCCTCTTCTTCTTTTTATCTCTTCATAATTTGAGTCTAAATGAATAAGAATAGAGTTTTTAGGGATAAAGCATAGCATTATTCTTGCTATGAAGCTTGATATGAAATTAGGATTATTAAGAAAATAAGCAATGGATACAATTGAATCAACTAAATATCTCTCAGCTATAACAACTTTGCCCATTAATAATGGTAAATATATACGCAGAATAATCCAAGGTAGAATACTTATGAACTCTATCCAAGACCATATCGAATGATTTATTGGACTATTTTTTATTGTATTTATTCTAATGATCGTTCCTCCTTCTTGATTTAGAGTAATAGAGCGAGATGATATTTTTGCAAAAATTCTTAATATCAAATACGCTAGGGTATGATGAGACTTTATCCAGACTATTTTAACCTTATAACCATTATTCATGAAATATCTTGCCAGAATCCTAGCATGAGTAGACTTGCCTGATCCATCAGAACCAAATATCGAGATGAATAAACTCATTTAAACTGTTTGACTTCGATACTATTTGTGAGTTCTTATCCTCTGGCTGAGGATAAGAACTCTATATCGTTGATCAATTCCTCGACCTTTTTTAGCTCCTCTTTAACTTCATCAGGATTCAGGATACCAGAATAGAAGCCATCTGCATGAAGCATCGACCTTCTTGCTTCAACCCTATCCAATATCCCCAACGCCTTCATCTTTGATTCCATCTTTTCGAGCTCTCTTAAAGCTCTCCTCCTCTCAACATGTGTCTCAGGAGGCTTAAAGCCCTTAGCTATAAGGAAGTTCTCTACAGATTTTACAGTAGCAAGCCATCCCTTCTCACAAGCATCTCTAATCTTAAGGTTATCGTTAAGTATCACTCCTTCATCTAACTCCTTTAAAGCCCTCTCAAGTATTCGCTTGGCTTCTGAAGGGCTACTCATAATATCTTTTCTCAATCTTTATAGTGTGAAGTCTTGTATATAAATTCATGCAAACTTTAGCTTCTCGGATAAACTTGCTCCCTAAAATAATAAATACTTCAAGGGTAAGTGTTGTCATGTTGGCTCTCCTTTCGTTAGAGCGTGAAGATTCTAGCTAACTTTTGATAAAACCGTCTTAATATAACTTACTTTACGCAAAGCAGCTATCAAAGCTAGCATGGAAGTGAGAATAGCCAAAGAGATGATGATGGGTTCTAGTCTTATTCCCCATGGAGTATAGTTTAGAATTAAGCCTACTAATGGTACAATAGCTAAGCTCAAACCTATTGACAAAGCTAAGCGCTCCAATCCCTCTAAATCTTCCTTCCTTGGGTAAAGAGCTTCTATTAAAGAATAGCCTGGTAGGTAAAGAATAAAGATAGATCCAAAAGCGTAGCGAAGGTATATGAAGGGTGGATTTTGAGGTAGCAAATAAATTGTGATGATAGTGATAAAAATAGAGAGTATAACTGCCCAAAACCAAAGACTATAATGAGATTTAACGTACATGGATAGAGAAGAAGGAGGATTAATATCTTCAAGCTTAATCTTACCATCTGTTTTAAGCTTGTAGAGAGCTCTTGTTACTAAGTAATATGGTGCTCCAGTTATGTTAGATACTCTTGATACTAGATCTTGAAGCCTTAAGTCTGGCTCTTTATGTACTATTTGAATTATATTCTTTTGAATATCTTCTTCCTTCAAATCTTATCAACTCGAACTCGTTACGTTCAACCATAATTGGCACCATCTCTCATGATAAGTAAAGATACCTTCCTCAGGTCTATACACCCAAAGTTCAAATACAAGCCTATAGTTTATCCCAGGCTCGTCTATATGCAATGTTATAGATTTAAGCCAAGTCTGATTGTTTGCTAAAATCGTCTCATAATAAGCAATAGGAGGGGTATTAAGAGGAGTACTCTCATTTATAATACTCGATTGATTACCAAGCTTTACATAAACTCTATAGTACATAACCTTCCCTTCATGATTCCCAATGTATAAATAAAGATTGAAGTTTTCACTTACTGTTAAATTCTTAGGATAGTCTCCAATCTTTTTATTTGGTCCTAAAATAGCAAGCTCAGAAAATGGCTCAACTACTCTTCCTGCTATGAATGCTTGTGATACTGAAAAAGCGCCTATTACAACTATAATTGCTAATACAACAGCTTGAACTTCTTCGTCTATCAAATTCTAACCCTCCAATCCTTATGTGCACGAAGCCATAATCTCCATAATAGCTTAGGACCAAACTTGTATAGAATGAAGCTCAATGTAGCCAGAATAGCAAGTTCAATTCCAAGCATTATGTTGCTATTTTGTCGAGCTAGAATCCCTTCTTCTTTCACTAAAGATGCTTCTAAGATTACTTGATTCGCTATATCTTCAGCTTGCTGATATAGCTCTTGAGCTTGAATAGGATTAGAGGATGCTATTGAATCAGCTTGAGAAATCAAATCAAGAGCTTCATTAAGCTTATTCACTAAATAGCTTACATCTCCACCAGCATTATCAGCTTCTTGCACGGATACAAAAGCTTCAATAATCTTCTCATGAGCATCATTCGATGATGCTTGAGCATTGATAAGTGAATAAGGTTGGATAATCAAGGCTAAAGTAAGAACGATTAAAAGACTTAGCCTATAAGCTAGCCTCATAAAGCCTTTTAAATTGATTGCTCTTTCAGTAATAATGCTCATTCTTTACTTCTTTTTATTTCATTCAATAAACGTCTCTCTATCCTCTTGAAAAGTATTGATAAGGTAGCAACAGTTAGCCCTTGAGAAGCTAATAGTAGAAGCATAACACCGAATAGTGCATATCCGCTATGCCATACGTGATTTACAAGATTCTCATAAAGAACCCAAAGCAGTATTATGATTGCAGGTATACCAGTCAGGGCTGCTATAGATGAGAAGAGAAGGACTGGATTATACCTTCTTGCAAGATTTATTACACTAAGGAGAATCTTGAAGCCATCTCTCCATCTTGATAGCTTTTGCTTTCCTACTCTTTTTCTATAAGATATTGGCACTTCTGTTACATTACCATCCATAGCCAATTGGCTAACCATATCAACTTCTACTGAAAAGCCTCCAGAACTAAACTCTAACTTCTTTGCTACATTTGTATGAATGATATACATACCTGAGCAAACATCTGACAATCCTTTCCCAAAAAGAATATTAAATGCTTTTGTTATAACCCAGTTCCCAAATCTATTCATAAAAGGAATATTCTCTCTACCATTCCTTCTAGCACCTATTACCATATCGAATTGATCAATATGGTTCAATAAAAGTAAAGCTTCTTTTGGATTATAAGTACAATCACAGTCCATTACGAGCATATAGGGTGTCTCAACATGATTCACTGCAGTCTCTATTGCCATAGCTTTGCCTCGACCATGTTGTAATATTACTTTAACACCATTCTGCTTTGCAATATCGACAGTCCTATCTGATGAATAGCCATCTACAACCAATATATTATTAAAACCAGCACTTCTAACTTCTTTGATAACAATATCTATAGCCTTCTCTTCATTCAATGTTGGTAAGACTACAGTGACTTGGTCTGGATTGATCAATACCTTTCAGCGAGTAGTGTTAGAGGATTTGGGCAATTGTATAAAGCACGATATTACCGAATCCATGTGCAAGAGTAGGAGCTATTAAGCTATCAGTCTTAATGAGCATATATCCAAATATCACTCCAGCTCCATAGGCAAATATGACTTCAAGAGAATTGAGCCATCCTATGTGGAACAATGCAAATATCAATGATGTTAAATGAACAGCTTGCCATCTAGGCATAAAGCCTTGCATGTGATTTTGAAGCAAACCTCTGAACAATAGCTCCTCAGTTAAACCTACAAATATCATCATAGTTATTATGAGATAAAGAGCATTATGAAGCATATTCGGTCCTATATCAATAGGTTGAGGTCTTAAGATAGTATATTCTATCAAGCCTAAAATTGCTCCTATGGAGATTCCTACCAATATCTGGAAAGGTAATCTAATTAAACCATGTTTAAAACCTACTCTAGCTAAAGGTATCCTCTTGAACCATAGATAAAATATTATTCCTATCATCACAAGAGTGTATATGGCTGGCAATATCGATGCTGACATAAGCAAGTTTATAGGAAAGGGAGAGAATGCAATGCGAGTAGCAAATAATAGTCCACAGACCTCAAGTACAATTCTTGCCTCTTCACCTTTGCTCTCAAATATAACTGCAAATAATGGCAATAATACAAAACCAAGAAAAGCTAATGCTAAACCATACCATGCAAAAGCACTATTTAACAAAACTTCTTCAGCTAAGGAGAGAATTACAACTATGTAGAGCAAGCGATAGATTGCGTTTCCTCCAAAACCCTTTAGAGCCAACATCGATAAGCCTAGAATCACAAATATTATGTTAGAAAAAAGAAGAAGCTCATAAGTGTAATTAAAAAGAGTGAACAATATAAAGTAAGAAGCTATCGAAGCTATAATGAGAAGTGATGAAATTAAGGCTAAGTCTTTAGGGAAGCTACGAAAAGTATCAAAATCCAATATAGATTAGCCTTTGTGTTAGTTTAAGCTAAGATTGCCCAGATTCTAAAGGCTACAATGAGCATGAATAGAATTACGAGTAATGCTGATAATGGAAGCCAGCTCTTTCTCAACTCTTCTATTATCCTTTTAGTCTTGCCATAAGATGGATCAGAAAGCTCAAGGTATGTTAGCATTCCTATTGCAATAAGGCTTATTGCCAATTGACCTGATAGCAAGGCTTCACCATACACACTTACTAAGCTCGTTGTACCCATAACAGTAGTACCAAGGACTGTTGTACCTAAAACAGTAGTACCAAGTATCGTTGTTCCAAGTATAGTTGAGAGCCCATATAAAGTTGGGTTAACTGTTAATAAGCTTGTGAATAGAGCTAAACTAACGTAGGTAAAAAGTAAGAGTAATAAACTCTTATTGCTCAATTTAGCCCTATTGTTATGAACGTTTATTATATATAAGCCTTACTTACGGATTCATAATGCATAGGTTATATAATTTATTATATATGCGCCTTGCAGATTTATCATATATATCTTTGCTCTGAATTATCTTCAATACTTGTAAGTTCATCCTCAACTTCTCTAATGTCCTTGATAGTATCAATTGCTCTCCACATCCCATAAAAAGGATATGCACTTACCTCACCATATTGAACAAGCTTAGGAAAAGTTTCACGTTCTATATCACCTTTATCTGGAAGAAATGGTATTAATCTTTTTGCTTGTATAATGTATATTCCTCCATTAATCCAAATGTCAAGGAATTCAGGCTTTTCCTCAAACTTTCTCACCATTCTTAACTTATCAATATGTACTACACCATAAGGCGATCTATATGGTACTAAGAGCATTGTTACTATTGTTTGAGATGAGATATGCCAATCTATCATTCTCGATATTGGTAAATTAGTGATAACATCTCCATTCATGACTAATACATCTTCATCACTTATGTTCAGATTATGGATTACATTCTTAATCGCTCCTCCTGTTCCTAAAGGTTGATCTTCAACTACATAATGAATAGGAATATTATTATATTCACTTCCAAAATACTCTTTTAATCTCTCCCACTTATGACTACATGCAAAAATTATTTGCTCAAGCTTTATATTCCTTTTTAACCAGCTTAATTGAATCTCTGCTATAGGTCTACCATTTACTGTTACCATTGCTTTTGGTTTATCATCAGTTAAAGGACGAAGACGAAGACCAGAACCACCAGCTAAAATAATAGCTCTCTTTATCACTCTCATTTACACCCTAAAAGAACTGAAATTTAATATTTTAAGAAGATCAAGTTTATGTACAAGCAAATTTCTAAGAATTGATGCTAATCTAAAGTATAATACTCTTTACTTATCATATGATCTTTTAATAAGACTAGAATTAATTAAGATATAACTACTCAACCTTCTCCTTAGTGGAAGATTCTGATGTAGTAGGAAGCTCAGTCTCTATAGGTGCTGGTGGTGGTGTAGTAGCCATAGTGTAACCAATCCATGCTAATATTCCTAGAATTGCTAATACTGCAATGAATGCTGAAATTTGTAGTACA
The DNA here is from genome assembly GCA_038883135.1 of Nitrososphaerales archaeon. Classification (GTDB taxonomy): domain Archaea; phylum Thermoproteota; class Nitrososphaeria; order Nitrososphaerales; family JACAEJ01; genus JAVZMU01. Next base: position 13,466 of record JAVZMU010000005.1, read on the forward strand.
AGTAGAGTGTTAATGAAGAATAAAAGCCAACCATAGATGATTATACCTACAATGCTAGCAATTAATATCAATACTCCTATAGCTTGATCCTTATTCAACATTTCCCATCTCTTTAATCCTTAGTAATATATAAAGTAATCTTTTCATTAATTGAATATTAAAATACTTCTCATAAACCTTTAGAGCTATGCTTTATGAGTCCAAGATAGAACATGAAGGATTTATCATTCTTCCACTTTTCAGCATCTTTATTACCCAAAGAGCATAAAACTATACTAATTTTTTCTGCTATTGGTTTTCCATCTTCAATCATTCTCTCAGTAAAGTTTTTAAGATATAATTCGACTTTACTCAATATCTTACCAATAGCTTTTAGAAACTTTACGCTTTTAAGCTTAGGCTTACAAAAGATACAAAGATTAAGAAATCCTTTCTCAAATAAATTGAGAATTTTATGATACACTTTAGCTTTTTTTAGTTTCTTAATTATCCAATTAAAGAATTCTGAACTAATCTTAGATATAGGCTCAAAATCTTCATTTAACTTATCTTTTAAAGTATCTTTTCTTTGCTTTATCTTTAAGAAACTTAAGAAAACTCGATATGTTACTAATTCATCAGAGCTAAAGTCATCTTTTGAATTCTTCTTTATTTCAAGAGTATTCATATTATAATCTTTAAAATACTGAATATCTTCACTTCTATTCATAAAGGTTCCTTTCTTATTCTCTTTATTTAACCATATAATATGCTTGGTATCAATGCTTACAGTCATTTTAACTTTTGGTAATATGCCTCACCTTAAAATTGGTAATTAAACTCTTAAGATATTTAATTCAAAACTGTAAAATATTATGCTTATGATATCAATATTAATTCATAAAATGCTAAAAGTAATTCTGTATTCCATTAGCAAAAAATACTAAGGTTAATTTCACTTAAAAGGAGCAAACGTTAATTCGAATAAAAAAGTAATTTTTGATGATCTTAAGCTTATAACAATTTTATCATTTTGTAATCTATGAATATTTACCTTAATTTGAATCTTTAAATCATATAATATGCTGTCAAAATTTTTAAAAATAAGTGAATATAATGTTTGAATAGCCTCGGTGGTGTAGCCCGGCCTAGCATAGAACGCTGTCACCGTTCTGACCCGGGTTCAAATCCCGGCCGAGGCGCTACTAAATTTTTTACATTTATCCATAATCTTAATCAAGCCGCTATTATTTGCTAATTTTTTAAACACTAAACTAAGAATCTAAAGAATTTTACCATTATGCCGATACTTTTTCACCTTATAAGAGAAGTGTATAAAAGTTTAGTCATAATTGGAATGGAATCAATTCAATTATTAGCTGATAAGAAAAAAGAATTAGAAGCAAGAATACAAGCCTTAGAAGCTGAAAAGGCTACATTGCTAGAGGATATAGCACGTCTAAGAGAAAAACTCACAGTTTTAAAGTTAGAACGTCATGTTCAAGCATTAGAAAATGAAGTCTCCAGCCTAAAAGCGGAAAAGAGCAATCTAGAGCAGGAAATTGCAAGCTTTATATCTTAAAATAAGATTGGTTAAGCTTGCCTACCTGTCCTACTTGCCACTCAAAAGTAACGGAGTCTATAAAGACATGGTCTATCGTAGAGCCTGGAAAGAATGGAGAAATAATTGAGTGTGTCGTAGGAATATACTGGTGCACGAAATGTAAAATAAAATTTCCTTATGTAGTAGGAAAGTATGATTTAAGACTTATTGAAAAAAAGGAGTTAGTAGAACTTTACGAAAAGATAAAGATGTTAGATAAAGTTAAGCAAGATTTAGTGGAAAAAGTCAATCAATTAGAAAAAGAGAAAATAATGGCTGAGGGAAGTCTTTTTTTAACTAAACTTGAGAATAAAGCTGAGAACCTAAAAGTTGAGGTATCTTTACTCAAAGAGGTAAAAAGGGAGATTGAGAGCATGATTGAATATTTAGAAAATACTCCTTACTATGAGCTTCAAAACAGAAAATCTTTATAACATTATGAAAAAGTTAGTACTAAAGTATTTTATCTATTCTGAATTTTTCGATAAATGTCAATCAATCTTTTTAAGTTAGAAACTCTTTTAAAGTAATTTTTAACTTGTCTTTATTATGAATAACTCATATAGTTGGAAAGTCAAACCTCATGCTGCCATTGTTGGTGCGGGTAGAACTGCTTTTGGAGAACAATGGTATAAAGATCCTGAGAAGTTAATGATGGAAGCAGGAGTTAGCGCTTTGGAATCTGTAGACTTTGGGTTAGGACGAAAGGATATTCAAGCTTGTTACTTTGGTAGTTTCCTTTATCAAACCACTAATAAACTTGGCTTGGTTTCTGGTTACATGGCTAGAGAGTTAGGCATAAATATTCCTATGAATACTACAGAGGCTGCTTGTGCTTCTGGCGGATCTGCCTTTTACAATGCTTGCATCGCTATAAAGTCTGGTATGTATGATGTAATCCTTGTAGGTGGCTTTGAGAAAATGACAGATCGATTTAATAAAATCGTAGACGATCTCATGTTTGCTGCAGATCCTTATGAATTCGATGCAGGTTTCACCTTTCCTGGTTTATATGCATCTATGATGGCAAGATACATTCACGACTATGGTGGTAGTGATCAAAGATGTATAGAAGCTTTAGCACAAATCGCATGTAAGAATCATCATCATGCTGTTAATAACGAGTACGCTCAATTTAAAAGGGATATTACTATACAAGATGTTCTTAAATCCCCACTTATAGCAGATCCTATAAGACTTCTTCATTGCTCACCTATTTCTGATGGTGCAGCTGCAGTAATTTTGACTAAACCTGAGTTAGCAAGAAAATATACAGACACACCAATTTACGTAATTGCTAGCCAGCAGGCTACTGATGATGTCTCTCTTTATACTAGAGAAAGCTTAACAGAGATTAAGGCAACAAGATTAGCATTAAAAAAAGCTTTAAATGAAGTTGGTATAAGTATAGAAAACATTCAGATTGCTGAAGTTCATGACTGCTTTACTATTGAAGAAGCTATCTTCCTTGAAGATTCTGGTTTCTATAAGAAAGGTGAAGCTTGGAAAGGAATATATGAAAGTTATGAATCCTTCAAAGGTTCAAAGCATATACCGTACATTAAAAATGGTGAAGAACTTATTGTGAATCCAGGTGGAGGTCTTAAGGCTGATGGTCATCCTGTAGGAGCAACTGGAATAAGACAGATTCATGAATGTTTTATCCAATTAAGAGGAGAAGCAGGTAAACATCAAGTAGATAAAGAAGTAAATCTAGCTCTTTGTCACAACATTGGAGGAACTGGAGGAATAGCAACTCTTCACATCTTAGCGAGGGATATTCATGAGTGAGCCTATTACGAGAAGAAAGATTCTTGTTAACTATAGAATTCAAGCTTCAAGATGTATAGATTGTGGAAGAACGTATTTCCCGCCTAAGTTTCTCTGTAATAACGAAGGCAGAAAGAGTAAGATGAGTCTTGTAGATTACTTTTATGATAAAGGAACTCTTATCAGTGGAAGTGTTGTTCGTAAACCCACTAATAAGTTCATGCATATAGGTTCCTTTATGTCTGCTATAATTTCTTTTGACGATGGAAATATTAAGATTCCAGGAAGAATTACTGATTATATTCCACCAGAAGAAGAGTTAGATATTTCCCAATTCATAGGAAAGAGCGTTATACCCCGATTTAGGCGTCTTTACACAGATGGTCCTCAAGGCTTAATTTACTACTCGAGTCTAAACTTTAGTTTTGAAGATGATTACTACCCTTATCAAAGTTATATTGAAGTAAAGCATCAAAACGTAAGTGAACGTCCAGGAATAGTAGGCTATGGAGTTTACCTACCAAAATTCAGAATAAAGAATGAAGATGAATCCAGCTTAGGAGTTAAAGAGAGAACGGTACCTTTTATTGATGAGGATGCAACTACTTTTGCAGTAGAAGCTGGAAAAAGAGCGTTAATTCATGCTGGTATTAATAGCAGATACGTAAAAAAATGCTTTGTAGGTTCTGAGTCTACACCTTATGCTGTTAAACCCTGTATGTCTACCGTCTGTCAAGTTTTACAACTTGGTGAGGAGTATGCTGGTGGTTTCTTTAGTGGTGGCATAGATTCGCAGTTTGCATGTAAGGCTGCTACAGACCTCTTTATAGATGCTGCAGCCTTAGTAACTTACCCTACTTTTGGAGGAGAATATGTTATGGTTATAGGATCAGATAACTCACAAGCTGAGAGAAACGATCCATTAGACTTTACTGTAGGTGCTGGTGCAGCTGCTTTCTTGTTTGGAAAAAAAGACGTTATAGCAACTCTTGATTATTATGTGCCATATACTTCAGATACATCAGATTTTTACAGAAGGGAAGGACAAAAGTATCCAAAGCATGGTGGTAGATTTACTGGAGAACCTGCCTACTTTAAGCATGTTGTAACTGCTATGAAGACTGCTTTAAAATTAAGTGGGCTGACTCCAAAAGATTTTCGTTTCGTGGTTTGTCATTCTCCTAATGCAAAATTTCCTTACTCTGCAGCTCAAGAAGTAGGATTTCAGAAGGATCAAATCGAACCTGGATTAGTTGTTAGATATATAGGAAACTTATACTCTGGATCAAGTCCTACAGCTTTAGCATCTGTTCTTGATATTGCCGATCCAGGAGATCGAATACTCATGACGAGTTATGGATCTGGTGCTGGTAGTGAATCCTACATATTTACTGTCACAAAGGAAATTGAAAATAAAAGAGAAAGATTAATTCCTGTAAAATTACAGATCGAAAATCCTCATAGAAAGTATGTAGATTACAATACTTACAGAAAATGGAAGGAAATAGGTGCATAAAATAGCAATTAAATTATCCCCCGCCTATAGGAGGTAGTATCACAAAAATATCTCCATCTTTCAGCTTTTTTTCTTTTAATTTTTCTCTTTCAATAGCATAGCCATTTATCAGGAAGGTTATATTCTCTCTCGGTTCTCCATTTTCATCAAATAAGAATTGATATAATTTCTTATTGTAAATCTCAGTAAGTTTGATCAATACATCCATAGCGCTTTTGTCTTTATTAAATTGTAATGATTCTTCCTTCTTACCGGTAATATCCCTGATCATAGCAAAGTACTTTAAGTTTATTGAAACGGTTTCATTCATATATCAATATTGATTATAGTTTATAAAAATAAAGGTTTTGCCTAGCTTCATGATGCTAAGCATCAGCAAAAATATTTTTATTGAAAAAATTATGCTTTGTTTTTCTGATTATAGGTTTTAGAATATCTTAACTGGTATTATACTCTTATTCGAATTATCTCTTGCCTTACTTTTGAGCGTTTATTCCATAGCGAAATTTCATTCATGACTCATAACTTTCATGATCAAAATATCTCATCTTCAAATTATCTTTGGAAACTTCCTACTTAGCCATAAGTTTGTTTAACGATTTCAAGGGAAACTAAGCAGTTTAGCCGCTATATTATGAATTCCATAAGACGGTAAGTGGATATAAAAATTTTTATATTAATAGATAAACACACCAAAATTGGTGATAAACTTGGCTAAATGTGCAAAATGTGGTAAAGACATTGAGCCTGGTAAGGAAGTGAAGAAGGGAAAGAAGACATATCATGCTGAATGTGCTCCTAAGTAGCCTTTCGAAAAGCTAAATAATCTTTTTTTAAGGTTATTCACTAAATAGAATGGTATGATGAGATTTATTTTAGTCTTATATTCAATCGTAAGTACCTTTCTTCCTCTTTATCCATAAACTCATGTAATTTTTATCTCAAGTTCCCTTAAAATATTTACACTCAATAGGTAAATCAAAAATCTAGTATTTAATTGGGCAAATTAAAAAGCATTGTGAGAGCTTATATAGAGTTAAACTTTATTTGTGCTTGTTTATTCTATACCATATGATGTGGTATGGAAATCATTGTTGAATCCGGAAGAATAGAAGATAAGATTACAGAGTTATTATCAGTAGGTTTATTTGAAGAAGGGAAAGAGTTAATAGGGATAATTAAATATATTGATACTATACTGAACGGTGTAATTTCAGATATCGTTAAAACTGGTGATTTTACTGGTGAGTTAAATCAAACCCTTTTGCTCTATACTCATAACAAAATCAAACCGAAACGTATTTTACTTGTCGGCTTGGGTAAAAGGGAAGAGTTTAACCCTGAGATTGTAAGGAGTGCTTCTGGTAAGGTTGCTCTACAAGTAAGGAATATGTCTTTACCTTCATATACTACTTTGCTATATGGCGAGGATTCCGACCTTTCAGTAGAAACCTTGACTCAGGCTTTAATAGAAGGTGCTGAGCTTGCATTATATTCATTTAATCGCTTCAAGACTGAAAAAGAGAAAATGCCAAGAGAGGTGAAGGAATTAAATATTTTTGTTCAAAAGAATGATAATATTCCTCTTGTTCAAAAAGGTTTAGCTGTGGCTAAGATCGTGTGTAATGCTACTAAACTGGCTCGAGACCTTTCTAACGCTCCTAGCAACGATATTACTCCTCAAGCTCTAGCTAACATTGCAAAAAGTATAGCGGAAAAGTACTCTTTAGAGTGCGAAATTTTGGAACGTTCCGATATGGAGAAACTTGGTATGGGCGGAATATTGGCTGTTTCTAGTGGGAGTCAGCAACCACCGAAAATGATCATTATGAAATATAATGGAGGAAAAGAATCTCCACCCATAGTTTTAGTAGGAAAAGCTGTTACCTTCGATAGTGGAGGTATATCTATAAAACCGAGTGAGAAGATGGAGGAGATGAAGTATGATAAATCGGGTGGAGCTGCTGTCATAGCTGTAATGCAGGCTATTGCTGAGCTAAAGTTGCCTCTTAATGTTATAAGCATTATTCCAGCAACTGAAAATCTACCCGGTGGTAGTGCATATAAACCTGGCGACATAATAAAGCATTATGGAGGAAAGACATCTGAGGTAATAAGCACGGATGCTGAAGGACGTTTGATTCTTGCAGATGCTATTTCTTATTCAACAAATTACAAACCTCAAGCAATTATAGATATAGCAACTCTTACTGGAGCTTGTGTCATTGCTCTTGGTAATCATGCAAGTGGTATGTTAACAAACGATCAAAATCTAGGAAAGAAAGTTATTAATGCTGCTGAATTAAGTGGTGAAAAAGTCTGGCAACTTCCTCTTTGGAAAGAATACTTAGAGCAAATAAAAAGCGAAGTTGCTGATTTAAAAAATGTAGGAGGAAGGGCAGGTGGTGCAATTACAGCAGCAGCTTTTCTCAGTAAATTCGTTGGTAATTATCCTTGGGTTCATCTTGATATAGCAGGTACAGCTTACACTCAAGAAGGTAGCATCGAAAAGACATATATTCCAAAAGGAGCTACAGGTGTTGGTGTTCGTTTGCTTATACAACTTCTTAGAAATTGGTAGATAGTTTGATCTTTATTTAAATAAGGAGCTTAATATATAGTACATGTAGCTAATGCTGCTATAACTCCTAGTGCTGCTAACCAAGGTGCCAATATGGTTCCTACAACTCCTGCTGTAATAGGCATTTCAAGTAAAACTTTACCTTTCTCATTCTTAACTATAATCTTTGTAACATTTCCTTCTTTAATTAAATCTTTTACCTTCTTAACTAAATCCTCAGAAGATACCTTAAATTCCTCTTTTATAATTTTTCCTATTTGATATCCACAATTAGGACAGAAATTTGCTTTTTCAGGATGCTCAGATTCACATTTTACCAAATTCTCACCTCTTAACTTATTGATATTCTCTCAAATTGGTAATGGTATGATTTTAGCTTTTATTAAAAATGATAAAAGTTCTCTTGATCTTTTTATTATTTCTAAAGCTCTTTTATATAGCTCATCTAAAGAAATTTTATGTCTCGCTAAACCTAAATTTATCGCTTTCTCACCAACTTTACATGCAACTCTTGGATAGACTTCCCATTCTGTCATATTTGGAATTATATAATCCTTATTTAATCCCTTCTCTTCTGCAAATTTAGCTAATTCTTCTGCAGCTACTATTACCATATTATCAACAATAGCCTTTGCTCTAACATCTAATACACCTCTAAACATTGATGGGAATATTATTAAAGTTGCATTATTTTTTACGATGAATCAAAAAGGATTATTTTTACTATATATTAAAGGTTTAAATAAAAAAATTTTAATCCATTGGATCGGTGATCAGAGTTATCAAACAATATAATAAGCAGAAGAGACTTCTTGAAACTTAGTGGTGCAGCTTCAATTGCAACAATTGCTTTAGGAATGGTACCGAGCGTTAAAGGAACCTCAATAATAGCTTTACCTAAAAGAGGAAGAATATTAAACTATAAAATGGGAAGGAAGTCTCCAAGCATTTGCCCATATTGCGCTGGAGGATGTGGTCTTTTAGTAACAGCGCTTGAAGGGAGTTCCGCTGATATGAGAGAGGGAGATATCTATGCTAAGAATTTAGAGAGAGATTATTCGGCAAGAGGAAAAGTCGTTGAAATAGAGGGTGATCCTTATCACCCTATAAATGAAGGAGCTTTATGTAGCAAAGCAAGTGCTTTTCTCCAAGTAGTAAATAGCGATCGACGTATTTTGTATCCAATGAAAAGAACAAATCCAAACAAAGGTGAGAATGAGGATCCAAGATGGGTTAGAATTTCATGGGATGAAGCATATTCAATAATAGCTTCAAAAGTAAAAGAAGCTTTAAAAAACGTTCCTTACAAGCGTACAAATACGATTACCGGGAAAGATGATTATTACTATGTAGGTAAAGATTCACCTGTAGCATGGCTTGGATCATCTTATTGGAATAATGAAGAGTGCTATCTTGCTAGGAAACTCATGGCTTTACTTGGCTCGAATAACATTGAGCATCAAGCAAGAAAATGTCACGCCTCAACTGTAGTCGCTTTAGCAAATACCTTTGGTTTTGGTGCTATGACGAACCATGTAATCGATGCAAAAAACTCGAAATGCTTCCTCATTCTAAGCAACCCTGCAGAATCACATTCAATGGAATTTAAATGGGTAACAGAAGCAAAAGAGAAAAATAATGCTATAATAATACACCTCGACCCAAGATATAATAGAACTAGCGCAAAAGCAGACATCTATGTTAGATATAGATCTGGTTCAGAGGCAGCTATATTTTTAGGTATGATTCGCTATCTGCTTTATGAAAAACCAGAACGTATAGATAGAGCATACATTGAAAATAGAACAAATGCTCCCTACGACCTTAATGGCAATTTAGTTGGTCTTGACGATCCTAACTCTATATTTAACAGGCTAAAAACTCTTGTCGCTAAATATACGCCAGAAGAGGTATCCAGAATTACTGGAATGCCAGTAGATAAATTCTTACTTGTTGCTAATACTTTTACAGATCCTAACAATAGACCAGGTAATATATACTATGCTATGGGAACTACTCAGCATACAAATGCTGTTCAAGCCATTAGGGCTCAAGCAATCTTACAATTATTGCTTGGAAATATAGGAGTACCAGGAGGAGGAGTTAACGCTCTAAGAGGGATAAGCAATGTTCAAGGCTCAACTGATGCTAATGAACTAATGCATGTAATAGCGGGTTATCGTGAACCTCCAAGAGACTTAAAGTGGTACAATCCAAATTCAACTGTACCGATTATAAGGACCTTTGAGCAGGTAATAAGGAATTATCAAAAGTGGAAGAATTACGATCCAGTAAGGCGTGGAGGTTCTTATGATCCATCAGCAGTCAAGGCTAACGATGATGACCCATCCTATACCAAGTTCGAGCAGAGGTATTATAATAGACATTTTCCAACATGGAACGCTCTTGAGTACCATTGGGGAATATATATAGGGACGTGGCCAGGTGTAGATCCTGACAATGAACCTATTGTATGTGATTTACCTATAGGTTTTGGAAATCCTATCGTTAAATTATTTAGAAAGATATTAAACGGTGAAATCAAGGTTTTAATATGTAACGGTGAGAATCCGGCTGTATCTATGCCTAATGCAGGTCTTGTAAGACAAGCCTTAGCGAAGGAAGGTTTATTTTTAGTTGTAAATGAGATCTTTGAGACAGAAACAGCATGGTATGCAGATATATTATTACCTGGATCAACACAAGTTGAAAGATCTGGGAGTATCACTAATACTGGAAGATGGATTCAATGGCGTTGGAAGGCAGTAGATCCACCAGGAGAATGTAAAGATGAGCTAACATATGTAACAGAGCTGTTTGAAAGAATAAGATTTGAATTAAAGAAAGCTGGAATAAAGCTTCCATCGGAGAAGTTTGGTGAAGAGAATAATATAATTGTTAAAAGAACTATAGGTGGAATAGATCTACCAACAAACCCTGATGCTGCATGGCCTTCCAGATTTGGGAGAAGTGCTGAAGATGTTTATAAAGAGATGGGAGCTAAAAGCATAACAGTCGGTACAACAACTTTATTCCAAAGCGCTGCCAATGTCCTTTATAGAAATTCATACGATCCAGTATCAAGACCGGATATAGATGGTATAATGCCCAAAAGGAGAGATATTAGACCTGTAGACGCTCAAGATGAACAGTATGGTTACTTTAAGAATTGGGCATGGAGCTGGATGGACAATCAAAGAATTCTTTACAATATAAACGAAAGTAACCCAGGGGTTAAGACTTTCTTCGTATGGTTTGCTATGAATGAAGATGTATGGCTAGGTTTAGATAGAGCAGCCATATGGTCTAATCCACTTTACGATCCTACTAAACCATCTTGGAATCCACTTAGCCAAGGAATGCCATTACATAATGAGCCTTTGGAGAGTCCAGATTCTGAATTAACATTAGAATATCCAACAATGTGGGGAAGCTACTATACATACTATGAGCCAGTTACTACAGGTACTCCAGAAGAATATCCTTATATTCTCACTACGTTTAGACTAGCAGAGCATATGCAGGCTGGCGGGATGACAAGGAATCAACCTTGGCTTATTGAATGTCAACCAGAGATGTTCGTTGAGATAAGTCCTGCCTTAGCATCAGAAATAGGAGTGAAAAGTGGTGATTATGTAATAGTAAAGACTGCAAGAAAGCCTGAAGGTGAAAGGATGAAGTGCATAGTGACTGAAAGAATCCAGCCTTTAACTATAAACGGAAAGATGGTTCATGAAGTTGCAATGCCTTGGCATTGGGGCTTCAGAGGATTAAGTACTGGAGCAAGTGCAAATGTTTTAACAATAGATGCTGTTGATGTTAGCGCTCATATTCCAGAGTACAAAGTGTGTTTATGTAAGGTGGAGAAAGCACCTTAATGGGGTGTGAAAAATGGCTAAAGCAATAAAATTTGATTCTACGAGATGCATAGCATGCCGTGCATGCCAAGTTGCTTGTAAGAGATGGTGGGAACTTAAGGCTGAGAATACTATATTAAGTGCAGAAAAAGGTACTGAATGGACGAATCCGCCAGATCTTACTCCTAGGACTTGGGTGTTAGTTAAGTTCGTTGGTATAGGTGAGGGAGAAAATTTCAAGTGGCGATTTGTCCAAAAGAGGTGCATGCACTGCCTTAACCCTACATGCAGAAATGCATGTCCAGTAGGTGCAATAACAAAATATGAAGAAGGACCAGTAGTGATAAACGTGGATGTATGCATAGGTTGCAAGTACTGTATTGCTGCATGTCCATTTAAGATCCCAAGATACGATCCAATAACAAATAAGACTTACAAGTGCACCATGTGCCCTGATCGTATAAGGGAAGGTTTAGAACCAGCTTGTGTACAAACTTGCCCAACTGATGCTCTAGAATTTGGAGAGCGTGAAGAAATGCTTGAAAAGGCTCGAGCTAAAGCTGAAGCCATAAATGGCTATGTATATGGAGATGATGAAAATGAAGGAACTTCTGTTTTTATAGTCACCGATATCCCACCAGAAGAATTAGGCTATCCTGCTGTAGAAAAAACACAACCACTGAGTATGCAGATAAGAGATATAATAAAACCTGCAGGAGGAATAATAACTCTTGCTATATTAGGTTCATTAGCAGCAATATCATTAATAGCTCATCGTAAAGAGAAAATTAAGGAGAGTGAGAAGAAATGAGTGAAGAAAAGATTCTTAGATGGGGTTTAGCAGAGAGAATCGAGCATTTGCTAATAATGATTCTCATTCCCACCTTCATAGTCACAGGACTGCCAATATTTGATATGCAATTATTTGGATGGATGATAGTACCTCCCATTACAATAGACTTTTTCAGAGACATTCATAGAATTGCAGCAGGACTTTATGCTGCTGTAGCAATATTTCATGTATTCTATCATACAATCGCTTTAAGAAGTACTAGGATAGGCATAAGCTTCAAGGATATAAAAGACTCGATAGGATTAATAAAGTACTACATAGGTTTATCTAATGAAAAACCAAAGATAGGTTTTCATAATCCTACAGAGAAGATTATAGTGTATTGGGGAATGGCTGTATTGTTCATGCTCTTTATGGGTATCTCAGGGATAATATTGATGTATCCAGGTTACTTCCCATCTTGGATTCATGAATGGGCATTAGTGATACATGACATATTCTTCCTCCTCATAGTATTTGTGCTATTATTCCACTTCTATATGAGTACTCTCTATAAGGAGCATAGACCACTCTTAGATGGGATGTTCACAGATGGCATGGTTCCAGTTGAGTATATAAAAGAACACCACTCTCTATGGTATGAAGAAGTCAAGAAAGGATGAACATATATAATCCACATTTTTATTTTTTAGATAAAGATGAGCGATAATAAAAATATCATACCATCTAACTCTAGGATTACTGGTTATGTGTATGATGAGAAAGGTAATCCTTTAGGAAGCGTCAAAGTGGCATGTAATGAGAAAAAAACTTTGACTCTTTTCGATGGTTTCTATGAATTCAAGAACATCGAACCAGGAACATATACAATTACTGTAAGCTTAAAAGGCTTCAAAAGCCAGAGTAAGGTAGTAAATATTCAAAAAAATGACATAATAAATCTTGATTTTAGGTTATCTGAAGCAAAAGGAACAGCGAAAATATATGGTATTGTTTATGATGCTGAAACGAAAAAACCCATAACTTCAGGCGGTACGATAATTATGGTATTACCTGTTGCGAATAGATACGCTCTTTTGGACAAAAATGGTCGATACGAGTTCAATGATTTAGTAGGCGATAATTATGATTTATTGACATCTATCCCAGGGTATGAAGATGAGAGAGTAATAGTAACTTTAGCTGAAGGTGAAAAAAAGGTCCAAGACTTTTATTGTAAACCTATTCTAAATATAGAACCTCCTTGGGGATAAATTTAGACTCTTTTCAATCCAGCGCTATTTGCCATAATGTCTAAATCTATAGTGATAATATCTTCCAAACCTTTTGGAATAGGTTTTTTAAGTTTGCTATTATCTATAACCTTCAAATAATACTTGCACTTTTCACAAAAATCAACTCTAAACTCTTGATAACCTTCTGGGGCTAAGAACTTTAAAGTGGTAGGGTCAACATTCCCACAATTAACACAAAGGAAAAGATCGGTAAGGTATTCAGCCCCACATAAAGAGCATATTAGATAGCGTTTACGTGCCTTAAGTCTAGCTATTATAGGTCTTCTACCACATATAGGACATGGAGCTTGCCACCATTTTTCAAGTAATGAAGAATCTATCTTTTTCGCTATCTCCTCAAGACATGGTTGAATTAAGGAACTTATAATGAAGAGAATTAAAGCTGAGTCAACTCCAAGTCTCTCACCAAAATTCTCAAAATATTCTGCATCTCCTTTTAAAGCTGCACCTACAGAATCATGTATATTTATCTTCCCATTAACTAGTTCATCTAAAAACTCATTTAACAGATTCTTTTCCAAGCCTTTTTCGATAAATACTTTTATTATCTTTTCACATGTATTGATTAATACTTTAGAATTGAATACATGAGGATCTAAAAATTTTGCTATAGGTTGATTAAACTTATGAGCCTTTTTTTGTAAATCTTCAATGATGGATTTATCGTTCCAGTCTATAACCGTCCCCTTTTTTGGATCATCTCTAATTTGTTTCTGAGCTTGTAGAATCATTTTATATAATTCTAGAGGGTTGTGCAAATCAGGATAATCTATGATAATTTTATCAATGATTTTTATTTTCTCATCCACCGATGAATTATTCATTAACTCCAACCTGAACTTATCTTATGGCTCTTTAAAATAGTAAATAAGCTTAACTATCTAAAATTGATTATTACTATTTTTATGATATTATCCTTTTGATCCTTGCTTCACCTTTGGTGAATGCATAATCTCACCAGAGAACAAAATAATTCAAATTTATCTTTCATGATTCTGTTAGAATAAGTTTATCAAGTAAGAGAAAGATTAAACTTTGAAATCTAAGGATAAGCTCTACTTTATCATTATAACCTTATTGAAGGAGGATATGTTCTTTTATGTATAGATTCATTGTAACGTCTTTGAACTTCTTGAACAATCTT
>JAVZMU010000006.1:0-25558 GCA_038883135.1 Nitrososphaerales archaeon
GGAATCTTAAACGTATAATCAAACTTTTCAGCTTCCTTTTCAGCTTCTTCTTCTGGCAAGCCAGCCTCCTTCAACAGCCTTTCTTTATATCGTAACCTTTCAGTCTTCCAAAAATCATTCATTCTTTTCAGAAAGAGCAAAACAAGAATAAACTTGTAATCTACAGCCGTTCTTATCAAATCAGCAGCCCTATCAACGAGGGAATTCAGCTCTTCTCGTGTCACTTTTTTTGGGAATAAAGCGCGTTGGGCCATTTGATCACCTTCTCATATTCCTCTTTAAAATGCACTTCAGCTGGCTTTATTTTTGATATTGGCATAACCTTTACCCTCTAACGCCTCAAGGTAACCTGAAAGGAAAGTTCTATTGACTTTAAGCTGTGAAGCGAATTCTTTAATCTTTGATTCTAAAATATTTTGGAGAATAGTGACACTATCAATCAAACTCTTATACATTCTGTTCAATTCAATATCGTAGCTTAGATTTATATGGTTTCTTATTTTCCCTAACGCAATAACAAGCATATCATACAATATTATCAATCCTTACTTTTCCATTTTCTTTCAATCTCTCTCGCTGTCTTTCCACAACTCGGACATTTCTCTAAGAGTAAAGTGATTCCTTCATCTACTCTTCTCCAAGTAGTCTTGCTTCCAGCTGCTGCGCTTTGGCTTCTCTTTGCAGCTTTAAAGCTTGGTCTATACAAAACTTCTAGAGTTTCTTTATCACAGAATGGACACGGGTAGATTAGCTTTTGATAAGGCAGCATACAAATCTAATTTTGGGTTCAGACAAATATTAAAGCGTGAGCATTCCAAGGAGAGTGGCTTATGTCTCTCTTGAAAAGGATAATCAACAGTTACATGCAGAAAGTTTCTGGATTAGAAGAGCATTGCGATAGATGTCTCAAAACAGAGAGATGGGGAGGAAGCGTAATTTTAATGGTTGTGGATGCAGCTTTTACATCAATCGGCTTAAATTACTTTACAGCAGTTGTTCCAAAGGTTGAAGAATTCAATAAAAAGTTTGTAGGAATCGGGAGAATAAAGGATCTGAAAGAACTTGCTAAAGCGAATATAAACGAATTAAGAAAAGTGTGGAAAAACAAGAGATCATGGATTATCGCTAAGAATATTGCCTCTTACTTATCAACTCTAAGCGGAGACGATAAAACAGCATTAAGAACTTGGGCTAAAAATGCTAATCTTGAAAGATGGAGAGAAGACCCTATTGGAAGAATTAAAGGAGTTGGATTAATCACATTTCAATATTTAAGGATGATGGGCGGTATTGATACAGTAATGCCAGATAAAATTGTTAAAAAGGTAATAAACGAGATCTTGGTTAAAGCTGGATTAGAGCCTGTTAATGATATAAAGTTCATTAAGAAAGCTGAGGAAGTTGCTTTAACCTGTGGATATAGGCCGATAGAGCTTTGCTGGATGACATGGCTTATTCAGCCTGAAGGAAAAATGATGAGGATGGAAAAATACTCAAGTATTCTTTCAAAGATCTAGTCTAGGGCTAACCGAAAGATATTTATAATTTTAGTTCCAATAGTTTGATTAGGAAGAACATGCTAGGTGGTTCAATTTGTATGAAAGGTTAGAAAAAGCCTTTGAAAGAGGGCTTAAAGGCAAAGTTGAAAGCTTTGATGTTTGGCTTAGAGAGGTAGGCTTTGATCCGCTTAAGTTGCAGATGAGTTACCTTAACACCTTTCTTACACAGCCTAACATAACTGTCAACAGAGAGTCAGAGCTTGAATTAATCGTCGAATACCTCGGTTATTATGCTCGGGTTGAAGAGGGCATATTTCATATCGTTTTATTTGGCCCAATAGGTTCTGGCAAAACGCACTTACTAAGAATTCTAAAGTCTTTTTGTGAAAGACCAGAAATAAGGTTAAAATCTATTTATTTTGATGCATCAACATTCTCAGAACAAGATGAAAATGAGCAAGTATTCCTTAAACATCTCGAGAGCCTTAAGAGCGAAAAACCCGATGTTTTAATTATCGACTCGTGTGAAGAAGACAGAAACATAGAATACTCGATAAAAGAGTTCTTGAAAGTATTTAGCAATGGCATTTTAATCACTGCTTGGGAACCTCTTCACTGGAATTTTCTCAAAGAGAAGATAGAAACTATCATAGCTACAAGCAGAGAGATCTACCTAAAGCCGTTAAGCAAGGAAGATACTGAACTTCTTTTGAGTAGAATCACTGACTATGCTTCAGATGGAAAAGTAAAATCAGAAGTTAAATTAGCAGAGAAGATTCATGAATTCACTCTTGGAATCCCTGGTAGCATTATCTCGCTATTTTTAAGAGCTTTGCATGAAGCTTTTCTCAAGCAGAAAACTAGTTTAGATATCGAATCAGTCGAGATGGCAGCCCAAACAATGGGTTTGCATAATATGTTTGAAAAGCTAAAAACTTTAGATGAATTACAACTCATGATTCTTAGAAATATTATTTTAAATCCAGACCCAAGAGGTATTAGACCTTCACAACTAGTTGAAGTTCTAAATAGAGATAAAGCTACTGTATCTTACCATTTGAACAAATTCGTATCAGAACGAATTTTGCATAATGAAAGGTTTGGCAAATTTTCCTTCTACAGAATCAAGGAAGAATTGCTTCCTTTTGTTGAGTTAAGAATTTCACAGGAGAGTGAATATCTTGCCTAGTTTTCTGATAATAAAGACTCCAAAGCAGCAGATAATGCCTGAAGAAATTGCATCTAAAGCTAAAGAGCTATCTGCAAAAGAAAGTAATAAAGACTATAGGGAAGGTACGTTACCTGAATCAGTGAGAATAATTAAAGATAACGTGTATTTTGTTTTTGGCTTCGAATACGATTTTGAATATCCGACTCTCGAAGGAACAGGAAAGGCTAGGGCATTAGGCGAGGTTCCGATAGTCTTTCTTGGCAAAAGTTTCCTTGCTATTGGAAATGCAACTAAAGAAATACAGCAGCGTGTGAAAAAATTTCTTGAGGACAACTTCATCCCTGAAATAATGCTTGAACCTATCCCGTTCAAAGAAGACATATTAAGATCAGTCATTCAAAGAAATCCTGATGTCTTCCAAGTCGACCATACTCCCTCAAGAAAAGGTTTAGAGACAATTGATAAAATATCCCTTGTTGGGCGCGGTGTTACACATTCACAGATATGGGAGGATTATGGAGACCAACCACTTGAAAAAGTTAAGGTGAGATTAACAGACATACCTGAAGAGGCTGTAGTAGGCTTTCATAAGAAAGGCATTATCACAATCTACCAAACTTCACTTACAGTAGAACAGATAGCCATAGTGTTGCGTGAGTTGGTAGATAAAGTGGTAGCTCCATTGATGACTGAAGTTTCGTTCCAACGCAGGTTGGTGTAAGTATATGAAATATCTTAACCTCTTTAAATCAAAAACTAAAGTGCCAGATGAAGTGCATGGTTGCTATGTTAGATTTCAAGGGCTAGATATTGAGAAACAGACTGATCGAAGGGCATTTCTACAATCCATCGTTGGATCGTTATGCAGGCATGGATTTGATGCTACAGTTGCGCCCATGGAAGTTTTTGATAATTTCGATATTGTTGTATTGAACGTTAATCGTGAAGTACTATCGAAATCACTATCTGGGTATTCTAACCTGAGTCCACAAATAGTAGAGAATGAGTCATATGGCAAAGAAGTGGTAGAGTCAGCTTGGCAAAATAGGGTAAGGATAGAAGTATTGAAGAAAAACTTCCTAAAGATAGGCGATCGTTACATCTTAAAGACTGACATTCTTAACAAAGAGAATCCTTACAAGCGTTCTTACAGAATTCAAGCATCATTGGAGGATGGTTACCCATGTGTATGGATCGATGCTAAAACAAGAATCATGCTTCAATTAAATGAAAAGGAGATAGATGAAGCCGATAAAATGGGTGAGGAGTCAGAGATCAAAGTGAGAGTATTGCCAAACTGGCTTAGAGGGATACTAATTGGCAGAGCAGGAAAAACTGCAGATGAGATGGAATTCCCAATAAGAACTAGAATGTTAAAGACAACAGAATATTGGAAAGTTAAACATGGAATCGATTTTGTAGCCCCAAAAGATGAAATGCTCGATGTTAATATTCCATCTTTTGGAAGAACGTTGCCTTATCCTAAATCTTGCGTTTTTAGTGAGTTTAGAGAAAGAACAAAGTTGCCAGAAACTTTGAAGAAAGATCCAGATGAAAGAATTAGATATATTGCTGAGTTTGTTAAAAAATTTTTAAGCTCATTACGCTTCTTGAGTCAAACAATATCTTTTGAAGGCCCTATTATCGCAGAAAGCCTTGGCTATCAAGAGTATTCTTATCCATCATCCAATCAGATTTTTGTAGTTGCAGGAGCTAATGCTCAGGCTCCGGTTGATAAGATACACGATCTTTTAAAACAATACGGTCCGTATGCAGGGAAGATAAATGGGAAGTATATCATCATTCATTCTGGCAATACTGATGAAACCAAGCAAGCAATAAAGTTCATTGAAAAAGCGTATAGAAGGCTTAACCTTGGAGAGCTGGAACCAATAACAGAAATTAATAATGGTTTTATCGATACAGGAGGGGATAAGGTTGCGGATTATACTTCAGCAATTGCAGAGCTTCGATCAAAACTTATAACCAAAAAGGAAAAAGTACTTGCAATCATAATTCTTCCTAGCATTTATGCTGCAGACATCTACTACAAGTCTAGAGATCAACTTTTTGAGAGAATTTTTGGGACAGAACCTTTCCCTTGTCAGGCCATAGGTTATGAGACTGTGGAAAAGATTCTTCAAGGAGATAGAAGTGCTTATGCAATAGCTGCTAACACAGCTTCACAATGCTACATTAAATTCGGTGGTACTGGAACTGCGGTCTGGATCTTAAAAGAGCCTGCAGACAGCAAAATCCCTGGCATAGTAATTGGAACTTCATGCTATGCATATCACGATGTCTCAAGAAGGCCAAAGCTAAAAGCTTCTGCTACAGCTTATAGCGCAATGACAGACTCTTATGGCAGGTACATTGCCACAGGTACCAAGCCTGTTGGTGGAGAGAAGCTTTCGCCAGCTGCCTTTTATGACATCTTAGTTGATCTCATACAAAGGATTTCAATCTTCAGTCAAAGATACATAGGAATTGATGGGAAAAGGCTCAGCTTTAATCGATTTGTATTTGCAAAGGATGGGATAATAAGAGACGATGAGGCCGACATGATGGAAAAAGTGATAATGAGTGGCATACCTGATGAGAAAAAAGAACCTATACCTGAGCTTCTCAAAAGAATTTCCATGTTCCCTAAGAGCCTTATAATTGACATAATCGGAGTGAATAAAACTCCAAACAAAAGAATCTTTGATTTAAAGCCAGGTCATTACTTTAACGTGCCTGAAGGTACAGCGATAGCTTTTAATGAGAATGAAGGCTTGTTAGTATCGTGTAGCTCAAGGATAGGCACAGCGCAACCTGTTGAGATTTCTTTAAAGAAACATCTTTGCCTAAACATGAATGATGTACCAAGGCCACATATATTACAAATTATGGACGAATATTATAGACTGACTAAGCTGAACTGGTCCTCTTTGTTCAAGCAAGGTAAGTATGCTCTGCCTCAAATACTGACTCAAAACCTTGGCGAGAATATCTCTGCAGGAGTGCGTGTTCCTGATGATATGGTTCTATTATGAGGTGTAAGAAATGCTAGGTGAAGCTGTTAAAAAACTAATTTGGAATTTAAACGAGTTGGTAAGCGAAGAAGACATAGGCGAACCGTTCTTAAGTAGACAAGGCTATCGGGCTTATCCCTTTAACATAAATTACTTTAAACCCATTAATATGGTTAATTCTAAAAGAAAGCTTGCATTTATCGATGGAGGTAACTGTGAGCTTATAGGAGCACCTAACTTCTCCATTCAGCTTAACCGAATTTATTTCAATATTTTCCAAGGAAAAAGAAGAATGCCAAAGACTAAAATCCCAGAGAAAATAGAGTTCTTCTCAGCAACATCTGCTAAATTCAGGAAAGATCAGATTTATTTTGACACATCGATATTTCCTATGACTGATGAAATCACAAAATTCTTACCAAGAGCTTCAGACCTATCCTTTAGCTCTACAGATAGAAGGTTGATGATAGGTACCTCAAGAGCAGACATAGCTAGAGTGGCTTCCATAGGTAGAAGGTTTGCAGAATGGGAATATGCTAAGCACATAATCGAAAATGAGCTTGATGAAGGTGATGTACTTGTAATGGATGGTACATTAAGAACTGCGTTTACAAACGAATCAAACTATGCAAAAGAAGCGTACAAAGTAGCAATTGAAAAAGGTGTGATATACTCAGGGCTATCAAAAACTAGCCGCCTCTATACAACCACTGGATTATCATTGCTTGGAGCACTCAGGAAGCTTGCTAATGATTGTAAGATAGAATCGATCTGGTATTATTACCCAGTGGCTGAATCTTTGAGCCCTGAACATAAAGCAGCCATCTTTATCGTAAAGCTAAATGATAATTCTCCAAGAATCTTTAGATACGAGATCAACGCCGAACAGGTTAAACTCTTGTCTGCTTCAGATATTAATGAAGTAATGTGCCAATTATCTATCAATTCTAGTGACGTGAGTTTTCCAGGCTATCCTTATGGTCTTATAGATGCTGACTACAACGCTAGAGTCAGACATGAAGAAGTAGAAACTTATCGAATCATGCTAATGACTGAGATATCAAAGCTTGGTTCATGGCCTAAATTCTTGAGACATATACAATCAAAAGATGCCCACGGAATTCTGAACTTCCTTAGGGGGTAAAAAGATGGAAATATGTGGTCAAATCATCGCTGGCGGAGTAGGAAAGATTCTCATTAGAGAGAAGAGTGGAGAGAAGATAGAGTTAGGCGATCTTTTGGTTGCTGAGGATAGTGAAGGTTATTTAATTTTGCAGGTTTATGATCTGCTTTATGGCAGCCAGATCTCTCAAGTAGCAAGGGAATTGATTGCTGGCATGAAGCTTGAGGGTCTTGGAGCTGGACTAGAATTTCTTGAACCACAATTAAGGAATTATGTCTTGGCTTTAGCAAAATCTGTGCTCAGAGTTACTAGCAAACCTCATGTCCCAAAAGTACTTCCAGACTTCTTTGGCACAGTAAGACATGTAGCTGAGAAGGACTTGGACTTCTTGACAAAGCCTCCTAACCCTATTTATATTGGTAAGGTGAGAAGCGGTTCAAAAGTTCTCAACGTTGATGTTTACTTAAATGGTGTGGAAGCTTTAGCTCATCATGTTCTAATCCCTGCAACCACTGGAAGAGGAAAGAGTAACCTTGTAAAGGTCATGCTATGGAGTGTGCTTAACGAAAAGAAATTTGGTATTCTTGTCCTTGATCCTCATGACGAGTACTATGGCAGAAATGGCAAGGGATTGAAAGATCATCTGAATGCGAAAGAGAATTTGCTATATTATTCGTCTGACCCACCTGTTGGAGCTAACACATTAGTGATCAACCTCAAGTCTATTCAACCTGAACATTTTGATGGCATAGTGGACTTTACAGATGCGCAGTGTGATGCAATTTCAATGTATTATAGGGAGTTTGGAGATAAGTGGATTAAGAAAATCGTAAGAGGGGAAAGTCTAAAAGGTGTAGATCAGAGAACTCTTAATGTCCTTCAGCGAAAAATGAAGACCATGCTTGGTGTTTATTACCAAAATGGTGAGATAAGATGCACTAATGAAGTTTTTAGCGATACTGCAGGTGAATCAACTACAGACGACATAGTCAAAGCATTAGAGAAGGGGAAAGTAGTTGTTATAGATACATCAAAGATAGGAGACGAAGCAGAACTTCTCATAGGTAGCATAGTGGCTAACAAAGTATTTTCAAGGTATCAAGAGTATAAATCTCAAGGTAAGCTCGATGAAAAGCCAACGATAAGCATAGTTATTGAAGAAGCTCCTCGCGTACTTGGTAGTGATAGGCTTGCAAAATCAGGAGAGAACATCTATAGTACGATCGCTCGAGAAGGAAGAAAGTTTAAGGTGGGTTTAATAGCTATCACTCAGTTAACAAGCGTTATTCCTAGGAACATACTAACAAACATGAATACAAAGATCATTCTTGGTAATGAAATGGCAACTGAAAGGCATGCCATCATAGAAAGTGCCGCTCAAGATCTTTCAGATGATGATAGAACCATAGCTAGCCTTGATAAAGGAGAGGCAATAGTAAGTAGCATATTCACAAGATTTGCTGTTCCTATCTATGTGCCACTCTTTGACGAGTTTGTTAAAGAATCAAAGACAAAGGATAAGTTTGAGAGCGAAGGACAAATGGAGTTTGAGGGATAAGCTATATGTACAAATTTGCTCATATGGCTGATATCCATTTAGGCGCTAATCGTGAACCTACGCTTGAAAAACTTGAGATAGAAACTTTTAGAAAAGCGATGGACAAATGCATAGAAGAGAGAGTTGATTTCATTCTTATATGTGGTGATCTCTTTCATGTTGGAATTCCTGATCTAGGTGTCGTCAAAGAAGCTGTTGCAAAGATAAAGGAAGTGAAAGACAAAAACATACCTATCTATGTGATATATGGGAGCCATGATTACACCCCTACTGGGACTTCTATTATAGATGTTTTAGAAAGTGCAGGAATCATCATAAAAATAGTTAAGGGAAAAATGATTGATGATAAATTAAAGCTAGAATTCTTTATCGATCAAAAGACAAAAGCTAAGCTTGTTGGTATTTCTGCTAGGAAGATAGGTTTAGAAAGTAAGTATTATGAGATTTTAGATAGAGAAAGCCTTGAGAATGAAGATGGTTTTAAGATATTTGCTTTTCATAGCGGGTTGAATGAATTTAAGCCAGCATACTTGAGCCAGATGGAGACCGTACCAATCTCTTATCTTCCAAAAGGATTCGATTACTATGCTGGAGGCCATATACACGATAGGTCTGAGAATAGCTTGCCAGGTTATAAAAAAGTAGTCTTTCCTGGCCCTTTGTTCATAGGGTATGGCAGAGATTTTGAGCAGACAGCAAAAGGCGAGAAGAGAGGGTTTTATA
Source organism: Nitrososphaerales archaeon (assembly GCA_038883135.1). GTDB lineage: Archaea > Thermoproteota > Nitrososphaeria > Nitrososphaerales > JACAEJ01 > JAVZMU01. The sequence goes on from JAVZMU010000006.1 coordinate 9,089, forward strand.
TTGTGAGCTTTTCTGATAAGGTTGAGAAGATCGAGTTTGTGGAAATGAAATCTTTTGAAGGCATCTACTTTGAGTACGATGCTTCTTACAAAAATGCCTTGCAAGTCCAAAAAGAGCTAAAGGAGGAGTTAAGTAAGTTAGATGTTAAGGACAAGATAGTCGCTCTTAAAATAAGAGGCGAACTCTCAGGCGGAAAGACTTCTGACATCGACTTTTTCCAGTTGAAGAATATGCTCATTGAGAATGGTGCCATCTACATTTACCTAAACCGTCATGGTCTAACATCGAAGGAATATGCTGCGGTTAAGATAATGGGCGAAGACATAGCTACAATAGAAAGAAAGTTATTCAAAGAAAATATCAGTTCGATTAAGGTCTCAAACGAATCTCTAAAAGATGAGAAAGGTGCACTTCTTGCTGTTGAACTTTTAAAAACGCTAAGGCAAGAACCAAAGCTGAATGAATCAAAGAAAGACTATGAGGCAAGAATGCAAGAGCATGGAATAGAAACTCTTCAGCTTAGCGAGGTGCTCAAATGATAATTAAAGCACTAAAGATGAAGAATATTAGGAGCTACAAGGATGCAACTATAGAGTTTCCTTTAGGCACTACATTATTTGAAGGAGACATCGGCTCTGGAAAGTCCACTATTCTTATGGCTATAGAATTCGCACTGTTTGGCTTAGGTGCTGAAAAAGGAGCTTCATTATTAAGGACAGGTGAGAACGAAGGATCGGTAGGCTTAATATTTGATGTAGATGGAAAAGAATACACCATACTTCGCACATTAGTAAGAAAAGGAAAATCTGTGCAGCAGAAAGAGGGCTGGATTAAAGTAGACGATAAAGTTCGACATCTTTCTCCAAGCGAGCTTAAAGAAGAAGTACTTCAAATTTTAAACTTCAACGAACCTCCTGATCCTAAAGCTCAGAATGTAATTTATCGCTATGCTGTCTTTACCCCTCAAGAAGAAATGAAGACAATCCTCACTATGAACTCCGATCTTAGGCTACAGACCTTGAGAAAAGCCTTCAGAATCGAAGACTATAAGATAGCGCGTGATAATGCTTCAAACCTAGCTTCTACGATAGACAAGAAATCTATTGAATTCAAAGCCCAAGCATCAGATCTTGAAGATAAAAGAGGTCTATTATCTAAAAAAATTAAGGAAATCGAGGATGATGAAAAACAACTCAAACCACTGCTCGACCAAGAAAGATTGCTAACGGAAAAACTTGATGGTTTGAATGAGCAGCTTAAGAAACTTAGTAATGTTAAAGATAAGCTGAGCTCAGTTCAAGGCGAGATTCCATTACTTGAGAAGCAGATTGAGGAGAAGAATGGGAGCATAAAAGAATTAAATGAAAAATTTGATACAGCGAAAAAGAAGCTGGATGAATTACAACCAAAGTTAGACGAGTTAGCAAAGATAAAGAAGCCTACTGATAAAACAGAGGATGAATTAAAGAAAGAGTTAGAAGAATTTAAGCAAGAACATAAAAGGCTTACTAAGATTGCTTACACATTAGAATCTAAGATAAAAGACTATGGCTCTATTCAACAAAGCAAAATATGTCCTACATGTGATAGGGAAGCAAATCCAAAAGAGTTTGAGGAAAAAATCAAAAATAAAATTCATGAAAAAGATATTGCTGATAAGGCAGTAAGTGAATGTGAGAAAGGAATTAAAAATTTAGAGAAATTAATAGATGAACTGAAAAAGTATAATGCTGCACAGAATAATCTCAAAGCATATGAAGAGCAAGCAGATGGTTTTAAAGAGATCATGAAGGATTGCCAAAATAAAATATCTTCTATCAATGAAGAGGTAAAAAGAATCAATGCAAGATTGGAGGAAGCGAGAAAAGAATTAGAGCAGTTTTTAGAAATTTCAAAGAAAATCGTTTTGCTAGAAGAAGAAGCAAAGAAGACTAACGAAGCACTTACTGAGATTAAGAAGAGCATATCATCAATTAATTCTAGAATTGATGAAACCAAAAAAGCAGCAGAGGAGTTGAAACAAGAGATAGATAAGAAACAAGGCTTGCTTAAGAAGGCTGAGTTATTGGGCGAATATCTTGTCTGGCTAAAAGACTTTTTCATACCAACGCTAGAAAATATAGAAAGGCATGTAATGGTGAATATCCAACAAGAGTTCAACCAGTATTTTCAAAAGTGGTTTAGCCTGCTAGTTGAAGATTCTAGCAAGGAAGCAAGGATAGACGAAGATTTTACTCCGATAGTTGAGCAGGATGGATATGAGCAAGACATATCTTACCTTAGTGGTGGAGAGAGAACTAGTGTAGCCTTAGCCTATAGATTAGCTCTTAACAGTCTTGTTCAAAAAGTTTCTATAGGTATAAAATCTAATCTCCTTATACTAGACGAGCCAACTGATGGCTTTAGCAAGGAGCAACTATCAAAAGTCAGAGATATTCTTGATGAGCTTGCTTGTCCACAAGTTATTATTGTATCGCATGAAAAAGAGCTTGAAAGCTTCGCTGACCGAGTTTTTAAAGTAACAAAATTAAATGGTGTATCGAGTGTGGGTGATTGAATTGACAGAAACAGAGAACTTGAACAAAATCTATGAAGAAATAGTCGAATATATAAGGTCACAAAATCTCAGAATCTTTCCTGGTAAGCTAACGCTCTATGAGGGATTTCTCAACCAAGTAATTTGGAGCCAAGAAAATGATGATTGGAAGTCATTTATTGAAATAGCGAGAGAAGAAGGCGCTAAGACAATAATCGTAGAGATAACTAAAGGTGAGGATGAGCATACTAACGAGATAGGTTCGCTTAAACTTGTATGGATAAAAGATGGCATAACATATATTTTTGAAAAGCAGGCTGAATGGTGGATAGGATCTATCAAGGAAGAGCGCAAGATGGAGGAAGCACCAATAGCGATTAGGTATGGAGTTGGAGAGCAGATCCCTGAAGAAGTGTTAAAAGAAATTCAAAGCAAGGACGAGAATCAGCTTGCAGACGAAATGCTGGTATTCTTATCCAAAGAATTCCCTGAAGCAAATATGATTGGTTATCGTAACACTGAATTATTTTGGGAACAGAAAGGTATCCATAGATGGTCCCTTGAACCCAAACTGAGATTAAAAGTTGAGAAAGCTGAAGCAATAGTCAGACAGAAGCTTGAACAGGAGCGTTTGAAGAAAGAAAAAGAGCAGATAGAGAAAGAGAAGAAGCTTTTACCAAAGCTTGTTGAAGAGTGTTTAGATTGGGCTAGAAACAATCAGATCAAGAAAGTTACCAAGTCGAACATAGATTACTTCCTTATTGAAAAAGAGATTGAACTAACTAAAACTAGTCGTGACGCATTGTATAATCAAGTGAACTTTAAGCTAAGAGCGACGTGAAAAACATGTATGATCTACGAATTTAGCCGAAAGACCGGCAAACCTAAAATTTACCCAAGTGTTAAGAAAGTAAGAAAGAATTAAAATCTATTAGAAGAGCACCAACTAAATTTTATAGGCGTTTTTTTAAAAAAAGGTTTGTACATAATGAACAAGATAACTTTTAACCAAATAAAGGCAATTCTATTTGACTTAGATGGAACGCTATGGAATGAGCAACCGTTTAAAAAGCTTGCACTAAAAGAATTATTTTATTCTATAGCTAAGAAGAATAAGATAACAATTAAGAAAGCTCAAGAAATATTTGAAAAATATATTCTTGAAGCTGAAAGAAAAGGTATAGTGTATAATTGGGTTACTGTTTTTAAACAGCTTGGTGATTTAAGCTATATAGACATTTTAAAAAAGCAAAAGAAGTTGATACGCCCATATCCTTACGTTAAAAGGACTTTATCTTATCTGAATAAAAAATACATATGTGCTATCGTCACTGACGGAGCGCGTGATTACACATTACTGAAATTGCATTTCCTTTCTTTAATTCGTTATTTTTCGTTAATAGTTACCACAGACGATACCCACTCAATGAAACCCAGCCCTAGGCCCTACTTTTTTGCTTTAAATAAGCTAAAGTTGGATCCAAAAGACTGTTTGGTAGTTGGCGATCAACCTAAAGATGTGATTTCAGGCAAGAGCGCAGGTATGTTTACAGCTCTCATAAAAACTCGGCGTTTTAAGCCAGATATAGCTAAACCCGATATAATAATAAGCTCAATAAAGAGTCTATTGAGGATTCTTTAACTGAAATAGGTTACAACTTTACTCCATTCACACCCAAAATTCAATAGAGCAAATATTATCCCAGCCTTAGCAAAGTCATAAATATAACGCTTGTTTTTTAACAGGAATTTTAGAATTACATCAGGTTTGTCTGGGTCAAAACTTAGAGGTACTAATTCGTATTTGAGTTCATTTTCTTTACTTCTTCCATGCTCAAACCTAATATCCTTAGATAGCATATAGTTCCTTAATAATTCATCAAAACTCATTTTTACTTGTGCAACACCAAACAAGTTGTATTCCCATGTTATTGGGTCATGCCCAAAAACAATCCATTCAACATCATCTTTTCTTAATTCAATGTTTAATTCTTCTTTAGCGGACCTTATAGCTGTTGCATAAGGGTCAGGCTTTCCATGCTCATTAAAATCTGGTCTAGGACCTCCACGCGCCATGCCTTCATGAATCGAAACGTGCAAAAGACCTGGCGATACTGCTAGAGTTTCTCGTCTTCGTGTTAGCACAAGATACGGATCTTTAGTAATCACAATAACGCCAATACCAAAATCACTTGGGATTTCTTGAATAATTTCTCTTGCAGGGTCAAATATTTCTAAGTAGTACTTTCTTCTTGTTATTCTTTTTCCCTTCCAATTAATTGTCCTATCTAGAAATTCTTTCGCTGCTAAAAAATCAGAATACATCATATCCTCAAAATATAATTTTAAAGTTACTCTTTCTTCTTTTTCCGTCCTTCCCTCTATAAATTTATAAAGTCTGAATCTCTCACCATTCCAAATGGTTATATTACCTTTAGCCCTCATCTCTGCAATTCTTTCAGCTATTTTTTTAGAAATTGATTCAACTTCATTAGATATTTTTCTCCGCTTTTTTCTGTAAACAGATTCTTCCAGATATATGGGAAATCTCAGATCCCCAGCAATCTTCGTCCATTGTATCTTTAATTTTGGAAATCTCATCCCACCTTTAGTCAAAACCTCAAGAGGAATCGCTGGCTGAAGCCTGTAAATATGTCTCGGAGGATGCGTACCGGGTATTGAAAATAATCTGATAAGTTTTTCTCGCTCAAGACCCTTAAGAGTTCTGCTAAGGATTTGTTGATGCACTGACAATGCTTTTAGTAACTCACTAAAGCTTCTATCTTTTTCTGAGAGTAACTTAAGAATAGACTCCCTAAGTTTTTCTCCCATCAATTGTATAATTGTAGTAATTCTACATAAAATTTTGTGACTAAAGTCAATCAACATAGTAGTAAAATCTCCACATTTGATACTAGAATTTGAGCGCTGAAAGTCTTGGAAACGTTAGATGAAGAAATAAAGTCATTGTGGGATAAGGTTTTAGAGAGTATTTTCGAACGCCTTAAGTATAAAACTCTAACAGTAAACGAGCTTAGGCATTTGAAGGATGAATTATTGTTCCTTTCTTACGCTTCTAAGGGTAAAAGAAGTTGGCCTTCCGTTATAGATGTATTCTTTGAGCTTATTAAAGAGGATATAAGCGTTAAGAAACTTTTAGGAAGATTGAACTATTCTGAATCTCAAATTTACAGAGCGCTCAAAAGGCTTGAAGCTGCTGGTATAGCTGAGCAAAAGCCAAAAGAAGGGTTAGAAAAGTTTTGGACTATAAATAAATTTAAATGCCCAGTCTTATACCGTGCAACAAGAGAATGAATTTTTTGCATTACATGCTAAATTGATAGCAAAAGGATTATCATTACTCTGCATATTATAATCTTAGCTCAGGTGAAAGACCCTGAGCATAAGTATCCGCATAATAGGTGAAAAAAATCTAGCAAAGGAAATAGCATCACTAATAGAGCAGAAGCTTGGAATACATTTCAAGGAATGCCCTTTCTATACAGACTGGCGCAAGAGAGATAGAATCGATGAAACAAAAACGAGGCTTTACTGCAACTATCATAAGTTACTGCAAGTTAGTCAAAAGAAGGTTAGAGGCGATGTCATCAACAGAAGTAGTTAACCTAACTATTAACGCTACTGAAGTTCGAAGCATCAATGACATAGCAACGATAATGACTAATAAGATAGGAGAATTCGCAGATAGATACGGAGTAAAAGACCAATTAGATTCAAAAAGAATTGAAGAAGACCTAATCTACTTCTTTGTGAAGAGAAATACTGTAGGGTTGGAAAGGCTTGAGGTGCATGTTCTTGATGACGGAGAAGTAGCTATGGGGTCTATCAGTGGAAGAAGGAAAGCATCACTGATCTTCAACATACGCTACTCAGGAGGTAGAGGATACCTTTGAAGAAGTTGGTCATAGTTGCAACCAAGTATAACAATACTGCCGAAGCCGAAGAGGTCTTCAACCAAAGAAACTGGGTTCCTGTTCAAGACAGATCCACAGTTCCAGAGGTGAAGAAGCTGATCGAGAGAAAAAAGCACTCTACACCTCTAATAAACCTAGACTGGGAGTGGGTCGAGTATGAGTGAAAGTATAGAAGAAGTAAAGATAAACGCCACGCTCACAGATGGCAATAAAGAGGTTGCAACAGTAGAACAGGTCTTCGGTCTCGTAGAAAGCCAAGAAAAAGAAGAAACAGAAACTCCCACAAGAACTATTGATGAGACTATGTCAGAATTCTTCCGTGAGATCCAGGCAAAAGCAGAAGAAAACGGATACTCAGTTTCTAAAGAAGTACTGACAGAAGCAACGATTTCAACTATACTCTTCCTCATAAAACACGAGAAACCAGAACTTGAACTAGATATCCCGTTGATAAGGCCAAAAGAGGAGAAGGAAGATGTTAACAGAGAAGATACCCATACCTGACTGCATAACAGTAACTGAGTTGCCGAACGATGAGTTCAAACGATGCTGGGAAGAATTGCAGGGAGTAGAATACCTAAAGGAAGAAGTATTAACTCATATGAAAGTCTGCTACTCCCCTACCTCTCTTTTTTCGTGGCATGAGAATAATCATAAATCAAAGGAATTCAAGCCGCCAAAGTTCTATCGTAGAATTCTGCTAGTAGGTCCGCCTGGAACAGGTAAAACAACACTGGCCATGGGCGCATCTGATAGATTTGCGAGAGATATGAACAAGAAGGTCTATTTTGTCGAGATGGGATTAGTTAGAGGAAAGTACGTTGGCGAATCCAGCAAGAATGTTGAGAAAGCGTTTAACTACGTGAAGTATCTTGCTCAGTTTTCATATGTCATATTCTTCATAGACGAATTCGACTCAATAGGCGTCTCGAGAAAGACAGAGCAGATGCATGATGATATCAGAGCGATGGTAAACACTCTAATACGTGAGATGAACAAATTAAGCACTCCTAATGTGTTTATCATTGCAGCCAGCAATTTTGAGGGGCAGATCGATCATGCAGTCAAAAGAAGATTTGACTTCGTTCTTTACTTCAGAAGACCGAATTTTAAGGAAAGGACAACACTCTTCAAAAATCTGCTCACTCAATACGATTTCTATGATAAAGACATTTTGACCATAGCTAAGAAGACTCGAGGATATACCCATGATGATATCAAGAGAATCGTTAACAAAGCAGTAGAAGAAGCATATTCGCAGGACAAACCACTTAATGTTTGGCATGTGCTGAGAGCTATTTCATGGATAAGACCAACAGGGGAATACGATTGAATTTGGAAAAATGCTCTAAGTGTAGGAAATAGGTGGCCAAGATGAGTCAAGAAATAGTCAGATTGCTCGAAAGGCTGGAAGAAAGGCTTGATAGTATGGAGAAAAGATTAGACCAGCTTGAGTCATCCAAAGTAATTCTGGATGAGAAGAAGATCTTAGCAAGGGAGAAAGAGTTGGAAGGAAAAACATACTTCCAAACAGGAAACGGGATTGTCAAAGAAATCAGGGTTCCTGTCTGTGATATTTGCGGAAGAGGAAGTGAAAAGTTCAACGCTTGCATTCTTTGCGAGAGAAAGTTGTGTGAATTTTGTAACATCTTATTCCAGAATAGAGTCCACTGCTTAGAATGCTTAAACGAAATACTGCCTATAACAAAGCAAGAATACAAGCTTTTGATAGCAATAGCGAACAACATCGAGCTAAATGTAGTATCGGATATGGCTAAGATGAAAGATGATGAAATAAAAGAATGTGCGAAGAGCTTAATTGAAAAGCAGCTGATAGAAAAGAGAGGCTTTCTCTTCTTCTACAAGATTGTAATTTTAGATAGAGGCTTAGAAGCAATAAACGCTTACCGTCAAGTCTACGGCAATGAGGAAGATGTTATTATTTTTGAAGAAGAAATGAGGAGATTCTTAGATGAAAAAAGTTGAGCTATATGTTTTAGGCCTCCTTATCATCGGCCTTCTTTTCTTGAGCATAGGCTCAGTTCTTTACGTGAGAAAAGTTATGCTTGAGTATGCAGTAGACTTGGAGCTTCAATTAGCTGTTTTTGGCTTTTTCATGATCTTGCTTGCTTTAATGTTCTCGAAAATAGCTTCGAGGCTGGTTTTTAATGAATGAGTTTGAGAAAGATTGGATGCAAGAAGTTAGGGAAAACGCTGGCAAGCTAGCCTCATTTATAGACAGGGAATTCATCGACAAGCTTCTATTCATCTACACACTAGAGAATGATGATAAGGAAGGAATAAGGCAAGAGATAGATTCTCTTGTCAATACTTTCTGCAGTGAAATTTTATTATCGGAAAAGCCTATCATGGAATGCCCAAGTAGAATAGAAGCGTATGGAGAAATAAGCATAGGGCGGGTGATGCAAGGAGAGAAAGTCTTATGGGAGTTCGGCTTATCGAGAGAAGAGTTAAATCAGCATGCGCTAATCACAGCTCGCAGTGGTGCTGGCAAGACTACTTTAATACTACAAATCATAAGGCAATTCATTTCAAGAAAAATTCCCTTTATCGTCATAGATTACAAAAGAGATTACCGTCACTTGATAAGGCACTATCCCCTGCTTGTCGTGATTAGCTGGAAAGATTTGAGAATAAACCCGTTAGAACCCCCTCCTAACGTTAGCTTTCAAGAATGGAAGCAACAGTTCTTGAACATATTCGGGCATATACAAGGAATCTGGCAAGGATCTACTCAGTATCTGCTTGAGGCTATAGACGAAGTTTACAATAAAAAGAAAGATATACCGAAGATTGAAGATGTGTATAAGAAGATAGCAGAATCTGATGAGACTTCCAGGAAGATGCAGGAATATGCGAGTGTTGTCGAGACAAGGCTTTATGGATTGCTAAGCAAGCTTGGTCAAACAATAAACAATAAGAGAAATTTGATTGATATGGAGAAGTTACTAGAACTACCAGTTGTTCTTGAGCTTGATGGTTTGGGAAGAGATGAGGCGAGCATTCTAGCACTTTGGCTTTTCTACTGGATCTATGCTTATCGCAAAGCCAAAATGATGAGAGGTAAGTTGCTACACGTTTTGATAATAGACGAGGCCAAAAGAATATTCACAGCCAGCGAGCAGTACAGCCAAACAACAGCAGAGTATTCAGGCATACCTCCAGCTGATCTAGTGTGTGATGAGATTAGAGATTTTGGTGAAGCGATAATAGCTTCAGATCAAGAACCAACAAAACTATCAAATTCTTTGAAAGCAAACACTTACACAAAAATCACTGGCCTTCTTGGTAATGGAAAAGATATCGATGATATAGCTCAAGCCATGGATCTGAATGATGAGGGAAGAGAAGCGTTAACAAAGCTTGAACGTGGCGAGTGGTTAGTAAAGCTTGCTGGAAGGTATGTAAAACCTTTCGTCATAAAGTCTGAAGATTTTAAGCTCGAGAAGAATGTAAACGATGAAGAATTAAAGCAAAGAATGAAGATTGTAATTGAAGAGTTGAATAGAGAGAAAAATCTCACACAAGGTAAAGATGAAGAGAAAACTGATACTGTGAGATTGTCAGAAGATTCCTACAGGCTTCTAGAGAACGTAAACTCCCATCCTTTCAACGGGATTACATCAAGGCAGAAAGAGCTAGGAATTTCAGCAACAAGGTTAGAAAGAGCCAAGGAAGAACTTATATTAAATGAGTTGATTAAACAAGTTGATATCTCGCTTAACGGTAGAAGACCAACTTCCTTCCTTGTTCTGACTGAGAAGGCTTTGAATTTTTTGGATTCTAAAGGCATAGATACAAGCCTATGGAAGTATGTTGGCAACGTAGGCTTTGAGCATATGCTCTATCAGGTTTTGATAAGATGGAAGTTGAAAAAGCTAGGATATGATGCGCATGTAGAGGTTAAAGTTTCAGAAGGAAGAAGGGTAGATGTCTTAGCTGTAAAAGATAATAGAAGAATAGGAGTTGAAGTGGAGCTAAATCCTAAAGCTGACTTAAGGCAGAAGCTGAATGGAACTGATTTTAATGAGTTTTACATAGTAACGAAGAAGGAGATGTTCAATGAGGTCAAAGAAAAGTTAGGAGCTTTGCCAATTAATGCTAGGGTTTATTCCATAGACAGATTCTTGGAAAGGCTCAGCAATTTATCGGATGAAAAAATCAGAATAAATTCTTCTAAGCAAAATAAAGGTGAATTTATTCATTATAAAGAAAATCATTTCGAAACTAGCTCTTCTGACAAAAACAGGCTTGGAGGAAAGGTAGTTGGGAAAGGATGAGAAGCTAGAGGAGCTTATCAGGCTTCTTAAGAAAATCAAAAGGTCTTACGTGCCGAGAGGAGCTTACAGGCCTATCAGTAAGCCTATTAGATATAAGCCAAGACTTAGAAATTATGCAATTCCTAGTGTAAAATATAGAGAAGAGCCTAAGTATCGAGCGAGTAAGGAGAGGCCAAGCTCATATACTAAACCTTGGAGTGAACCTATACAATATCAGCAAAAAGAGAGGCTTATTTACGATCCTGAGGTAAAGAGGATTCTAGAGAGGATAGAGAAGCATCTTAGCTCAAAGCCTGATGTTGAAGAGATGATAAAGCAGTTGGAAAGTAACCCTGAGCTATACAGCAAGATTTCTGATAGATTGCTTGAAAGGATGAACGAAGATTATGAGAAGTTAGAAGAAGAGGTTAAAAAGGCTTACACAGAGATTGATGATAAAGATGTAGAAGTTGATAACGATAAAAAGGAAAGCATTGCAGATAGAATCGATATTGAAGAGAAGGATAAGCATTCAGAGGATACAAGCAAGGAAGAGAAATTCGAAGCAAAAGAAAGCAGTGAAGAAGAATCAGTGGAAACTGATGAAGAAGTTGGAACATTAGAAGATATCGAAGTTCAAGATATTGAGAGTTTACCAGAGAATGTTAATGAAGGAGAAAATCTTGTTGAAACTCAAGAAGCTATCGAAGAAACAGAGCCTATTGATGAAGAATTACCAGTTGAATCATTTGATCATGATATTGAAGAGTTGTATGCTGAACTCTATGAAATAGAAAGTGAACCAATAGAAGTCGTTGAGTCAGTAGAAGAGACAGAAGGCTATTGAGATGACTACTGCTCTTAAACAAGATATTCAAAGAAAGCTTGAGAATGAGCTTGAAAGATTAAAGAGAATTCTTCAAATGGGTTATGAATTGAAAGTAAGATGGATTCCTAATGGTAATGATAAATTATCAGGAGAAGTTAAAGGAGATTTTATTTACATTTATGATGATAATGAAGAGTTAGCGATAAATACTTTGAAGCATGAATTCTTAGACTATGCCATCTCCCAAGTTATTGAGCCTTACAGGCAAGTTACGAATAAATTAATTTCTTTAATTAATGAAGAAGCCTATAGAAGAAAGGAAAAGCTTATTGAAGCTATAAAAGAGTTAGTCATTTGATTTTTACGCTTGTTGAAGCGTCTACTTAAGTCTTGTTTTCAAAACTTGCTTCACACTTCCCACAAAATTCTCAGCATCAGCTATTAACTTTTTGACTTCCTCTTCTCTAAACTCTGTGAAGACTTCATAATCGCTCTTCTGCCTCATGTCTAAAGCCTTTGCAAGAATCTCAGCAAAGTCTCCTGGCATTATGCCTTTTCTGATTATATGTTCTCCAAAAAGACTAACAAGTCCGCTGTGAGTTTTCGTAGCAATACCATAAGTGTATAGCATAGCGCGCGCTGCATGAAAGATGGCATAGTAAGCCCTCGATACTGCGCCGAAGTATTCTCCTCTATCTAGGAGTGCTCTCGCACCTTCTAAAGATCTATCTGCTAACCTTAACGAGGCTTTCACGAAATCTTTCGAATATTCCGTTGTCATATAACACGATACCTTCCTTCGCAACCTCCTCAAGAAATGGTGAGCTTAGCCTAGCGTTACGTTTAAACTCTTTGCGTGATAGATAAACAAGAGTCGTAGCCGTTGAGTTCTTTAAATCAATCTCAGTAGCTATCTTACGAATCTTGTTGTAAGTTGAGCTTGTCTCATCCTTAGCAATGATCAGTATATCAATGTCGCTATCAACTCCTTTGTACTCTCCTCTTGCAGCAGAGCCATATAGGACTAGAGAATCGATAGAATCTCCTAACTCGGATTTGATTTTTTCCTTCAGCTCTTCTACAGTTTTCTGATACTGCTTAGACTCGGCTAAAGACATTTCAACCAATTGTATGTTTGTTTTCCTTATATAAGTTCATTTTTAAGTTTATTTTGCTATTTTCATTTTTTATTCTACTTTTTAATCAATATCCTCTGAGAAGGCAACACACTCACAAATTGCCAACCATCAGCTAGATGTTTTTCCAACTCTTCTTCTCTAACTATTCTTTGAGGGTCTCTTTCTCCTATATACTAAAACAGTTTTGGATTCAGTTTTTGGCATAATTAAGGTTTCTATCAAAGCTATAAATTGCTCCAGTATATCTTCTTTCCCTTCTACTACTATAAGCTCAAAAAAGCAGTAACTTCTTATCTACACCAAATTCTCTAAATATTCTTTATTATTAAAGCGGTAACTTATGTAAAAGTTTCTGATTTGTTTCTTTTGCATTATTTCAAAGGCGGTTCTAACCTTTTCATTTTGAACATACCTATCAAAATAGAAAGCCCAGTAATCCTTTTCATCGAAAGAAATTACTGGCATAGGTTGTTGAGTTCTCCATAACAGAAAATCTTCGAATTGTTGCAATTCAGGCTCGTCAATTAAAGTTCTCAGGTCGAACCAGTTAATTATGTAAACTGGCAATTTTTCTTCAAAGAAACTAATGAATGTGTTCAAGTTTAACTGTGGATACACGCCATCTACGACGACTAAAATCCCTTTTGTTTTTGCCTTTTTGAAGAAGTAGAGCAACGGTAACTCATTATTGTAATCAAAACATCGTTTCCCTTGATTGATGCATTTAATAATCGAATTCTTGAGGTCTTTTTCTATCGAATTCAGATTGCCTTCTAATGATTTATCTGAAGGAGGGTGGCTCGTTACCTCCACAAACCAGATAGATTTCTGGAACTCTACGATTGCATCAACTTCATAGCCATTCCCATATTTAACGTTAAAAGTTAAAGATCTGAAAGGTAACTTTTTCAGTGTATTCTGCGCTAACGCTTCAAAAGATATGCCTTTTGATTCTCTATACTCTTTGATCTCTTTGAATATTCTCTCGTAATTTAAAGGTAAAGCTCTGATGGTATACTCTGGAGTAAGAAGAATTAGCGTATCTTCATTTATCTTCAGAATAGGCTTCAGTGGAAATTTTATGAACTCCGAGTCTTTATCCAAATTCTCTAGATTCATAGATAACAATGCAAGTATTTTTCTTGTTTCATAAGTGCTCATGAAACCCGATAAGACTCTTTCTAATTCAGAAATGCTCAGAGTTACTATGTTCTTCCACTTTTCTACATATGAATCAGAAGGAATGGCTACAAATCCCAAATCAGCATACTCATCCTTTGACTTAAATTTGTACACTCCATCCTTGAACCCTGTCATGTATTTTTTAAACTGCACATATTCCATCGTCTTGAACGAGAATAACCACAAAGAATCCATATTTAAATCAAATTTATCCTTAAACTTCGTTGCGAATGGGGTAAATTTTTCTGTAATGTATTCTGGTACGTATCGATGAGGAATATTTGATAAGAGTAAACATCCCTGCTTAAACCATTCAGATTTAAGAAATTTCTCTTTGTTTTGCACATTTTGTGTTGCTTTTAATGAATTTCTTTTTTCGTCAAAAATCTCTCTAGTTTTTGTGGGTATGTCTAACGCTAGATCTTTTTTAATCAAAAAATATCTCAAGACATCTTCGAGCAGTTCAGTTCTTTCACTATTATACTGACGAGTTGCTAAAATTTCATATAATTTGGTATAAAACGTTTCGTCAACCATAACTTTCTGTCTTCACCTTTTTGCACCAATTAAAGAGTTTCGGTTATAAAGTCTTATATCATAATTTAATGGCGCAATTTTTTAATTAATATCTTTTGTGAGGGAAACACACTCACAAATTGCCAGCCTTCAGCCAAATATTTTTATTAATTCTGATTTTGATATTTTTGCAAAAATCTCTTAAGTAGAGACCATAATGTCAGTTGTAGCCTTTGAATCTCACGTTCCTGATATTTATGTAAGGTATTCCGGTTGTTCAGTATATACCACCAAAGCGTTAAGAGTGCTAAACGTTATATATTTATATACAAGTACATATATCTCTCATCGTGAGAGAGGCATTTAAATCTCCTTGTCAAAAGAATGATGGCCTATGAAACTTGGTAAAAAAGAAAGAATTGAAATTATAGAAGAATATTATGGTTACCCATCATTCGAAGGTAGTTATTATCGCTCATTGAATGAAAAAGAACTACATAAGTTAGATGAGTATTCAAAGAATCCTACCTTCTTTTTGGGCGCGTTTGGCTTACAATTTATATCGTTTTAGAAAGCGCTTGACTTCTCGCTGAGGAAAAACACTTTGTCAGAGGCTGAGGCTAGAGAGAAGATAAAGACAATTGCTCAAGATTTATACCCTTGGGCTAAAGAGGAAGTAGCCCGTGCAGAAACTTTTGGCGGCTTTGAGGCAAAAGATATTTGGATGAGAGGCATACGTAATGGGTTAGACCACTTCGCATACGCGGTCTCTTTTTATTATTCTGGCGACTACCAAAATTCTATGACAAGACTGGACGATGCTAAGAGACAATTTCTATTAGCAGCTCATGAAGCATGGACACGTTGCGCATCCTTATTATGTAGAAAATTAGATGACATACTGTCTTCGCCTGCTAAAAGCGGAGCTGTCGACTTGGCTTACGTAAAGCTAAAATCTGCAACCCACCCTTTTAGCTGAGTCTAGAATCGAATATACCCACAAAAGAAAAGAATCTACAGAGAAGGCCAAAGAAGCTGCAAAGTTAGCAGAGGAAGGATTGAAAATTATTGGGCGAGAAAGTATTCTCGTTTCTTTAACATTTTGGTCGGGTATTATAATGATCATTATCAGCCTAATTGTTCTCCTTCTGACGTTAGTGAGGTAGTTATGTTATCTTAAAGACATAGAATTAGCTAGTCCACAACAAAAATATTAAATCGAAAAAAAACTAAAGAATTTAAGGGTTCATTATCAGAGCTTACTCAGATATTCTTAGGATTTTCTTATCAATATCCTCTGAGAAGGCAACACACTCACAAATTGCCAACCATCAGCTAGATGGCGTTCAAGTTCTTCTTCTCTAACTATTCTTTGAGGGTTATGCTTTCCTTCCCTAAGCTTTTTAAGCTCACTCTCAAAAAGTTCAAGCTCCTCATCCTTGCTTAACTCTCTTCCAAGCTCTTTCTCCTTGGCAACTTTCACTTCAAGCAAATCTATTCCAAGCAAGCTCTTAGCTATGCTCTTTAACGCTTCAATCTTAGCTTCCTTGATAACATTCGATTGCTCTAAAAGCTGGGCTGTAGTAGTTAAGAAAGGTTCGCACTCCTTGTAGCACTTTCTCATATCTTCTATCATATCAGGAGGTAAAACTCCTTTATTCGTTGAGTATCTTGCTTCAATATCTCCTTTATGCCCCATCATAAACTACAAGTATGGATGTGAAATCTTTCCTCTTGATTCAGCTATAATCATGTTTGTATCAAAGTATGCTCTTAGAACATATGGCCTCCAATCAAAACCAGCCTTCAAAATCGCTTCTTTAATGTCCCTAGTTACTAAAGTCGTTCTCAAGAAATCGTTCTTCTTAATTCCTCGAGGGTCAAAGCCTAGAAGTGGAGAATCTCTAGTAAGCCTTTCTCCAAGCTTAATCCTTTCTTCCAAATACTCTTTGATGTAAGTAATTCCTTGCTCAGGCACAAAGGTGAAGTACTGATGCCTAGCCTTGCTCAAGCTTTTTCTTACTGTAAGCATGGCTGGAATTTTAGGAAAGTT
>JAVZMU010000007.1:0-25196 GCA_038883135.1 Nitrososphaerales archaeon
GCCTAGGATTTTATGATGATTCGAGAACTCTTCATGAAAAGTTACATGAGCATCTCCACCATCATCCATTATTATGTCTGGTTTGATTCTCAAAATACTTCTTATACAATCAAAATATTCATCTGGATTTTCTCCTCTCCATGCAAAAACAGCTATACCTTGAGATGATAAATAAGCAGCAATATCATCTTGAGTAGTTAACGGATTTGCTGCACTCAAATAAACATCAGCTCCAAGTTTTTTCAACCCCATTGCTAAAACTGAAGTTTCTTTCGTTACGTGCAAGCACATAGCTATCCTTTTTCCTAGTAACGGTTTACTATCACCAAAGCTATCTATTGTCTTAACTAAAGCTGGCATGTTTCTACAAGCCCATGAGTATGATTTCTCTCCTTCAGGAGCCAATGATAAATTTGCTATCTTACTTTGCAATCTCTTTCCCAATTAGCATCACTATATCAAAATTTCAACCTTTCTATCTTAATCTTTACTTTCTTGATCAAAGTAATAATAATTTTTATTAAGAACAATGCTCTCATTTTTAAGAGCGAATTTGATAATATGAAAATTAGGTTCTCTTCTTAAAGGCATTAATACTGAATCTGATAATGATTCTATAATTATCTTTATTGTTAAGAATATTAACATTAACTCTCCATATGAAGTCAGGTTGACGATGATCAACTTCTCTATTTAATGAACTATAATCTTAAAAGTGAATACTGAAAAGTTAATTCAAGACTTCTTTAAAAAAATATAACTCGACTGATACCCGTTAACAATTTAAGGCTAAAGTTTTGGAATAGGAAATAGAAAGGTTGAAAAAATTGCCAAGAAAACCA
The DNA here is from genome assembly GCA_038883135.1 of Nitrososphaerales archaeon. Taxonomy (GTDB): domain Archaea; phylum Thermoproteota; class Nitrososphaeria; order Nitrososphaerales; family JACAEJ01; genus JAVZMU01. Next base: position 843 of record JAVZMU010000007.1, read on the forward strand.
ATAGATGTAGAGAAAATTAGGCAAGACTTTCCTATCTTTAACCAGAATATTAAGGGAAAGCCTTTCATCTATTTAGATAATGCCGCTACATCTCAAAGACCTAGCCAAGTCATTAACGCAATGAACAATTATTATCACATGTATAACGCTACGATTCATAGAGTTATATACGAATTTGGAGAGAAGGCTACAGATGCTTATGAGGAAGCTAGAGAGAAAGTAGCTAAATTCATTAGTGCAAGCCCTGAAGAAGTAATCTTCGTTAGAAACACTACAGAGGCTATAAACCTTGTAGCTTATAGCTGGGGTAGATCGAACATAAAAGAAGGGGATAAAATTCTTCTAACTGTAATGGAACACCATAGCAATATAGTACCTTGGCAAATTCTTACTAAAGAAAAGAAAGCTCGTTTAGAATTCATTGATATAGATGATGAAGGACTTTTAAAAATGGATGATTTTGAAAAGTTTACTAACGAGGAGATAAAGTTTATGGGCTTGGTTCATGTTTCAAATGTATTAGGTACTATAAACCCAGTTAAAAAAATAGTAAATTATGCTCATAAAAATGGTGCATTAGTATTGGTAGATGCAGCCCAATCAGTTCCACATATGCCAGTAAATGTACGTGAGATAGATTGTGACTTTTTAGCATTCTCAGGTCATAAGATGCTAGGACCAACCGGAATCGGAGTATTATATGGTAAAAGAGAATTACTTGAGAATATGGATCCATTTCTTACTGGTGGAGACATGATAAAAGAGGTTCATCTTAGAGAAGCAAGCTGGGAAGAACTACCATGGAAGTTTGAAGCAGGCACATCAAATATTGCAGGAGCTATAGGCTTAGGAGCTGCTGTGGATTATCTAAACAATATAGGCATGGAAAAAGTAAGAGAGCATGAGAAAGAATTGACTAAATACGCTTTAGATAAAATGATGAGTATTAAAGGAATTAGTATCTATGGTCCTAAAAATGTAGAGGTAAGAGGTGGAGTCATATCCTTCAACCTAGGAGATATACATCCTCACGATATAGCATCAATATTAGATAGTGAAGGAATAGCCATAAGGGCTGGTCACCATTGTGCTCAGCCTTTAATTGAAAGATTAAGATTGGTTGGTACAGCAAGGGCAAGTTTTTATATATACAACACAGAATGGGAGATAGATTATCTAGTAAATGCTTTAGAGAAGGCTAGGAAGGTTTTCAAGTTATGAGCGATATGTATGCTAAAATGATAATCGATCTTTATCGTCATCCTATGAACTATGGTAAAATAAAGAATCCTGACATAAAGACACAAGATACAAATCCGATCTGTGGAGATATAATAGAGATTCAGATAAAGTTGAACGAAGGTAGAGTCAAAGAAGTCAAGTTTAATGGTAAAGGTTGTGCGATAAGCCAAGCCTCTGCCTCATTATTGACAGAAATGATAAAGGGAAAGAAGATAGATGAGTTATTGAAGATGGATAAAAAGGATATACTCAATGCTTTAGGTATAGAGATAAGCCCAGTGAGGCTTAAGTGCGCTTTACTCCCTTTGAAGGTTCTTAAGATGGGAATCTATTCTTATCTAGGCAAATCAAATAAAATGTAGTTAAAAATTCTCACGAATGTGAATTTTAAAGCAGATGTGTAATTATGCTCAAGGAATTAGCCCTTATTATTTTGGATGGTATGGTCTATAGTAGTCATTGTGCTTGTTTTACTTCTTTTGTTTTATTCTCCTTCTGGTCACCTATGGTTTATTTGATCCTTTTAAGCCAAGACCTTCTATTACGAATTGAAGTAGATTTCCATATAATAGCATCCTTCTTAGGTTTTATTCTCATAATATTAGCTTGATAATTAATGTATGGGTAGCTAAACTTCTTAGAATAAAGTCAATAGTAGGATACTATATTATTCGCCCAGACAATGGAAAAGGCAGTTTAGTCACCCCGAATCTCTTTTCCATAGTTAGGCATCCCTGATTACTTGTCCCATATATCACCTTTAGCTTGGATTCCTTTTGTTAACGGGCTTTCTAAGTTTATGGATCTAAAATTAATACCTTTGGAAGAGAGAAATGGTTTAAAGATTCATGCAAGAATATATTGGATATAAAAAGAGAGTATCAAAGTTCTTTCCTAGAATTTTCAGGAGGAACAGTTCTTAATCATGTAAAGATAGAGCTTATGGATGATCATTATATTCCTGCCAATTCCCTCACTTTCTCAAGATTTCCTAACCAATCTCTTTTGCTATCCACTGGAGTCTCTAATATTAACGGTAATTCTCTAATCACATTATGGTTGAGTATTGCTTTGAAACCTTCTTCTCCAATAAAGCCCATTCCTATATGCTCATGCCTATCTAAATGAGATCCTAATTCGCCCTTAGAATCGTTTAAATGAATAACTTTCAGCTTTGAAATACCTATAATTTTATCAAAAAGCTTTAAAGTTTCATTTACTGCCTTTACGTTTCTTAAGTCATAACCCGCTGCAAAAGCATGGCATGTATCGAAGCAAACTCCAATTCTATCCTTTTGCTCTATATTATCAAGTATGAATTTTATCTGCTCAAATTCATAGCCAACACTGTTCTTTGTTCCAGAAGTAATCTCAAGTAAGAGTATCACATCGTTATCAACATTAAGAAGAGACTCATTACAAGCATCTATAGCTCTTTTCAAACCTATTTCTAAACCTTTGCCAAGATGGCTTCCTAGATGAGTAACAAGATAGTTTATTCCTAATTGACCACATCTTGAAAGTTCTGCTTTTAGGATTTCTAAAGATTTTTTATAAGTTTCATCCAAAGGGGATGATATATTCGGTAAATAAGGCATATGAGCTACTGTTAGTTTGAATCCATGAATTCTTAACTTTTTAATAAAAGCATTAACTTCTTCTTGTCTCAATGGAGAGAATTTCCATCCTCTAGGATTTCTAGTGAATATCTGAAAGGTTGTACAATCTAATTCTTTCGCTCTATCCACAGCCTTGTCTATCGAACCTGCTATAGATACATGAACGCCCAATAGCAATTACTATCATCTACATAATAAATTAGATAATCTAAAAAGATAACGATACAAAAATCAATCGCTAATCCAAGACCAGTTTCCATCGATATAAACTTCTTTCTTCCACATAGCTGGTTCTTTTTTGTATCTTTCGATAGCTTCTTGTAAGGCAGGAAAAGTTTGTTTCCTACTTCTGCCAGCTACTATAACTAATACTAACGGTTCTCCAATATTAAACAAACCCTTAAAATGGTAAATTTTTACTAAGGATAATCCATATTTCTCTTGAATCTCATTACTAATCTTTTTTATGGCTAAATTTGCATGTTCATCATAAGACTCTATCTCAAGCCTAATGACTTTTTTATCATCTTTCCCAACTTCTCTTACAATACCAATAAATATCATAACAGCACCAGAATCTTTAGGTAAATCTGATAATAAGTCGTTTATTACTGATGTTATCTCTATCTTTCCTTTATCATAAATTCCCGATTCGATCATACTTTCTCATCTTTCTCTTTAATCTCATGCCACAAACATTACAAATTATAGCATTATCATAAAAGACCTTACCACAACCACTACAATATAATAACCATCGTATAGTTCTTGAAATCCCCTTGGTCATTACAGGTGAGAATCTTAACCCAGAAAACTTGACTAAGTTCTGAATTGAGTAATCATCAGATATTATAGTGACGTAGTAACCTTTTTTCCTCAATTGCATACCAAGAGCTATTATTGATATATCGGTATCTGAAAGCTTTTGAATATCACCACTTTCACTCGCTATTCTCTTTACCTCTTCTACTAAATTGATTGATGGATCAATTACTGATAATTTATTGCTCTCTAAGAGCGCTGGGATGACCGTACTTAATGTCTTGATATGGGAGATCTCATCGATAACTAATGGAGTTGTATAATATTTAGACATACCTGTTAATAGTATTCCAGCGTAAAAGGCTGTTGAATCTAAGACTAAAGCTTTCTTTCCCAATGTAATTCTACCTAAAGGTTAAGATTAATTAGTTAGTCCTATTTATTGAACATTACGAGAATAGTATATTTTTATGCTTTTCATGTCATCTTTAAAAATTCTAAAGAAATCTTAAGCTCTAATTTAAGTATTCAAGCAATCTCTTAGCTTTATGAACTCATGAACTAAAACACTTGTGTTTAAGGGTTATATAGACCGTATAATAACTTTTTGATAAAAATAAGCTAAAGATTTAAGATAAAAAATTAAAATAATTTATAAGATGCTATTAGATGATTTTATGGTTGAGTTATCTTAATAGCTTGTTCTGGGCATTGAGTCTCACAAGCTAAACAGTATATACAATCAGATTCTCTTACAGGGTCTGACTTCTTCTCAGACTTTGGATGGCCAGGAGTGTTAAACCAATCGAATACGCCTACTGGACAAACATCTAAACATGTACCTTCGCCTGTGCAAAGATCCCAGTCTACGGCAACTATGCTACCATGTATGCCCAGTACATTGGGTGGTTCAACTGGTCCCCAAACATCATGTCCTTCATGCTTACCTGCGTGTTTTCTACTATTTTTGAAATTCGGATCGATAGGCATTTCTATCGTTTTAGGTACAATTTATCTAAATTTTAAATGTTATGGTTTTTAGTTGCCTGTAGCATGTATCTATCGCAAATGCAAAACTCTAATGGAAAAACTCTTTACTAATTAAGCAGAATATAAGAAACGTTATAGAATACAAATATCCATTACAACAAGAGACTTTTATTCTCATAAACTAAATACTACTTTGATTGTAGAGATTAATCTCTTCTTAAAGCTCTTTGTGATTAGCGATAAGAGGTATAATATAAGGAAGGGAAACATAGATACAACTTATATCTCTAAAATCGAGTAAAGTTTATATAACATATGTTATATAAATCTTGCTATGAGACCAAAAACTGTCCGTTTAATACAAGTAGTTGAGGAGAAGGGTGTATTCGGTAAGTGCTCTTGCGGAGATGATATTCTATATTACTCAGATTCAGGAGTAAGGTGCAAAAAATGCAGTAAGCTTTATGGTACTTGGTTTAAGAGGAAAAAATCAGCAATAAAACATTCAGAAGAAACACTTAAGAAGATAGAAGAGAATGAAAAGAGCTTATCGAAGGAAGATCTATCAGAGATTTATTATGAAGAGCCAATTTCAGATTTATTTTAAATCGTTTTTCTTTGTAAAGCTAACATTGCCTTTCTTAACAGACCCATTATAAGGTACAATTCCCTAGGAGTTGGTTTGCACTTTCCTAGCAACTTTCTCATAACTTCCTCAATTAAGGGTATTTTATGTTCTTGAAAACCACAGATCTTTGCCAATTTTATAGAGTATTGTATAGTCCTTTCTCTATCTTCTCTAGATGCTATCTCTTCATGAACTTCAATTCTTCTCTTTAAAATTTCATATAGTAATATAGCAACAGAGTGGGATATGTTTAAAGTTCTATATTCTGTTCCAGTACTTATGCTAACTACTATATCACACTTTTTCAATTCTTCATTACTAAGTCCTGTTGACTCACGTCCAAAGAGTAAGCAAAGACTTCCAGAAAAATCTTTTAAATTCTCAGCAAGATCTTCAGGAGTTAAAGCTTTTCTTAAAATCCTAGATGGTTTTCTTGCTGCTATAGCGGTAGTACCGACTACATTATCAAAGCTTTTTATCAATTCATCGAAGCTTATCTTTTTGGCTTTTTCAAGAATATCAACGCCATGGGATGCAAACTTCCTTGCCTTGTTTAGATCAACTTTAGGATTTATCAATAATAATTCTTCTAAACCAAAGTTCTTCATAACTCTAGCGATAAGACCAACGTTAACTTCATAAACAGGCTCTACAAGGGCTATAGAAAGCCTTTTCAAGGCATTAAACCCAAAATTTTTTACCTCCATCAATATATTTCAACATGATGGTTACAAACCTACCAGAGAAAGCAAAGGCGAAATGGGCAGAGGCTATAGCTGTTCGAGACCCAGCCAAAAAGCTTCAGTTATTGAAAGAATTTTACTCTAGTTTTCCAAAGCATAAGGGAACTGAAAAGCTGGAGATGTCCATAAAGAGGCAGATAGCATCATTAGAGGAAGAATTAGAAAGAATAAAGACAAGACGGAAAGGTTCTTCTAGGTCAGAGTGGGCGATCAAGAAAGGAGAATTTACACAACTGGCCATAGTAGGAACTTTACATACATCTATATCTTTCTTCAACCTTTTGGCAAGATCTGACATAAAGCCTCATGAGGCACTTATGAGACCCATACTAGGAGTGTTCGAAGGACTTGATGTTCAATTCCAATTGATAATTACACCTTTCGATAGAGGAATAAGTGAGGAAAAATTGGAGAGATTTATGAATCTCTCTAGAAATGCTGATGGTATATTGATAGTTTTAGGTCATGAACCATTAGATTATGTAAAAGATGTTATCGATTGGTTTGAACTGCATAACATAGACATACGCTCAGATTATCCTAAGGTTGAGATAATATCAACGCCAAGTGGTGGAATAAGGATAGTTGGTTCATCAGACTTTTGTAGTAAGAAAGATATCATAGATTTCTTATCTGGTTATAGCATTAGAAACGCTATAATTAAGATAACTAGAGATTCTAACCTTGATGATGTTGAATCAGCGTTATTTGGAAGAATATTGAAGAAGGCTATTCTTATCTCTTTAAGAAGAGATCGAGTCGATGAATTAAAAGCTCTAATTCCTGATGTAATCGTTTTCGATTCATCTATCAATAAAGATGTTTTTGCATCATATATTCTAGAAAGGCTTGGCTTAATTCGCATATACACAAAGGGAATAGGTGAGGAGCCAGAAAGAAAGCCTTTGATAATTAAGAAAGGAGCGAAGGCTATAGACATCGCTGAAAATATTCACAAGGATTTAGCAAGGTTCTTTCAATACGCAAAAATATGGAGAAAAGATAAACTCGATGGCGTTAGGGTTGGTAAGAACTTTGAATTAAAGGATGGAGATATGATAGAGATTAGAACACATATTGAATCTATTAACACGAAGAATAAATAAATAGATAATTTCCATCTTGAGTATGGTTAAAATTAAGAAAGATACTTCTCTTAAGGTAAATGTGGTTTTCAATCAACTTAAGAATTTTCTCATAGGTCAGAATTTTCAGATATTAGTTTCTCAGGAACCAATTTCATGTGAGCATGGAAGTTTTTCTAGTTGGAGTCCACAAAATATCGGTAAGAAAGTTTCCATAAATATACCTAGTGTTAATGGCTCAAAAGTCCAAATCGATTATCGAGTAAAAAGTATGCCGTTCTTTATTTTGGTTGCAATTATGGAAATTTCCCTCTTTGTTTTTGGACTCACGTTATTACTTTATCTATTCTCTTCCATTTCTCTAACAGAAATTGCTATTATAAGCCTAATTTTATCAGTAATCGCTTTAATTGCTATTGCCCTCTACGGAAGTAACTCCCTTAAATTCGTCAAAGATCCAACCAACGTTCTTGAGTTACCGCTACCTCCACCATAAGAAAGTTGTCATCAAGCACTATCTTATAATGCTCTCAGAAATCAAAATAAGGTTAAATCAGATTTTCCATTTTATTGAAAGATATGGGATATAGTTCATACGAGCCAGCAGAGGACACTTTTCTACTTACCGATGCTATTAGAAGATATTCAAACAAGATCACTTTAGAGATAGGAGTAGGCTCAGGCTATATCACTACTGAAATCTGTAAAAGAAATCCCTTTGTAGTGGGAACTGAAATCAATGAGAAAGCATTAAAAGAAGCTCAAGTAAGGCTAAAATCCCTTAATTTTGATAATTTTGAATTAGTGCTTTGCGATGGAGCAAGTGCTTTTCGTGAAAGATGCTTCGACCTTATAGTTTTTAACCCGCCTTATCTTCCTTCTGAAAGAATAGTAGATAGAAATGTTGAGGGTGGAAAAGAGGGTATTGAAGTAGTGAAGAGGTTTATAGAGCAATCCTTAAAGGTAATTTCAAAATCAGGATTGATGGTATTCATTTTATCTACTTTATCGAATTATGAGAAGATAATGAGAATGTTAAGGAAGATGAATTTTAAAGTGAGAAGAATAGGCAAGCGTAAACTGTTTTTTGAAGAAATTTTTGCAGTAGAGGCATCAAAGGTTGCATAATTCTTTAGCGATTCTTACCGATTCTTCCACCGTTAGTTGTTCAACTCTTTTTTGTAAAATTTTATGATCTAATCTATACAGTATTTTCTCATAGTCTTTACCATGTTTTTTACAGATCGTCTTTAAAGCGTTAACAACTTTCTTCCTACGAAACGAAAATAGAAGTTTTATACATGTAATAATTGAAGCATTTATCCTATCTTTCTTTGGCTTTAATGATAGCATTAGAGATTTAACTCCAGGTCTAGGCTTGAAGGCATCTCTATCAACTTCCATCAAAGGCTCTATGTCAAAGCTCGATCTTGCTATGATGGTTATAGCCCTATAATCCTTAGAGCCTGGTTGAGAAAGCAACTTTTCTGCAAACTCTTTTTGAAAATTCACTACTGCTATGTCAAAATCCTTCTTTACCAACCACTCTATGAATTCTTTAGATTTAGAGTATGGTATGTTCGAGACTAGTTTATCGAACTTATGCCTAGATTCAAGAGCGTCTCCATGAATCAAGTTTAGATTTTCAAATCCGCTTAGTCTTGATTTAGCTATCTCATAAAGTTCCTTATCTATCTCCAATGAGATTACCTTCTTAGCTTTATTGCATAAAATCTCTGTTAAATTACCAGTCCCAGAACCAAACTCAAATACTGTATCTTTTTTAGAAATATTTGCAAATTCAACCATTTTATTAAGTAAATTTTCATCTATAAGTAAATGCTGCCCTAAGCTTCTTCTCTTCATTTTTTCACAAAAACGGTTATTCTTGGCGTTCCAGATATCTCTTCAACTAATCTCTTTGCTATTAACTTAACTGGGTCTTTTAGCCCTATCCTTTTTTGAATATCATCAAAACTCTCAAAAGGTTTTTTCTCCCTCTCCTCGAGTATTTGCTTCATGAGAGTTTTACCTATCCCAGGTATCAATTCAAGAGCATGAAGTCTTGGAGTCACAGGTTGTAACTCGTTAAAATAAGCCACGTATTTTTTCTCGTTCTCTCTGACTATCTTCTCACAAACTAAAGGTAATTCGTTCTTAGCATTATTAGTTAAATCCTTATACTCGAGTCTTCCAAGAACGCTTATAACCTTGGTCCTACCTTCTCTTGCAATACAAATCTTCTCACCAATCTCAAATGTAACCTTGTTCATAGCTAGTATCTCCAGTAATGTCAGCCATTCTCCACCTATGGCTTGGACTATAGGTCCTTCTCTTTCTTTTATGACTAAAGATCTACCATATGGGATAAAGTCCAAAACATAAGCGTATTCTTCATACTTTTTTGAAGGACTTGGCTTACTTGACATTTTTATCCTCTCAGAATCAATTATTCTCTTTTAATCATCGAGATGTTTTTATTTTCTGTAAAAAGGAAGATTTTTTCTAATGATTTCTAAATATGAAACTCTAAATGAATTTATTAATATAAAATTTCCTTTAACTGAGTAATTTATAAAATTCATCTTGTACATGTCTAATCATTAATAAAAGCTGATTTTATTATTTATGTTTTTTTATATTTTTGGAAAAGATGAATTCATCCTTACATTTTACAGAACAGAAAACGTAACCACGATATAGAATAGGTTTTGTTATCTTCTTACCACAATTAAGACAACTTTTTATATATGTTTCGTCAGCGACTTCTGCCATCTCTAATCTTAGAATAAGTCACTTTATTAACTTTTAAAACTTAGCGTAAAGCTTATGATCATTTTATATGCAAAATTTAGCCTGAAAGCCCTTGAAAGCCATGCTACTTGACAAAACTTCACCTATAGAAAGCAAGCCCTTAAGACTTGCACTCGTAGACAATCCTAATATTAGTGAAGAGGAAGTATTAGTAAAAGTTAAAGCGTGTGGAGTATGCCGCTCAAATTTACATATGATAGAGGGTGACTGGTTAAGTCGTGGCTTTCCTGCCAAGTTGCCTATTATACCAGGTCATGAGATAGTAGGAATTGTAGATTCTATTGGTAAAGAAGTAAAGGGAATAGAAGTTGGGGACAGAGTTGGTATTCAACCCTTATACCATGCTTGTGGTATATGTGAATACTGTCTTACTGGAAGAGAGAACATATGTAAAAGGAAATTGATAACAGGTCAATCTGTGGATGGTGGTTATGCAGAATATATAAAAGCTCATTATCAATTTGTGTACAAAGTTCCAGATAGTTTGAGCGATACTGAAGCAACCCCCCTTTTCTGCCCTGGTGTAACAGCATACAAAGCTGTGAAATATAGTAACCCTGCTCCAGGCAAAATAATTGCAATATTTGGAGTTGGTGGGGTTGGACAAGTAGCTTTACAGATTGCAAAAATTTGGGGAGCTAAAGTAGTTGCTGTTAGTAGAAGTAAAAATCATCTTAAAATTGCTTCTAAGCTTGGTGCCTATTCTGTAATTTCACCAGAGGAAGAAGATGTTGTAAAGTACTTTAAGAATATCAACTACGCTGATTCTTCCATCGTTTTTGCACCATCGGATAAAGCAATAGATCAGGCAGTAAAAGTAGTGAAACCTGGAGGTACAATAGTCCTCGCAGTATCAGGAAGTATTAAAGAGTTCTTTTTTTATGAAGAAAAAACCATCAGAGCAATAGTTATAGGAACAAGACAAGACATGCGTGAAGTTCTTAAGATAGCAGAAGATGGAGGAATTCATATTATAGTAGAGGAATACAGGCTTGAAGACGCTAATGAAGTTCTGAAAAAATTAAAGTATAGCGAGATAGAAGGGAGGGCTATTCTTCAACCTTAAATATTAAACCTCAGTTAATAGTTTGAGTATCTTCTCAATAACTTCCGTTGGTAATAGTTTCTTCCAGCCAGATGTAAAGACTCTTATTTCATCTAAGCTTTTAGGCATTACATTGATCAATTCTATAGCTTCCTCATCCTTCAATAAACACTCTTTAACTAGCTTTTCTTTTAGATTCCTTGCTTTTTCAGGTTCAACTTTTGAAAATTTTAACACATAGTCTAAAGTTCTTTTCTGAATTTGATCAGCTTTTTCTATATCTATCTTTTCTAATATTTCCTTAACCTCTGGTATGGAGATTGCTGTTTTTTTAACTTCACGCAATTAAATCACCGAATTCATTTTTACTTTATTCTGTTTTATCTATTTATTTTAACTTTTCAATAAAATGTTATGAGAATGGCTTTACGTGTTCAAGTCTCGCTATGATCTTTTTCACTTTATTCCCTACTGGTACTTTTATTACTAAAGACCTTTTCCTAACCTCTTCCACAGTTCCAATAAGACCTTGATACCGCCTATGAGGCATACCCTTAACTTGACTAGGGTTTATATCTATGATTACTTTATCTTCTACTTTATAATTATGAAGAAAAGATGTTAAACCTCTATTCTCTTTCTTAGTTAATAGACTTCTTGTCTTGCGCCTATAACCTTTTGATCTTGGCAAATTTAATGCACCTATTCTTAGCCTCTATTACATAAAAACATTAACTTAAGAACATTTCTTAAACTTATTAGTACTCTACATCCAATATATCGAAAGTATCACAACTTGCTTTTACTCCTACAATCTCAGAAATGTTTGGAGTTATTTCTAAAAAATCTTTTCTCATATTAAAGTTAGAACCGCTTATGAACTTTTTTATGTTTAGCCCTCCATCACATTTGAATGTGATCCTTGCTATTCTCCTATTTACCATCTCCACATTAAAATCGTATATTTTCTTTATGAGGGTTTTTTTCTTTAATGATATGATTCTAACTTCAGAATTCTGCAATTTTTCTTTAAGATTGTTAAGTTTTTCTTCATTTACTTCTTCATCAAATTTTACATAACTGGATACTTTTACTTTGAAAGTTGGAATCTCTTTTGGTTTTTCATCAATTATCTTTATCTCCTTAAGAATTACCCCATTCTCCTTTAACAATTCAGACTTATCTAAGTGTCTTAGCCTGGGCTTGATTATTTCAGCATAGAAAGGTCTCCCATTACCAAGAACAAGACTCTCAATACTCTCTCCTCCTACCCATGTAAACTTTGCTTCTTTCGCATCAAATTTCTTAATTAACATTTGGGCAAGAATTTGCTCGACACTTCGCTCCCTTAAGAATCCTGTACGCTCGCACTCAAGACATCCTTTTCCTCTACAATTCCTACATTTTCTACGTTTTTGTGGTAACCCTCTTACCATTTTTAAGTATCTACCGTAAATGAATAGCGATCTTGGATTAAGATGTATATCTCCAGAGATAAGATCTATTAGAATAGTCATATCTGGCTTGTGGAAATTAACCTTTTTATTAGTTTTAGAGGCTACGATCTTCCCTATCTCTCTTGTTATCTCGCTCTTTATCGTTTCTCCTCCTCTTAACTTAAATCTAGCCCTTATATTATCCTCTCTTTCTATGAAATCTTTTGGAAGTTTCGCACCTATAAGAAAGTCATTAAACTCATAGTTTTTTAATTGCTCTAAAACCTTGATGGAAATATCCTTGATGGATTGCATAACATCTTGACAAATAAAACATGTGCCTTTCCTTACTTCTACTTTAACTTCTTTCCTTATCATCTTGCCTTTAACTTCATTATTTTCTCCTTTAATACTTGGGAACTGCCTCCCAAGGCACCAATCACATAATGGATAATCGGAAAGTATATCCTTAACTAGATTAATCATGCTTTTTCCAATGGACGGCATTAAAACACTAAACTTATTAAAAATAAAGATAATTAAAGAGTTAGCTATAAAACCAAAAAAACTATTTGTTTGAAATAATAATATAACTTTGCATTAATAACAATATGAGTATCTTTTAATCTTACAAAATCGTTTGGATATACGAAGAGATATAGCGGATTATAAATTGTAAACACTTATAGAAGCGTTTTACAAACTGCTTGAATACATTATCACTTTTCTGCCATTGCTTATAGCAGCGTAGTCATTATCACAATAGGATATTTTATTGGGTTCATTAACGCTCTTTCAGATTACCTTAGCCTTTAACTTAACTTTGGAGTTATCTTTTATTTAGCTTAATAGGCCTTTAGGAATTGCTATGAGCGCCATACTCACTTCGTCTACTATAGTAGCAAGTTCTACATCCCAGAGTAGCCGAGGAACTTCTATAGGCTTTCAGCAAATGATGAATATCCTTGGAGTAGCTATAGCAGCCCTATCGGTCCACAAAATGCCCTATTTCATAGGAACCTTAGTATGAGTTTTAGCCTTAATAATTGTCCTTTTTAGCCTAAGAAATTACCTAAAGTAGGCTATTTAATGATTAACTCTACTTTGTCTAATAATTTTATTGATTTCCTGTCAAAGTGAGAGCGATAAGCATAGATTTCTACACCATGATTTAATGCTTCTCTTAACACTTCTCCAAACTTAGGATCAAGTTCATCGTTTGGAGAGAAAGAATTGGCATCCGGTCTTTGTATCAAGAATAAAATACAAGCCCTATAACCTTCTCCTTTTGCTTTGATCAACTCTAAAACATGTCTCCTGCCTCTCTCTGTTGGGGCATCAGGGAACGATGCTTTACCATTCTTCACTAAGGTGCAAGACTTTACCTCAATTATACATTTTTCAATTTTATTCGTTAAGAAAAAATCAAATTTGCTGTGACCAAACTTGAACTCAGGTTTTACTTCATCATACATAGAAAATTCTTTAATTCTATGTTTCTTAAGAGCTTCTAACAAAAGCCTATTTGGCATCCTTGAATCTATAAATACCAATACACTATCATGCTTAATGGCTATGATATCGTAGTCGGTTATCCTAAATCTGCCCTTTATCTCTTTTAGGAAAACTTCAGCATCAGGAATTAAGAGTTCCTTCAGCCTACCAGGATTTGGTAAAAAACATCTAAATTCATTTTCTTTGAGCTTTACTAATGCTGAGAATCTGTTCAATCTTTTCTTGAAAAAGCCATTTACGATTTTGCCCTCAATTTTTAAGGAGTATATTGCCATCTCTTCTTAATTCCAGAATGCATCTTTTCTTCCCTATCACTTATACATAATTCATTAAAGTTACTTCGTTCTTTACTTTCTTTGATAAAGTCCAGTTAACTTCGCTTCAGCTAATACATGACCTTTTATTTCCCTTCTGAGATCATTCAAAGTTTCAATCTCTCCCAAAGTTTTATCTAAAGCGTAAATAGTGAAGATGTAGCGATGTGGAGGACCACGAGGAGGACAGGGACCACCATATCTGCGCTTTCCAAAATCATTCATCCCTTCTTTACTTCCTTCGGGGATTTTTCCTTCTTCTATCGCTCTAACACTTCCAGGTATTTTATACAAGACCCAGTGGACAAAACCACCTCCTGGAGCATCAGGATCAAAGCACTCCAAAGCGAACTCTTTAGTACCTTCTGGAACTCCTTGCCATTCTAAAGGTGGAGAGACGTCCTGACCTTGGCATGTATACTTTACAGGTATGAATTGACCTTCTGAGAAAGCCTTACTGGTTAAAGTAAATTTAACCATAAAAAATGATGCCTTAAGCCAATATTTAAAATTGTCCATTATTTGAAGTGGAGTTCTATCTCTCTACCATAATTTTACTGTATTCGATTAATAAAAAATAAGAAAATCTTAATAATGCAGAAATTTACCAGAATTATGTGGTCATTTGAGTGAGAGAGAAGCTGAAGAAGAGAGTATTTTTCACAAGAAATTGAAGATAAAGCTAAAAGAGAAAGGCAAAGAAGGCAGGATAATCCTTCTTAAAGATTATCTTGATTATCTTTTAAGAAATAATAAAACTTTGCCTCCTGATTTTCCCACATTTGCTAGAGAAATAATGGGTTTAGATGATAGAGAAGGTTTTATTCATGTAAAAATATGGCATGAAAAAAGCGAACTTGTAGAATTTATAAAAGCAATGGGTTATGAATATAAAATAGATCTTTATGATTGATTTTTTTGTTGGAGAAGCTCTTATTGGCGAGGAACCAGAAGTTGCACACATAGATCTTATTATAGGTAAGAAGGATAGCTCTGTAGGAATTGCCTTTGCAAACTCACTTGCACAACCAAGAATAGGACACACGCCCATTCTTGGTGTAATAAGACCGAATCTGCCCACCAAACCTTCAACTCTCATAGTGCCAAAGGTTACTATTAGAAACCTTGAAGATGCAGAGAAAATATTTGGTCCTGCTCAAAGCGCTGTCGCTAAAGCAGTTGCAGATGCTGTAGAAGAAGGAATAATCCCTAAGGAACAAGTAGAAGAGTTTGTTGTTATAGTCTCAGTTTTCATACATCCAAGAGGAAAAGATTATCAAAGAATATATAGATATAACTATGCAGCAACAAAGCTTGCTTTGAGAAGGGCTATGGAGAATTTCCCAAATATCGATAAAGTTTTAGAGGAGAAAGATAAAGCTATACATGGTGTGATAGGTTTCAGGATTAATAACTTGAAGAAACCTCCTTATCTAGAAGTTGCCCTTGACATTCCAGACTGGAGAAGAGTTGAGGGAATCATTAGAGCTTTACCAAGAAGTGATGCAATTATTATTGAGGCTGGAACTCCGTTAATTAAAAGATATGGTGTTGAGGTTATTCAGAAAATCCATCAGTTAAGACCTGAATCAGTTGTTATTGCTGATTTAAAAACTCTTGATACAGGAAACCTTGAAGCAAGAATAGCAGGAGATGCTACTGCAGATGTTATTAGTTTTTCAGGACTAGCCCCAATAAACACAATGGAAAAGTTTATGGAAGAATGTAAAAAAATAGGAGCTCTCTCTTTGATGGATACCATAAATGTTCAGAATCCAGTAGAGATACTTAAGAAGCTGAGAATAAAGCCTGATATTGTAGAGCTCCATAGGGCTATAGATGTAGAGCATGAAGAATATGCATGGGGTAATATTAAGGAGATAAGAGAAGTATGTGGAAAAGTATTGATTGCAGTTGCTGGCGGAATAAGAATTGGTAATGTTGAGAATGCATTAAAAGCAGGAGCTGACATAATTGTAGTTGGTAGAGCGATTACAGCAGCAAAAGATGTTACTGGAGCTGCAAGAGCATTCCTTCAGAAAATGGGTGTGGAGGAAGTCGATCAGTTCCGTGTGATGACAGATTTTTAATAAAGAAACTCTACAAAAAGGTTTATCATGATGTTACGAAAATACTTCTGGGATGGAAATGAAAGTTACTCTCTCTATAATAAAAGCAGATGTAGGAAGCTTGGTAGGTCATCATGTTGTTCACCCAGATCAAATAAAATTAGCATCTGAAAAGCTAAAGGAAGCAAAGGAATCAGGTCTGCTTATAGATTATCATGTTACAAATTGTGGAGACGATCTTCAGCTAATAATGACTCATACAAAAGGAGTAGATAATGAAGAAATCCATAGGCTAGCTTGGAATACATTCAGCGAGGTAACAGAGAAAGTATCAAAGAAGTTAAAACTATATGCTGCAGGTCAAGACTTGCTTGCAACTGCTTTCTCTGGTAACGTTAAAGGAATGGGACCAGGTGTTGCTGAAGGTGAATTTGAAGAAAGAGTAAGTGAATCTATAATAATATTCATGGCTGATAAAACTGAACCTGGAGCTTGGAATCTTCCTCTTTACAAGATATTTGCAGATCCTTTTAATACTGCAGGTTTAGTAATAGATGAAAGTTTGCATCAAGGTTTTATCTTCAGAGTTATGGATGTTTATGAAGACAGATTAGTCGATCTTAAAGCTCCTGAAGAAATTTATGATATACTAGCTTTAATAGGTACTACAGGAAGGTACATAATCCACTCAATATATAGGCGTACTGATAACCTTTTAGCAGCTGTGGCAAGCACTGCTAGATTATCTCTAATAGCAGGAAGATACGTTGGTAAGGATGATCCAGTTATGTTCATAAGAGCTCAGCATGGTTTACCAGCAGTAGGAGAAGTTCTGGAACCTTTCGCTTTTCCACATCTTGTAGCAGGATGGATGAGAGGATCCCACAATGGACCTTTAATGCCTGTATCGATAAAAAATGCAAAGTGTACAAGATTTGATGGCCCACCTCGAGTTGCAGCTCTTGGATTTCAACTTAATGAAGGTAAGCTTGTAGGTCCTGAGGATATGTTTGATGATCCAGCCTTCGATAGAGCTAGAGAAATGAGTAACAGAGTAGCTGATTATATGAGGTTACATGGTCCCTTTATGCCAGCAAGGTTAGGTCCAGAAGAGATGGAGTATACAACTCTTGCAGCTGTTTTAAAAAAGTTGGAAGGAAGGTTTAGACCAACAGAAAAGGCTTAATAATTAAGAAACAATAAGGCTAATAGAACATATGAGAGTAAGAATTCATTAAGTCAAAGTAAAAGATTGGGAATGTTAGGATCCTTATATATTGCATATAGGAAGAATTGCTTTAATTTTTAGAACTTATGGAACAAGAGGTAAAAAATTGACTAGATTTGATGTTATCAGGATTGAGATTCAATTCAAAATCTATAGAGATAAGCTTAAAAAGTGTATTAAACTAGTTAAAAGAGTTACAAGGACTGTTAAAGCCTATTCTTTAATATATTCACCCCATTTTTATCACTAAAAAGGATAAAGAAGAAATTGAACATAAATCTAAAACTAGAAGAACCAATAATGATAATAAACTTCAAGAACTATCTTGAGGCTTCAAGTGAAGGTGCTGTAAAATTAGCAAAAGTTGCAGAAAGTGTAGCAAAGGAGCTTAATGTTAGAATAATTATCGCTCCACCTATTCCTGATTTATCAATGGTTGCTAGATCCGTTAGCATACCTGTCTTTTCCCAACATGTTGATTTGGCTAAACCTGGTAGTACTACAGGCTCTATAGTACCAGAGATAATCAAAGCATGTGGTGGCGTTGGCACCTTATTGAACCATAGTGAAAAGAGAATTCCTATTAAAGTGATAAAGGAGCTAATACCAAGGTTGAAGAAGCTAGGACTTTATTCTGTAGTATGCACTAAAACGCCAAAAGAAGTAAAAGACAAAGCAATGCTTCTTCCAGACTATATAGCAATTGAACCACCTGAACTAATAGGTACAGGTAAGGCTGTATCTAAGGTCAAACCTGATGTTATCTTAAAATCTAAGGAAGAATTAAAGAAAGTTAGCAATTCTGTTAAACTTATTTGTGGAGCTGGAATTACATCTGGAGAGGATGTTACCATTGCCCTTGAGCTTGGTTCTGTAGGGATACTTGTTGCAAGCAGCATTATAAAATCTGATTCATGGGAAATGAAAATAAGAGAACTTGCAAAGCCTTTAATGGAGTTTAAAAAGAAATCTTAATAACTACAATATAAAAAACAAACCTTTTCATGTTACTTTGAAGCAGTTAAGCATAGCTGCTGAAATCTTAAAAATAGCTCAAGAGGAAAATTAGATTTAAAGAAAAATGCAGTATTAATTTAGTGCATAATAGAAAGAACAATTTTATTTTTGAAAAATATGATAATAAGTATTCTAAAGTATCATTAAAAGATGGAAGGCTTAGATTACAATAGTTCTCAATAATGTAACCTTAGTATCAATAGCGAATACGAATATGCTCTTATGACTCATCTTATTATTTAAATGGAAATTTAATCAAAAATTAGATTAACATAATAGTTTCTGAAAACGATAGGTCCTCCGTGGTAAAAGTTATTAACTTTATGGGCTACAGTTTAAAGTTCGTATTTAGTTCAATACTCTTAATGAAATGAAGTTAATATCAACTAGCAGATACTAATGCATAAACGTAATGACCACTATATCCTCCAAACTTTTTTAAAATTCCTTTATTCTCTAAAGACCTCAGAAGTGCAGATGCTACAGATGCTCTCACGTTAAGTATTTTTGCAGTATTGTAAACTGTAATAGCTTTCATAGGTCCAAATACCTTGATGATTTGCTTCTCATCTATCTTTGGCATGATTATATCTCTTTTTACCTTTTGAGGGGTCTTTGTCTCTTTCTGTTGTTTTTTTGTAGCTATAAGCTGTGCCTTTTCAGCTTGTGAAATGGATTTTTTCTTTGTACCGCCCATAGCAATCATTATTTATAAGGAATACTTGCAAATAAATCTATCCCACATACAAGCTATGCCGGCATTTCTTTAATGAATGCCAAACTATTTCTGAATTTAAACTATCGTTCTAATAACTGGAACAAATAATACTTACTCATAGGGAAGAAATTCTTTACAACTTCCAAGTATTTTTTATAGTTTGTTTGTTATTTTTACTTAAAATCCAATTCGATTAAAACCATTTATCAACTTTATTTTTAACAATTTATTAGCAGTAACCTAATTATTGGATGGATAGGAAGAATTATGCTATCGTCTTCAGAATTAGTAAAAATTGATGAATTAATCAGAGAACCTTATGTGAAGGTATTGTGCTATCCTAAACTTGATTTTAATATAGCCATCAAAAGAATTAATGAACTTAAAAGTCTAAAAGTAGATAGCATATTGTTCGAAGGAAGGATAAAAATAGGTAAGTTAGGAGTGATTGGTAAAGGTTGTGTTAGCATAGTTGTAAAAGCTTCAACTAATTTTGGTATTTTAGCATTAAAAATAAGGAGAATTGATGCTAATAGAGTTTCCATGAAAAGAGAAGCTGAGATGCAATTAATAGCTAACTCCATTAATGTAGGTCCAAAGCTTTTTGAAGCTACAGAGAATTTTCTTCTTATGGAATTTATAGAAGGTTGTAGTATTTTAGAATGGTTAAAAAGAATAGAGGAGCATAAAATTGAGGAAATTAGAAGAATATTTAGAGACCTTTTAGATCAGTGCTATAGAATGGATAAATTAAATTTAGATCATGGTGAGTTAAGCAATCCTAATAAGCATGTAATAATTTCTGAAAAGCCAGTTATAATTGACTTTGAAAGTTCTAGTGTAAATCGGAGAGTTTCAAATTTGACGAAAATAGTACAGTATTTGTTCATACGAGGGCCTATGGCAAAAAAATTAAGACAAATATTAAGCATAGAAGATGAAAAAATTATAATAGAATTGATGAGGAATTATAAGAAAGAAAAAGATTGGATAAGCTACCTAAGGCTTTTAGAAATACTAAATTTAGCCCAATAAGTATGGATTAATTTACTCTACTTGAACCTTCTCTTTCTTTACAACTTCTTCTGCTTTTTCTTTCACTTTTTCTCTAACTTCCTTTAGCCTTTCTATTCTCTTATCTAAAAGACTTCTAAATGCACTTAAGAATTCTATCCTTGCGTTTATAAGATGCTCTGCAGGCTCAACATACTTTTTAGGTAATACTTTTATGAAAAAATCATCCATAGTTTCTGAGAAGGGTAATGTCATTAGTTTCATTATGCTTTTAACAATATCGTCAATAATTTCACTTTCGCTCATACTCATCAACAAAACTAATGTGTAGCTCATCTTTTAAAAGCTTAGCTCTTGATAACTTCATTTGAAGGGCAACAGTTGGAAGTGGGATAACTCTCACTATATCTCCAACTTCTGTATTCAATTTAACTAAAAGCTCATCTCCTATTCTTTCAACCTCTTTTAACTCCTCTTTGCTTACGAATGGAACTTTCACTATTAAAGTTAACTCATTCTCTTCATCGACGATTTTGAAAGGAGAACCCTTAAAATATATCTTAGTAGGATCTTCATTAGTGAATAATTCATCACCACTTCTCTTTAACATTTCAATACCCTTTAGCTCTGAATCGAAAAGTATTAGCCTTTTTATTGGTAGAGGATAGAAGCTTGCCTCAGCATCTGATAACCATTTTCTCTGAAGTACTATCCAATTGCTAAAATATGGATCATTAACCTTTTCCGGTATGATCTTATTGATAATGACTAGATCTACATTTATTCCATAAAGGCTTGAGAACATTAACGTTCTTCTTGCGTTCTCAATACTAAAAGCATCTGGATTAGCTATCAACCTTAAGCTCGTAGTATCTGCATCTTTAAGAATTTCTCCTAAGTTCTCAAGCCTCTTTATCAACTCAACTTCAGATTTAAAGACTTCTTTTTTTGGTGCGGGTAACCCTATTATAGGTTCTATTATTCTTGCTATGCCTGCTATAGAACCCACTAAACTAATCAACTTCCTGCTTATACTCCCAAAAAGTTTAGGAAAATATAAGTATCTAAGGGCTTCTCCAGAGGGGACTGTATCAAGGATTATTACATCGAACTGTTTTTCTTTCTCCAATTCTTCAATCTTTAGTAGAGCGAATAGATGGGTCATCCCTGGTAAAGAGGCTATCTCATAGGCTAGAGTCTCTTCTATTCCTTTGGCAGAAAGAAGGGATGTTAACCATTCCTGAATTATAGAATAGTTCTTTTGCATCTCTCTAATCGGATCTATCTGGATTGCCCATAAGTTCTTGGATACTATGGTCGGAATATCGGTTATCTTCTTCTCGAAAGCATCTCCTAATGTATGGGCAGGATCAGATGATATTATGAGAGTCTTATATTCCATACTTGCAGTCTTTAACCCTGTAGCACAAGCAATTACAGACTTTCCTGTTCCTCCTTTGCCTGTATAAAGTATTACCCTTGATTTATTGTTAGGCAATTTTAGCACTTAACACTTTTTTTACTTTTTAAAGTTTATTAATAATTCAAGAATTAATGCTTATTCTCTACTATAATGGTATTTTTATTGAACTTTGCTATAGTTGCTTATTTTGGTAAGATGCTACTTAACATGGAAAGACATCATCTTGAACCAATCTTAACTCAGATAGCTAACGTTAGAAGTTAAACTCGAGTTAATAAAAACCTTATAAGTTACCGTTTAAAAAGCCTTTTAAGTAAATTATAATTATGCTTATGATTATTGTGATCTTACACCATGATTGACGAGTTATTGATGATTCCTGGACCTACTAATCTAAGTCCTCGTGTAGCAGAAGTTATGAGTAGACCTCAACTAGGGCACTTAGATCCAAGATTCCTTGAGAGCTTTAAAGAGACTCTAAACCTAACTCGATATTTATTTGTTAATTATACAGGCATGCCCTTTGTAATATCAGGCTCTGGCACAATAGGTATGGAAGCATCGATAGTCAGCCTTATCGAGCCTGGTGATAAAGTTCTTTGCCTTGATACAGGTTACTTTGGGAAAAGGTTCATAGAGCTTGCTACAGTACATGGTGCAAAAGTAGATGTATTAAATTTTGAGACAGGAAAACATGCTGATCCTAATGTTGTAGATGAAAAACTTTCAAAAGATAATTACAAAGCCATTACTATAACACATGTAGAAACGTCAAATGGCTTAATAAACCCAATAAAAGATTTAGTGAGAATAGCAAGGAAATATGGTGTTTACAGTATTATTGACTCTGTCGCAGGTGTAGGAGGAGTTGAGCTAAACTTTGATCAACTTGGAGCAGATATAGTGATAACATGTTCTCAGAAAGTCATTGCTGCTCCTCCAGGTGCAACCCTTTTAGCTGTATCAAAAAAAGCTTTAGATGCTTTTGAAAACAGAAAGACTCCTATCCGCTCATACTATATGAACTTAGCGAGATGGAGGAAAATTATGGAGCAACCTGGGATATATCTTGCTACACCCTCAATACAAATCTTATTAGCTCTTCATGAAGCATTATTGTTAATAAAAGAAGAAGGTTTAGAGAATAGATGGAGAAGACATAAGATTATAGCAGATGCTATAAGAGCTGGTTTAGAAGCATTAAATCTTAGCATAGTTGCTGAAGGAGGTTATAGAGCAAATACCGTAACTGGTTTTTACACTCCTGAAGGTAAGGCTTTTGATATTCATTCGATATTAAGAAATCGCTATACTATACACTTAGCTCATGGTTTAGGTGAGCTGAAAGGCAAGATACTTAGAATAGGTCATTTTGGGAATATAACACAAAAGGAGACCATAGCTCTACTTTCAGCCCTTGAAATGTCTTTAAGAGCAGTAAACGTTGATGTAAAAAGAGGATCAGGAGTTAATGCAGCTTTACCCTATCTTGAAGAACTTACTTAATACATAAATAATTTTTAAGATTCTACTAAAAAGTACCGTTAATTCTATTCTACTTCACTTCGAAGTATTTCTAAACTACTTAATAGATTCTCTCTTGTATCATCGATTCTTCTTTGATGAATGGGTAAAAGCCTATCAAAAACCTCAGTTTTTATTTTCTTTATGTATAATTGATCGTAAAGGTTGATTAACTCTCTAAAAGTATGATCGTAATCATGATGAATCTCATCTAT
This sequence comes from Nitrososphaerales archaeon, assembly GCA_038883135.1. Lineage (GTDB taxonomy): Archaea > Thermoproteota > Nitrososphaeria > Nitrososphaerales > JACAEJ01 > JAVZMU01. The sequence goes on from JAVZMU010000007.1 coordinate 24,244, forward strand.
ATCTGATAAAGTCTTTTGAAGAGAAGGTTGTAGAGATACTATTTTTTGTCTTAACTCGTTTATCTTAGCGTTAGCCTTATTAATCCTCTCTTCAAGAAGTTTTTGGGTTGTCTTAAATTCAACTTTAGATACTTGGTTTAATTGCCTTTTCTTATATAAATCAATTAACTCTCTTACTACTGTTATCTTTTCTTCAGTTGATTCTATGTACTCTCTTATTCTAAGATTTATCTCTCTTAATTCTTTTTTGATAAATGGTTTTTCTACAGCAATAAAGGCTATTAGAACTGCTATGAATATAAACGATGCAATAGGCATAATGTCTTTAGAGGCCCAAGCTAAACCAAACCTAAATTCTAAATTCTGATTACCATCCAATGGACTAGCATTAATTTTAATTTTCTCACTTTTTCCATAGACAAAAGAACCTTCTGGAAGAGTGACTTTAATAACATAATTATAAACAACACCATCTATAGGACTTCTTAATGGAACAGAAAGTTCGAATAAACCATCTTTTTCTTTAATGAGATCTGATGATTTTACAGGATACTCTAAAGTTATTGTATATTTCTCTCCTTTCTCTAAGCTAGTTCCTAAATCTACTTGCTTTTTGTTAGCATCACTCGAAGGATTAGAAAACGGATTAATCAAAGGCGGAATTACAATGACGCTCTTGAAGTCATTAGTTAAGAGATTTGGCTTCAACTTACTTACACTTGCATTATCATAATTAATCATAGTTATAGTGTCTCTAACTCTGATCTCTCCTAAAGAGGATAGTATTAACTCTCTTTTCGCTTCAGTAAACTCTAAAAGGGCAAAGTAAACATTTACTGGATTGCTTATCACGACATTATCAGTTATAGAAAAGCCTTGAGTAACGTTTGAGAAGGTTCCTAGCAGAGTCCATTTATTTTCAATAATTTGTGTTGTGAAGTTTTCATGCTGAC
>JAVZMU010000008.1:0-21350 GCA_038883135.1 Nitrososphaerales archaeon
CATTATTTCACATGCTTTAGCTACACTTTCTTCCTCATCTATCGTAATAACTTCTTTGATCATAACATCCTTTACTTTTACCAAGGTAAACCCTCATCATAAAAAGGTTCATATAAATCCTACTAATGCGCCTTTTGGTCTTGTCAATATAATAATTTCAAGCTTAAAATAGACTAAATTTATGAGTGTACCAACGATCTTGCTATCTAACATAAAGGTTTAAAAGTAAACAAAGAATTCCTTCATTTATGAAGCTAAATCCTATAGGAATTATAGGTGGCATCATTCTGATAATCTCTCCTTTCCTTCCATGGATCAGTATCTTATTTTTTAATCTAAGTCTGCTGGATTTTCTTAGATTAAGCACGATAGCTGCTGGTACAGCTTATTACATTATCCTAATCATTTTAATCCTATTATTACTAGGTGGCATTGTAGCTCTTTTCAATGGGTTGATAGGTGGTATAATAGGTCTTGTCGGAGTGATTATTTTTACTATACTCTTATTTGCTGGGGGAGAGACGTTTGGGGTAGCTGCTTATCTTGGTATAGGATACTACTTAGCATGGATAGGCACTATTATATGCATAATTTCTACTGTTTGGAAACGGCTTACATCTGCTCCTCCTTTACCTCCACCTCCGCCAACTTAACAATTTTATCTATTGAAATTTAGCATATAGAGTGGCGAGCTAATGCTAGAAGTAAAAAGCTTTATAAAATAACGTTTAGATAGATTTCCCTTAGAGAGAAGGAAATAATTTGAAACCAAATTATATTGGTATTATTGGAGGTATACTGGCATTTATAAGTCTAGCATTAGCTTGGTGGACGCTGTCACTTTCAGTTACAGAGATGGGAATAACAATAAGCGGAGAAGTTTCGATATACCCATACCAAGCAAAGGCATCAATGATAGGATTATCAGAAACGATTCCTATGGATATATGGTTTGGTTGGGCAGCTCTCATTCTAATCGTAATAGGTGGTTTACTAGGGATAGTGGGTAGTGTGACAAAATATAGCAGGAAGTTTCTTATTAGTGGTGGGTTACTTGCCTTACTCTCAATAATAATCTTTGCAGCAGGTTTACAGATGGGGTTATTAGACCTGCAAAGACAACTTTTAGAATTCGATATGTCCTTTACGGGGTTAGGTTTATTCTCCAGCGGAACCATAAATTTAGGTTACGGGATAATTGCGAATTATTCAACTTATTTATCTTTTGGCTTTTGGTTAGCATTAGTTGCAGCGATCGTAATGCTGATTGCTGCCTTAAGAAAGGTGGAAGTTGCTCCTCCTATACTTCCTCCGCCACCACCTCCCCCTACATAAACTCAACCCTTTTAGCTGTATCAAAAAAGCTTTAGATGCTTTTGAAAACAGAAAGACTCCTATTCGCTCATACTATATGAACTTAACGGGATGAAGGAAATTTATAGAGTAGCCTGGAATATATCTTGCTACTCCTTCAATACAAATTTAATGGTTCTTCCCTTCGTTGTGTAAATAATTCTTTTTAGTCTATAGTTTCTAGCTCCTGATGCAGCATCTAAAGTAGAATAAGAGCCTAGTATAAGCTCTATAGGCTCTTTTTGTACCTTTTAGCCAATTCTTACATCTCTTTCTATTATAAACTAATATTCCCTACAATTACCCCAGGATTTTCAACAATCTTACCAATGGTCCTTGCACTCAAGCCATAATTTGACAATATTTTAACTATTCTATCCTCCTCATTTTTTGGTGTACAAACACAAAAACCTATACCCATATTAAAGGTTCTATACATTTCTTTCTTAGAAATATTACCTTCTTTTTGAATTAATTGGAAAATTGGTAATGGCTCAGGCATATTATCAAGTAAGAAACCTATCTTTGGCTTTAGAGATAATCTTTTGAGCTTTGAGAATGCTCCACCAGTTATATGAGCTAGTCCATGAACTTCACATTTTTTTAATACTTCAAGGATTGGCTTAACATAAATTCTTGTTGGAATTAATAACTCTTCTCCAATACTCCTTCCAAGCTCTGGTATGAATTGATCAATTTTGTATTTTTTAAGTAATGCTTTTCTTGCAAGAGATAAACCATTGGAATGGATTCCTGAGCTATCAATCCCTATCACTAAATCGCCATGCCTCAAATTCTTACCATCTATTACTTTATCTTTATCCACTACACCTATTGCTAAGCCAACAAGATCGAAGCCCTTGCCATTAATACCCTTTATTACATCTGGCATTATTGCAGTTTCTCCACCAACAATCGAGATTTGAGCTTCATTTGCACCTTTCACAAGACCTTTCATTATCTCTTTTACAATTTTTCTATTAGGCTTCTCAAGAGCTAAGTAATCGATTAAGGCTAGTGGTTCTGATCCTAAACATATTATATCGTTAACGTTCATAGCTACACAATCAATTCCTATAGTATCATACTTATCCATCATCTGAGCTATGAGAACCTTTGTTCCTACACCATCAGCATGAACTGTTAACGCTTTATCGCCAATGTCTATCATACCAGCATAATGTCCTATATTAATTAATGCTCCTCCAAATTTGCCTTTTCTTATTTTTAAAGTGTCGTGTAGTTGCTTTATAATATCCTTACGTATTTTATTTACTTCATTCAGATTAACGCCAGCTTTAGCATATGTGAGCCTTTTCATATTTATCAATTAAATTTCAAATTATCCTCTTAAAGACTGATATGTATCTTTTTAGTTTCAGATATAAGTTCATCTTGCAAAGTATCTCCTTTACCTGGTATAAAAGAAAGAACAACATCAAAAGCTGATCCTACACTAAATACAAAGAGTAATCCATTATTACCAATATCCTTGACCTTGTCTTTTTTGAAGTTTTCCTTCTTTATTCATAAAATCTCACCAGATCTATATTTAGATAATTTCTCTTTTAGTTCAAGGTACTTTATGCTAAGTATCTCTATAGCCAGTAGGGCTGCATTCTTGCCATTATCTATCCCAACACAAGCAACTGGAACTTTTGATGGCATTTGCACTATTGATAACAATGCATCAAGTCCTCCGAGCTTTGACGACACTGGAACTCCGATTACTGGCTTTGTGGTTATAGATGCTATGAATCCTGGTAGATGAGCTGATAAACCTGCTATAGCTATGAATAAATCAGCTTTTGAATTCATTATGTAATCTTCTAGCTCTTTGTGATTTCTATGGGCTGATAAAATCTTTGCATCATATTTAACTTGAAAATATTTTAGAACCTCACATACTTCATCTAGAATATGTTGATCCGATTTACTACCTGCTATTACCGCAACTTCCATTCTACCATCTATTTTACTTTTTCGATAATTCACTTTTAAGCATTGTTACTGGGTCTATCTTCCCAACTTTTGGTAACCAATCTATCCTCTTCCCTAATATACCCTTTTCTCTTCTATACTGATAAAGCCTTCTAACACGATTTGCAACATCAATTCTCTTACTTAATAACTCATAAGAACCTATATCACTTCTATAGAATAATCCCCAACCATCTAAAAGCTTAACATAAGGTATGCAATTATCAATCATTCTACTGGCTTCTTGCATGTCATCAGCAATAGCAAGAATTTCAATTAACCTTGAACCAGCAGATAAAATTTTACCATCTTCATTTAAATCTGCACTACCCCAGTAAAACTTACAACCTTCTTGTTCTATCGCTTTCTCATCAACAAAAACAGGATGGTTCTTTGCTAATTCTCTATAATCAGGATAACCTTTAGGCGCTACGGCTTTTACAACCGTTGCCTTCTTATCAAATTCTATGTTCAACTTTGATAATTCTCCATCAAGTATTGCCAAGCAGATATCAACAAAATCGGTCTTTAATGTGCTTAAAACATTCAAAGCTTCAGGATCACCGAATCTAGAATACATCTCTATTATTGTAGGGCCTTCGATCTCTGTTAACATCATCTGACCAGCTACTATTCCATGGTAACTCTTGCCAGTTTTGTCCTGTATAGCTTGAACTAATGATTTAACTATCTCAAGAGATTCATCATATTCTTCCTTTGTTATAAATGGTAAATTAAAGTCTGGACCAGATATAGAGCCCATTCCACCTGTTTCTGTGCCTATATCGAACTCATGAGCGTGCTTATTATCTTGTACTAAAGGCATGCCTTTTATGCTTTTACCATCTGTAAAGCATTGCAAAGTATATTCAGGACCCCAAACCTTTTCTTCTACAAGTATTTTATCATCTATATCTGAGTAGCTCTTCATATAATCTTCCAACCAATCAGCATGCCTAGACTTAAACCTTTGCTTCTCATCATGAAGGTAAAGTTGCTGATCTTCTACAACTTTAACACCCTTACCACCAGCTTGCCTTGCAGGCTTTAATGCAACATTCTGTAACCAAGTTAGAGTATCAGAATATTTTTCTAAAACCATATAAGCATCTTGAGAAGACTTGAAGGTCTTGAATAGAAGTTTACCTTTTATTCCATATTCCCATTGTAATCTTCTCATATCAGCCTTTGACATCTCTATCATGGCTAAATCTTTACTAGCTCCAACACATGGTATTCCTCTTTTCTCTAATTCATCAGGAACTCCATGAAAGTTTGGTTCTTCAGGTCCAATTATAACAAAGTCTACTCCCCATCTTTCAGCATAACTTACAACTTTTTCAGGTTCCGTAGTCTTTGATAGAGTAAAATCTCCTCCCGTCCTTTTACATATTTCAAAAATTCCTGGATTTCTTATCTCAGCCAACCAGAATATTTTTGGATGATATTTGCTTCTTTCCAAAGCTTCTGCTATTGCATGTTCTCTTGCTGCATTTCCTACTCCCATTATCTTCATAAAGATTCCTCTGGATAATTTCCTGTAAAGCAACCGAGACAGAGAGAATTTTTTGGTAAGCCTATAGATTCTACTAATCCATCAATAGATAAATAGGCAAATGTATCAGCACCAATAATCTCAGCTATTTCACTACTCGATAAAGCTCTACCTATTAATTCATCTTCTTGAGGAACTTCTGTCCCGAAAGGACATTGAGCAATTAAAGGAGGACTTCCTACTCTAACATGAACCTTTTTAGCACCTTTTCTTTTTAGATTGTAAACAGTATTCCTTAATGTATTGCCCCTGACTATGCTATCATCTATAAGAACTACATCTTTTCCATCTATAGAGGCTCTGATAGGGTTTAACTTTAATTGAACTCCAACTATTCTCTCAAATTGGCTAGGTTTTATGGCACTTCTCACATGCCTTCCGGTTCTAGTGAAACCAAGCTTTATAGGAATACCACTATGCTCTGAGTATGCCATAGCGAATGGTATAGCAGTATCAGGAACTCCTATAACTACATCAGCTTTTACAGGATTCTCCTGCACTAATCTTTTACCTATCATCTCTCTAACCTTGCTAACAGGAATAGAGTTAAGATAAGAATCAGGTCTTGCAAGATACACATACTCAAAACTACAATATGCAGTTTTATTTTTAAATAGACATTTTCTACAAATACTCAAAGGATCTAATACAACTACTTCTCCAGGTTTTACATATCCTGAGTGTTCTGCTCCTATCACATCAAGAGCTGAACTCTCAGATGCTACAGCTCCTATATCAAATCCTATCGCTCCAACTTCTAACGGCTTTATTCCATGAATATCTCTACCACAGATCATTTTCTGATCTTTCGTTAATGCAATAAAAGAATAGCCTCCTTTTATTTGCTCTATTAATTTTATAGTAGCATCAATAGGATCTTTCTGTTCATCTAATTCTTTAGAGAGCTTCTCAGCAAAAATTTGAAATGCTATTTGTCTTTTCTCATGTAACGCTGGCTTTCCATCACCCGCTAAAGCAAGCGATACAGGATTATCTACTCTTATCACATAATCTTCCTTATCTGTAGATACTTGCCCAATCCCTAGAAAGCCTTTAACATCTTCTTGCTTTATCTTCTCAAACAGATCTTCTACAAAGCCATTCCCAGAGATCCAAATTAGCGAGTTAGATTCATAGTTATAAACAGTAAAGCTTGTTGCTTCTTGACCTCTTCCTTGAAGAGAACTCAAGCCATAATAGATGAACCTTTTTGAATCCCAATTCTCCCTTCCTTCACCAAAGGTATAAAAGCCAAAGATTCCAGCCAACTATCCTTTCATCTCCTCTCTACTTTTAAATTTTGGAGTACATTTAAGGCAAGAATAGTCTCCTGTTACACATGAGAAGCAAAACTCACTAGGAGGTAAGCCTATAGCTTTACTTAATCCCTCTATATCGTTGTAACCAACAAAGTCTACGTTAAGGGCGAAAGCAACCATTTCATTTATGTAATTTAGATCGTCTTTATCTTTGCAGAATCTATAAGCAATGAGTTCTTCTTGAGTAGGAAAATCTATCCCAGCATAACAAGGATATCTTATTGGAGGAAATGTAATTACAAAACTTATCTTCTTCGCTCCTGCTTTTTTTAATATATCAGCAATTATCAATGAACTAGTGCCCCTAACAATACTATCATCAACAACTATTACATTCTTTCCATCAACAACAGCTCTCACAGCACTTATCTTCTTTACTATCTCCTCTCTTCTTTTCTGAATAGGTTCTATAAAGCTCCTTAAACTACCTCTCTTTCTATACCTATCTTTCATTAATCCTTCTTCAAAAGGAATTTTTGATTCTACAGAAAATCCTCTTGCAGCAGGTCTTGCAGAATCTGGAACTGGTATTATCACATCCCCTTCTAATTGATACTTCTTAGCTAGCTCAGCACCAATTCTACTTCTAGCAAGGTACACGCTAATTCCCTCAAGATATGAACTTGGATGGGAGAAGTATGTATATTCAAAGGGGCAGTAAGCATGCTTTTCCTCATCACAAAACATAAAAGTCGAGAGACCGTTTTTATCTATCTTAACTAGTTCACCAGGCTTTACATCTCTTACTAAATTTGCTCCAATAGAGTCAAGAGCACAACTTTCTGAGGCTATAAAATAAGTTTTCGTATCTTCTTGATATCCTATGCAAAGAGGTCTAAATCCTTTTTCATCCCTTGCTGCCAAAAGCTCTCCCTTTTCAGTCAATATAACCATCGAATAAGAACCACTCAATTCTTTGCTTAAGATTTTAAATGAAGTCTGCCAATCCTTATTCTGATTGTATAATTGCTTTAACCTTATACCAATCAACTCTGTATCCGTTACTGAACTTAAGATTGTATTCTCTTTCGATACCTTATTCATCAACTCATCAAAATTTGCTATAGTACCATTATGAGATATGAAAAAGGATTTTCCTATCTTTATAGGATGAGCATTCTCTATCGTTGTTTTACCTTTTGTTGAATATCTAACATGACCTATTCCTACATTTCCCTTCATCCTCTCGATGCTATAGTAATCTTCAGGATCTTCTAATACTAAGCCGAGTTTCTTAAAGGCATCGTAACCAACTACAGCTATTCCCCACGATTCTTGACCTCTATGCTGAAGACTCTCAAGACCTCTAACTAATATTTTTGATATATCAAAATCTTCAAAGGAATAAGCACCAATTACTCCACATTTTTCCCTCATTAAATTTCACCCATGCACTTTGGAATAGAATTCAGCCATCTATCCTCTAAATCTGATAGAGTTATGTGTATCAATTCTTCTTCATTCTCATAGAATCTTAAAGCCTCTCCTCCAACTCTACCAATAATGTTATATGCAATTCCAGCATTTTTTACAATCTCTAGTAATTTATTTACATTCTCAGAATCAGTCTCTAATATAAACCTAGAATGAGTCTCTGAGAATAGAATCTCATCTATTCTAATACCATTATTAGGGATATTCATGCAGTTAATAGAAGCACCAATTCTTCCAGATATACACATTTCTGCTAATGCTACTGCTATTCCTCCTTTCGATACATCGTGAACAGCCTTAACAAACCCTTTTCTTATAGCATTTATAACAACATTCATCGTTGCCTTCTCTTTAACAAAATCTATTTTTGGTACTATTCCTCCAGTCAAGCCATGAATATACTCATAATACTCTGATCCACCCATTTCTGACTTAGTCTCGCCTAAAATTACAATATAGTCACCATCATGTTTAAAGTTCATTGTTGTAATCCATTCTTTCTTCTCTATTATTCCTATAGCTGCTACAACTGGAGATGGCTTTATAGCTATATTTTTTACTTTATCCTCATTGTAAAAGCTAACCTTACCTCCTATACATGGCAAACCTATTGCTTTAGAGTAATCTGCTAATCCTCTTACAGACTCACTGAAAGTCCAAAATACTTCAGGATTTCCTGGATCTCCGAATTGTAGATGGTCAACAAAGGCTAATGGTTCTGCTCCTACAGATAATAAATTTCTACATACCTCAGATAAGCATCCTGCTGCACCATTATAAGGATCGATATAACAATGCTTACTATTCCCATCAACTTTTATAGCCAAGAAGGTTCCATTAGGCAACCTCAATACTGAAGCATCTCCTTGACCTGGCTTTACTACTGTTCTTATGCCAACTTCATAATCATACTGTTCATAAACCCAATTTTTACTAGCTATACTTGGACAATTAAGCAACTTTAATAAAACTGATGAAAGATTCGATGGTAAAGTTGGCTTTTCTATAATTTTTAAATTCTTTATGTAATCTGGTTCAACAGCTTTTCTATTGATGATAGGTGCGTTTGCCACAATATTAACAGGGAGGTTAGCTAACTCTATTCCATTCATTTTTACGACTAAATTACCACTATCAGTAACCCTTCCTATTATGCTATAGGGTAACTCATACTTATCAAATACTTTACAGACTTCTTTTTCATATCCTTGCTCGATTATGAAGACCATTCTCTCTTGGGATTCTGAAATCATTATCTCTATTGGACTAAGATCTTTCTCACGGAGATGAACTTTTGATAACTCTATATCAATACCACATCCACCTTTATCTGCCATCTCTGATAAACCACAAGTTAATCCTCCTCCTCCTAAATCTTTAAGTCCTCTTACATGACCTGTTGCAACAGCTTCTAAAGTTGCCTCTATGATTAATTTCTTCATGAATGGATCTGGAATTTGAACTGCTGATCTCTCCTTATCAGATTTTTCAGTTAAAACTCTAGATGCAAAGGTCACACCATGAATACCATCTCTTCCTGTACTCCCACCAACTAGGATTATAGCATCACCAGGATGCTTTGCCTCAGCTAACACAAGATCTTCAATCTTTCCCAATCCTAAGCAGATTACATCTACAAGGCAATTCCTCTCAAAGCAATTATCGAACTCAACCTCTCCTGCAACTGTTGGGACTCCAACACAATTACCATAATCACTTATTCCTCTTACAACATGCTTAAAGAGCCATCTAGAATGAGCACTCTCTTCTATGTTCCCAAACCTAAGGGAATCTAGTAAAGCAATAGGTCTCGTACCCATGCAAAGAATGTCCCTTAAAACTCCTCCTATCCCTGTTGCTGCACCTCCATAAGGATCGATGGCAGATGGATGATTATGACTCTCTATGTGTAAAGTTACTATATAACCATCACCAACATCCACGACTCCAGCATCATAACCAGGTCCTATTATCACTCTAGGTCCCTTTGTTGGCAATTGCTTTAAAAGAGGCTTTGAAGATTTATAGCTACAATGCTCAGACCATTCTGCATCTATCATAGCTAACTCTAAATGGTTAGGCTCTCTACCAAGCATCTTTCTTACTTCTTTTATTTCATCCTCAGTTAACCCTACAAGGATCGAGTTTAATACAACCAAATGGATTCACCTTCTATTTATATAATCGATCATAGATGAAAAGATCACTATTCCATCATCTGTATTAAAGGAGCTTAACAACTTTTCAGAAGCTCTCTCGGGATGAGGCATTAAACCAAATACGTTACCTTCCTCATTGCAAATGCCTGCTATGTTATCTATCGATCCATTCGGGTTTGCTAATTCAGTAGCCTTACCATTTTCATCAACATATTTGAGTATTATTTGATTTCTTTTATAGAGTTCTTTAAGGCTATCCTCATCGATAAAATACCTCCCTTCATTATGGGCAATAGGCATTCTTAGCAAATGATTCTTCTTGAGATTATAAGTAAAAATGGCTTTATTGCTTACAATAGCAAGGTTTACCCACTTACAAATGAATTTTAGAGAAGAATTTCTTAGTAATGCTCCTGGAAGCAAACCAGCCTCAACTAAAATCTGAAAACCATTACATATTCCAAGTACAGGGCAACCATCTTTTGCCATTCTCCTTACTTCTTTCATAACAGGGCTGTAGGCTGCTATTACCCCAGCTCTTAATCTATCTCCATAAGAGAAACCTCCAGGTAGTATAACAGCACTATAGCAACGTAAATCATCCTTCTTATGCCATACAAGATCTGCTTTAACCTTCATAACATTATTTAAAACATAAAAAGTATCAAAATCACAATTGCTACCTGGAAACTGAATTACTGCCACTCTCATTTCTATTCTCCTTCTACATTTATAGAGCATACATGAGCTACAGGATTATAGATTCTTAACTCATCACATAACCTTGATACAATCTCTTTTGCATCTTTTTCATTCTTAGCTTCAATCCACATCTTTAATAACTTAGCTGTTCTTACTGCTTTAACCTGTTCGTAACCTCCCTTTATTAAAAGATCCTTGAGAATAGTTTCTCCCTCAGGGTCTCTTGCACTTGCTTTATTCTCTATAATTACTTTAACAAGATAAGTCTTCATATTTTGACTCAAGATCATACTGTGATCCTTATAGTAATTTTTATTACACTATTTATTTAAAAATATTCTCTTATAACACCAACTTTTTTAACATAATTATGTTAAAATTATATACTCACTACGACTTTTATAGGATAATTTAATCTCTGTCTTAACTTGCTCAAAGTATCCTTAAAACAGATTATAGCAAAGATCCCTATTGGCTCTGCTCTACACTTTTTACAAACCTCTAAAAGGGTTTCTAAAGTAAATCCTGTTCTTATAACATCATCAACTACCAACACATTCTCGCCTTGTTCAATCGAGCCTTTAGGTATGAAAAGGTAAGAATAAGCTCCTGAACTAAAGATCCTTCTCACTTCTATGAAGTCTTTTATACCCATTTCCTTTCTATTCTTTGCAACAACAAAATTTACACCAAACTCTCTACTAACTTCAACAGCTAAAGGAATACCATCAGTTTCAACAGTTAGTACTTTATCCACTTTTACAGAGCTAAATTCGTAAAAAGCTAACTTGCTTATTTTGTCAAGAAGGTTTGGATTATAAAGCACAGCAGAATGGTTAAAGATTTTCCCATCCTCAAATCTTATCCTTTCCTTTATCAAATTAGTTAATTGATCTTTGAAGGTTTCTATGATTCTCTTCGATCTTTCTAAGTTTGGAAGGACATGACCATTTATATACCTGCTCAGTATTGGTGCTGAAAGCCCTAAAATTGATGATAACTCCTTGTAAGAACGATCCTCTTTCATAAGCTTGAGAATTTCTATCGATGATAATTTAGTCTTTAGCTCTAAGTATTTGTTCACTAAATTATCACATCTCTTAACTTATAAATAAAACTAATAAAAAATTACTTTTTGAATTAATTTGATTAAAATAAGTTCTCACCTTCCTTTATACTTGAATAATAAGCTTATAACAACCTAACTATCTCTTAATAGCTTATCTTAACATGGTTATATTGCATTTCAAGTTTATTACTTAATAAACTTAAATATTGTACGAATGTTTATATTCTCCTATTCTTGCATGAATATCAAAGGTGCTCTTTATGAGCCAATCGAGCGAAGAAGAACTCACGCCAGCTGAGGTATTGCAGATAGTAGGAAGAACAGGAGTAGCAGGAGAAATTACACAAGTTAGAGTAAGGATAATGGAGGGAAAAGACAAAGGTAGGATACTGACTAGAAACGTTAAGGGTCCTGTTAGATTAGGAGATATATTGATGCTTAGAGAAACGGAAAGAGAAGCTAAAAAAATAAAATAGGCGTTGGTTTATGCTCACTCAGAAAAAGTGCAACTTTTGTGGTAAGGATGTACCCTTAGGTTATGGTATAATGCTTGTTAAGAACGATGGATCAATATACTGGTACTGCTCATCAAAGTGTAGAAAAAATGCATTAAAGCTAAAAAGAGACCCCCATAAGTTAAAGTGGACTACTTTTTATAAGAAAGGGAAAGGTTGATGAGCGATAGAACGTTAATCCTTATTAAGCCAGATGCGGTTAAAAGAGGACTTATAGGAGCTATTTTATCAAGGTTTGAAGATAAAGGTTTCAAAATTGTAAAGCTAAAGATGATGAAATTGTCTGAGAAAGATGCAAGAAGGTTCTATGACGTTCATATGAATAAGCCTTTCTTTAACGATTTAGTCTCATTTATTACATCTGGTCCAATAGTAGCAGCTTTGATTGAAGGGAAAAATGCTGTTGAAACAGTAAGGAAGATGATAGGACCTACAAACCCTAAAGAGGCTCCAAAAGGTACTATACGTGGTGACTTTGCGAAAAGTATAACAGAAAACGCGATACATGCTTCAGACTCTCCTGAAAGTTTCTTGAGAGAGTATGAGGTTATCTTTGGCTCTAATCAAAATTCCATATATGTTTAAATTAATTCTTTGAGAGTTTGAAGGTTTTATACGATTTAACTAGATAGTCAGATTTAATTCATCATTCCTTTTCTCCTAAAAGAAATAATAATTTCTCTTGTTAAATATTTAATCTCTAACTCTAATCTCAGTAAAACTTAACTTCTTTAATTCTTTCTCTACAGTTTTAGTACTCATTATATTAACTCCTTTTCTGGAGAGTTCCGTTAAACTATTTGAGATAAGTTTATTATCGTGTTGGTTAGGAGAAATGTTAGCAACTCTTCCTTCGATCTTTCTAGCATTTTATATTCTTGCTCAGTAATGTCAAACTTTCCCTGACTATCCGGATTTCAAGCTTTCTATAAAAATCTCCTCTTTTGTAAAGGAGTTGAAATTCAAGAATTTGTTGCTCATTACTTCTAATACACTCTCAATTCTAAGTTTTGTAATCCATAAGCAAAAGATAAGACTTCAGGTAATAATTAGGTCGTATGCTTAACCTTCCTTCTTTAATTACTCAGAACTTTATATATCTTCAAGAAGAGAATACTATCCTTACCTTCTGCTCAATAATGTGATAAAAACCTTATCTAATTTTCGTAAACCTGAACTCCTTAATTTCTTTTATTCTCTCTAAATTAGCATTAATACTTGTTAATTGACTAACTGTATAAAAAAGAACAAATAAATCTATATTATCCTCTTACCCTTAAGTGAGAACATGATTATTATAAGAGAAACTCAAAGCATATGTCCTGAGTGCAATGAAGTTCTACCAGCAGAGATCTTCGAAAAAGATGGGAAGGTTTGGATTAAAAGAGAATGCAAAACTCATGGTAAAACTGAGGAGCTATACTGGGGTTCTTATGATATGTATCTTAAGGCTAGTAAATTCAGCTTTGAAGGTAGGGGAATAAAGAACCCAAGTATAAAAAAAGAAGTTGTAAACTGCCCTTCTGATTGTGGTCTTTGTAAGGATCATCTTACTCACACAACTTTAGCAAATATAGTTGTTACGAATAGGTGTGATTTATCTTGTTGGTACTGCTTCTTTTATGCTGAGAAAGCAGGATATGTCTATGAACCAAGCTTAGAACAAATAAGAGAGATGGTAAGAAATCTAAGGAATGAGAGACCAGTTCCTGGGAATGCAGTTCAACTAACAGGAGGTGAACCTTGCCTTAGAGATGATTTAATAGAAATAATAAAGATCATTAAAGAAGAAGGTATAGATCATGTTCAGTTAAACACAGATGGTATAAAGCTTGGGATAGATCCTAATTTAGCGAGAAGAGTTAGAGAGGCAGGCGTTAATACCGTTTATCTTAGTTTTGATGGTTTAACACCAGAAACGAACTTTAAGAATCATTGGGAGATTCCTAGTATATTAGAAAATTGTAGAAGTACGGGACTTGGTATAGTTTTAGTTCCAACAATCATAAAAAGCATTAACGATCATGAAGTTGGTGGAATAATCAATTTTGCATCAAAGAATATAGACATAATAAGAGGAGTTAACTTTCAGCCTGTATCCTTAACTGGCAGGTTAACAAGAGCTGAACGTGATAAATATAGGATAACTATTCCTGATTTAATTCAGAGAATAGAGGAGCAAACTAATGGCGAAATTAATAAAGATGATTTTTATCCAGTACCTTGCACAAGTTATATTACAAGATTCATAGAAGCTATAACACGAAGAGCTCAATATGAACTTTCTGTTCACTTTGCTTGTGGTGCAGCAACATATGTTTTTAAAGAAGATGATAAGTTAATTCCTATAACTAAATTCGTAGACATAGATGGATTGTTCGAATATCTAAATGAGAAAGCTGAAGAAATAAAAAAAGGCAAGAATAGATACTGGGTGGCTATAAAGGTTCTTTCAAAACTCGGTAAATTTATAGATAAAGATAAGCAACCTAAAGGATTAAACCTATCAAAGATTATATTCAACATTCTTATAAAGCACAATTATGAGGCTTTAGGAGAGTTCCACTATAAGACACTTTTCATAGGAATGATGCACTTTATGGATAAATATAATTACGATATTGAGAGGGTTAGGAGATGTGGAATCCATTATTTAGTCCCAAATGGCTCGATAATACCATTTTGTGCATTCAATGTTATCCCCGAATGGTACAGAGATAAAATTCAGAAAGATTTCGGTATTTCGATTGAAGAATGGGAGAAGAAGACAGGGAAAAAGATAAAGAATGATTTTTACATTAGAAAAAGCAAAGTATAAATAAGATACAAAACAGCACTCTCTAGCCTTAAGATCGATGTGGAATTATAAAATCTGCAAGATCGATTAAATTCTTCTTTGCTGGAGTATCTTTTAAGAATTTTAATCTTTGCTTGGCTTCTATGGCATAAAGCTCAGACATATCTCTTAAATAAGTTATTTTGTCATTTTGCTTTATGTTTAATGCATTAACTATTTTATCTTCTTTGCCCCAATCTTGGATATCATCCTGAATTTGATAAGCTATTCCAAGAAAGCGACCATAGTCGGATAAAGTTTCAATCTCGTTCTCATTACCTCCACCAACTATTCCACCTATCTTTGCAGAAACTTCGAAAAGTGAGGCAGTTTTTTGTGATATCAATTCTATATATTCCTCCCAACTTAATCGATGAGTTTTTGGATCTATATTCAATTCTCTAAATTCACCTTCACACATACGAAGAGCTACTGACGATAGCTCTTTTGCTATTCTTTTATCCCTATATCTTGAAGCTATTTCGAGTATTATCCCAAAGACAAAGTCAGCAGTTAAGAGGGATGCACCTAAACCATATTTGATATGAAAAGCAGGTCTATCACGCCTAAAAGTCTCATTGTCCAATATATCATCATGAATTATAGATTCTGTATGTAATAGCTCTACAGCTACGGCAACAGGCAAAGGATCATCGTTAATTCTTCCTATGCTCTCTGCTGAGAGTAAAAGGAGTATCGGTCTAATCCTTTTTCCTCCTTCTGAAGCGTAAAGTAAAGAACTGTAAAAATTTGAGCCTTTATAACGATTTAATTCGACTTTTATAGCCTCCTCTATTTGATAATAGTAATTTTTCATTCTTTCCATAAGTATGGAAAGAGTTAAAGGGTCTTCATCCTTCACGTAGAGGCAACTCCATCGTGCATTGTCTTACGTATTCTACCGTATTTACACTTTACGGTCAAACGTGAGTATAGAGTTTGCATTTAAAATCATTCTATCTGGACCCTTACCATCATAAAGACAGGTCCTCTTAAATCGATTCTTTTATTCTTACTTGTGATAAATTTTAATGCATCTTCTCCAACTTTAATGTTAAGTTCTCCAGATGTACTGACCATAGTCCTCTTTATAATAAAATCATTTTTACCTGATTTTATGGCTTCTTCTATGCTACTGGCTACAAATGCAGCTAAAGAATCTATATATCTTATTCCAACTGGTACTCCACGCTCTCTTGCATTCTTTATCAATTCCATTTTTGAGAAATCTCTATCCTCTTTTGGAACTCCTAATATGTTCCCATCATAAACCACTATATTATTAAAGGCTGCTCGCCCTAAAAGCTTCTTTCCTTCTTCATTTTGGAAAAGCTTCACTATCACCCTCCTACCAAGCATTTTACCATCATATACAATATATTCAAAGGGGCTAGGATTATCTCCATACTTTTCACATGCTTCTATAATGGCAGCCTGTATTCTTTTTCCGGCTTCAGTTCTAGGAATTTTGTCAATAGTGATTGAAGATGCAATCTCTAAATCAGATAGCTGCAACTCAGTATAGAACTGTGGATAGACCAATTTACGAATGTCTGAAAAGCCATATATAGCCATTGTAAGCCTCTCTACACCAAGTCCTAGATTCAAGACAGGATAAAAGATTTTATATTTTTTAAGAACAACGTTGCTATATATTCCAAAATCTATGACTTCTACCCAATCACTTTCACTTTTTGCTCTTACAAAGACTTCAGTTTCAGTATCTTTCTCATAGTAGCTTGCACTCCTTTTTTTCTTCACAAACTTTATCTCTTTTATTTCAAAAGAATTTAATAATCCTTCTGCAATGCTCTTTGCATCCTCTAGTTTTAATTCTTCATCCATTACAACACTTGAAGCTGAGTGATAACTCCTAAGATGAGTTGCATCTAAAGTCTGTTCTCTACGGAAGCATAAATCTATAGAAAAAAGCTTTACTGGAAGTTTTTCATTTTGAAATTCCTTTAATGTTAAGAACCATCCTGAGGTCATATGACTTCTAAGAGTAAGATTAGTAACTTTAGCTCTTTTTTGTTTTAGTTCAGGAAAAGCGCTTAGAATCATTGAAGCTTTATCCTCATCAATTAAGAGAACCTCAGCAATCTTAGGGATTAAATCTTCTCCATTAAACAATCCTTTCTTATAATCGTGAAAGATACTTTGTAATGCTATCCTCTTCTCCTGTTCAAGGTTGAAACCGATTTTTTTTAGTTGATCGAGTTTATCTTTACTGATCCCTATATCAGGTCTAGGAAGGGTTGCAAGATAAAAACATCTATCGAGTATAGTTGGAGCCTCATTCCCCCATTGCTTATAAATTTCTTTTTCTTCAATAAATATTGGGTTATAAACCTCTTTGAAGCCTAAATCAATATAAGCATGTCTAAGTTTTTCTATAACTTCTGATAAAGGATGCTTCTTAAATTTTCTTAATTCTATAACCAATTAATCATCTTTCCTTTGATCGGTCTATCCCTATATAGGTAATAAATTTTATATGTAATAAACATTAAATGAATGTTACCTACTGATAGGTAGATAATAATATAGCCAAATATATCCTGCATGCATAGAGTTTGCAAAAACTCATAAATAAAAAGAATAGCATAATTGACATAAAGTTTATAGCAAGCTTATCTTATACAAAAATCTTATCGGATGAAATTTTGAGCCGGGGTGGCCGAGTGGTTAGGCGGTGGGCTGCAGATAAAATTCTAAATAGAGACCCGCTTTATGCAGGTTCAAATCCTGCCCCCGGCTTTTTACAAGATTCTCGAATCAGCTTATACTTTCAAGAAGTTCTGATATATATCTTGATGCACTAGAAGCCATTAGTCCTGGGTATATGCCTAGTATTAAAGAGAGAGCAGCAAGAATCATTATAGGGATGATCATTATCATAGATCCTTCTTTTGCATGCATAGTCTTCTCCGTAGGCTGACCGTAGAAGACTCTTCTAACAGTCCATAGACCGTAGCTAGCAGTCAATATAGATGCAATTATAGCTAAAGCTGTTATCAATACTCGAATTGAATTCGGCTCAATGATATGGCTGAAGCCCTGAAGAGCAGTATACATAGCACCTGTAAATATGTATAGTTCAGCCCAGAAGCCTATTATGTAAGGAAAGCCCATTAATCCAAGAAAGCCTATTAGTGTAGCTATAGCGGTATAAGGCATCTTTGATGCAAGTCCACCTAACTCTTTTATACTTCTAGTCTTGAACTCATGCATTAAAACTCCTGAGACTAAAAAGAGGACTGCCTTTCCTAAACCATGACTGACATAAAGCAAGACGGCACCAACTACGCCTATAGTTGATACTGAGGCTATCCCAAATAGCATATAACCCATCTGGCTTATGCTCGAGAATGCAAGAAGTCTCTTTATATCATCTTGAGCTAAGGCCATGTAACCTCCATAAGTCATGGTTATTAATGCTAAAACTGATAGTATCAACATAAATTGTGGTGTTTGAGCTTTAACGACTTCTGGAAATCCTGTATATACTATTCTTATAGCAGCGTATCCACCTATTCCTATCATAGCAGGTGAAAGTAAAGCACTTATTGGTGTTGGAGCTTCAGCATGAGCATCTGGAAGCCATGTATGAAGTGGGAATATTGCCATCTTAACGAATAAACCTAATAATATGGCTGTAACTATAGCGATTTGAACTCCTAACTCTACACCTACCATACCTTGGGATACTTTGAATATTTCAAAGGTTTTTGCTATGAAGCCAGTAGTAACTATGCCAGCAAGCAGAGAAAGCGCTCCAGCTTCTGTGAACATAAAATACTTGAAGGCTATTCTTTCTTTCATTCCCGTTCCCCAAACTCCTATAAGAGCCCAGGATGGTATTAACATGAGTTCGAAGAACAGAAAGAAGGCAGCAAGGTTTGTAACAAGAACAGTACCTATCATACCAGATGCATATAAGAGGTATAGTGCAAAGTACTGACCTAGAGCATGCTCATGCTCCATATATTTTATCGAGTATACTGATATTAATGTGCAAAGTATGGATATGATAAAAGCTATAGGTGTGCTTAGACCATCAGCCCTTAAAGTAAAGCTACCAAGGCTTAGACCTCCAATATCAGGAAGCCATAAGTAAGATGCTTCCATAGCTTCTAGCTCTGGCTCTAAAAAGAGCATTAATTGAGCGTATCCAATGAGAGCAGTAGAATATAACAAGATGATGGTCGATAGCCAACCAGTCTTTTCTTTAAGATGCTTACCAAGAGCTAAAGCTACAATAGAAAATGCAATAGGTACAATTATCGCCTGGAGTAATATGAAGCTTTTATCTTCTAGTATCATATCATCACACCATAACCATATATACTATTATTAAAAGGAGAATTAATCCAATTATCATCCCTATGATGTTATAATTCAAGAAACCTGTGTGTGTTCTTCTGAAACGATTCGAAAAGCCTTTAATAGCGTTTGCCAATACGTAGTTGAACTTGTCTATTCCTCCTAATTCTATATATTTTAAAGCCCATTTGCTGAACGATATAGTTGGATCTACAAAGACTTTATAGAAGAAAGCATTAATGTACCATCTTCTAAATAAAAAGTTCCATAATGACTTTAGAATTCCTTTAGATCCAATAAGTTTGACGGGATCTATTACTCTTTGAATATATATTTTATAAGCAATAAAGGCACCTATTGCAAGAACAGTTAATGATGTTCCTATTGTTATCATTACTGCCAGATCTTTTGGTATCGCTAATTCAACTTCTAATAAAGTGGATGAGTGTTCCATTCCTGGTAATTTGCTTAAGTAGCTTTCGAATGTATGCTCGAGCCATCCTCCAACACCACCAAATGGTAGTAAAGTAATTCCACCTATTCCAAAAGCTAAAGTTGCAATAGCTAAAATAGAATATGGTATCCACATAACTTTTGGTGCCTCATGAATATGATGTCCTTCATGTTCAAGCTCATGAATATGATCACTCTTCTTGCCTAAAAATGTTAGAGCTAACATTCTAACACTATAAAAGGCAGTTATAGCAGCAGTTATAGCAGCTAATGTGAACATAATTGGTTGACCAGCTAATAACGTTGATTCTAAAATAAGGTCTTTACTCCAGAAACCACTAAATAGAATTGGAACACCCATAAGTGAGAAGGCAGTCAAAGTCATACTCCAGAAAGTTATTGGCATCTCTCTCTTTATTCCGCCCATATGATGTAAGAATCTTGATTCAACAGCATGAATTACAGCTCCTGCTGTTAAGAATAAGGCTGCCTTGAATATAGCATGGCTCATAAGATGGAATACACCAGCTGTATATCCTAAAAAGAATTCAACCGTAGTCCCAGCAACACCTAATGCTAACATCATATATCCAAGTTGGCTAACCGTAGAGTAGGCAAGAACCTTTTTTATTTCATTAGATGTCATAGCTTGAGTACCTGCTACAAAAGCTGTTAAAACTCCTATCCAAGCAACGACATAAAAGAATGAAGTCATTTCTGGATAGAATTTTGAAGCTACATACATTATAGGGAATATTCTACCTACAAGGTATACTCCTGCTTTAACCATTGTTGCTGCATGTATCAAAGCGCTAACAGTAGTTGGACCTGCCATAGCATCTGGTAACCATTCCATTAGTGGTAGTTGTGCTGATTTACCTATAGGACCACCAAAGAGTAAAATTGCAGCAGGAACTAAGATCCACATGGATTCGTGAGGTAAGTGTTCAACTTTCTCAATTAATTCCATATAACTTAGCGTGCCAGTAAAGGCGACTATTATAACGAGTCCTATCAAAAGGCTTATGTCTCCAATTCTAGTGGTTATGAAAGCTTTCATTCCACAATGTGAAGGAGGGTATGCTTCTGGAGGTTCACCAACCCAACATTTAAGATAATCCTCCTTAGCATCTCTGTACCAAAAGCCTATTAGAGCATAACTGCAAAGTCCTACTCCTTCCCATCCAAAAAGAGTCTGAACGAGATTCTCTGACATAACGAGTAAGAGCATGTTTCCTATGAAGAAGTTCATGAAGAACCAGTACCTAGTAAGACCTGACTCTCCTTTCATGTAGCCAAGAGAATAGACCATTATCAAAAAGCTTATTACAGCAACAACATTCGCCATTATTATGCTAAGTGGATCTACAAGAACTCCAAACTCGATCTTTGATAATACTGGAAAACCTTCTAGCTCTATCCAAGGTAAGACTTCCCACTTAGGTAATTCTTTTACATTAAAGAGTAATGGTATAAGCATTATAGTCATCAAAGCTGCTAGGAAAGAGAACAAGACTGCTCCATAATCTCTTACCTTTGGATTTATCTTAGCTAATAAAGGAGTTAAGAAAGCTCCAATCATTGGGAAAAGCCAACACAACCAAGCAGGTATTGTTTCTATTCCCACTACAGGTACTATTTCCAATTAC
>JAVZMU010000009.1:0-21208 GCA_038883135.1 Nitrososphaerales archaeon
TTCCATCATGGATTGTGTAAATTATGTGCCATTCAAATAGGTAGACTAAAAATTTTTCTTCATAAAGGATAAATTAGGCTAATTGTGATAAGAAAAGGGGTAAAAATTGAGTAGAGTATCAAGATTTTTAGCTTATGGAATAGGGTTGCTTGCTGCTTTCTTCTTAGCACTTACAACATTTACTATTATAACTCGATTTGGAGTAAATGAATATGATGCAATCATGATCAGTTTAATTCCCTTTGCAGTCTTCTCTGGTGCTTGGATTTTAACTCTTCAATTAGTATTTAAGATTTAAGACAATTTAAATTGAGTAGAATCAATCTTTTTGCCCATTTCAAGAGAATATATCCTAATTGCTCAAGAAAAGAGATACAAGATTTGATAGAAGCGATAAAATGGGATAAATATTGGCTTGTTTGCCCTAATTATAAAAATGCAATATACGTAGTGGCTTTAACAAGAGCAAATATACCTAAAGAGAATGGTTTTCAAGCAAAGGCTACATACTTGAAGAGAGTTATTGTAGTGCCTGAAGCTGCCAGATTTTCGAGAAAAGGAAGAATTCTTATGACAATTAAACTTGGTTCTAATTATGTTGCAAAAAGTGTAATATTATGGTCAGCCTTCTTAAGGTTAATAAACGAGGATCCTAATTTGATTTATAATATGCTTACAGAGGGAAAAATTCCTCCTTTTATAAATAATAAAAACATTAAAGCAATAATTCTTAAAGCTCATAAATAGAAATAAGTTTCATTAAAAAGGCAATTTTTTCATTTTTGAGTGAATTTTTGCAAAATATTGCTTATATCACCAAATTTAAATCTGATTTCTTTTTAATGAAGTGTTATGAGCTCTAGTGAGGAAGCGAGGGACCTACAAGATAGAATCTTTTGGATTGCTAACGAGAATGAGATAAAAAGGTCTGAGACTACTGATGTTTATTTTTTATACACTCTCCAAATTTTAGAGAAGAAAGGACTTGATCCAAGAGTAGTTATGGAAGTATATTTGAGAAATTTACCATATCCAGACAATTGGGGAATCGTTAGTGGGATATACGAGGTAGCTAAGCTATTAGAAGGTTTACCTTTGAATGTAAGAGCTATGGAAGAAGGAGAGGTATTCTTGGTCTCTCCAAACTCAATTGCTTATGAGCCTGTTATCCAGATAGAAGGTAGATATAGAGACTTTGCAAAGTATGAAAACCCAATCCTTGGATTAATATGTATGTCGTCTGGTATATCATCAAAAGCTGCTAGAATAAGGATGTGTGCAGGAGATAAAGTTTTGTTCAGCTTTGGAACGAGAAGATCTCATCCTGCTCTTGCACCTACGATTGAAAGAGCAACTTACATAGGAGGCTTTGATAGTGTTTCTAACGTATTGGGAGCAAAGATGATGGGTAAAAAGCCTGTTGGAACTATGCCTCACGCTTTAATTCAATGTTTTGGAGATCAAAAGATAGCATGGAAGTCTTTTGATGAGATAATGCCAAAAGAAATACCAAGAATAGCATTAGTCGATACTTTTTCCGATGAAAAAACTGAAGCAATAATGGCATTTGAAACTTTAGGTGATAAATTGTATGGTATAAGATTAGATACTCCTCGTTCAAGAAGAGGTAATTGGAGGAAGATAATCGAAGAAGTAAAATGGGAGCTAAAGATTAGAGGTGGAGATAAAGTTAAGATATTCGTATCAGGAGGATTAGATGAAGAAACAATTCTTGAGTTAAGAGAGGTTGTTGATGGTTTTGGTGTTGGTACAAATGTGAGTAATGCTCCTACATTTGACTTTAGTGCAAAGATAGTAGAGCTAGTAGTTGATGGTAGAGATATATTCAGAGCTAAAAGAGGCGATATAGCAGGCAGGAAAGAAGTCTATAGAGCTTATGATAAATTTGATGATATAGTAACCTTTTACAAGAATCCAAAGCCAAATGGATATTATCCTCTATTAAGCGATCTTATAAGAGAAGGAAAGATAGTTCGTAAATTTAAGAGCTTAGATGAGATAAGAGAATCAGTGCTATCAAAACTAAAAGTCTTAAAAGATAGCAAACCCACTTTACGCTTGGTTTAAAGATTAATTTTATCCCTTTTTATTGCTACTCTGTTAGCTATTAAAGAGGCAAAGGCACCTGCTGCAACTCCATTATCTATGTTAACAACAGATAGCCCAAGAGGACATGCTTGTAGCATAGCCATTAGTGCACTTATCCCTTTTTCTCCAAACCCAAAGCTTAAAGATGTCGGTACTCCTATAACGGGAACGTCGACAAGGCTTGCGACTAATGTTGGTAATGCGCCTTCCATACCTGCAATCACTATTATAGCATCAACATCTTCCTTTATCATTCTCTTTAAAGGACGAAAGAGTCTATGAATCCCAGCAACACCAACATCGTAAGCTGTGAATACATCACAACCCATCTCCTCAGCGATTATTTTTGCCTCTTCTGCTATAGGTATATCTGCTGTACCTGCTGTTATTATTCCAATTTTTCCTCCTGTTTTTTCTATCTTAAAATCTTTTCTTTTTATAACGATTATGCCTGATTTTTTATTTACGAGTAGATTAGCATCAGAAATTATCATCTTTTTTAATACTTTAATACATTTATCATCAGCACGACTAATTATTACTCTTCCTCTTTTTTTCATCACATGAAGAGCAATCTTTGCAACATCTTTTGGTGCTTTTCCAAATGCTAATATTATCTCTGGAATACCTTTTCTAAACTCTCTTCCAATATCTACCTTTGCTATATTACTCACTTTTTCAATAGATGATAGCTTTAGCAACTTTTCTGCTTCTTCTATCGATATTTCTCCTTTAACAAGCTTCTTTAAAATCTTCCTCATCCTATCTTCCTAATATTCTATTATAAATTATCTTTATTCCTTTTTGCTTAAGCAAAGCTTAAACTAATAGATATTCTCATTAATGAATATGTTTAAGGATCGCATATTAGTAATAGACTGCCAAGTTGCAGGAATTTCTGGAGATATGATATTAGGTGCTTTAATCGATCTTGGAGTGAATGTTAATGAAATAAGGGATGTTATAAGCCTATCAAAAAATTATCTTAAAGGAATTAAGAGCTTGGATATTGAAATAAAGGATGTAAAAAGAAAAGGATTTAGAGCGAAAAGAGTTGAAGTTAAAGCTCAAGAAGATTATGAGTATATAAAAGGAATCGAGGTTAAAGAAGCTATTATAAAATGCATAGATGATCTAAATTTAAAAGCTGATGCTAAAAATTTTGCATTAAATGCTATTAATACTTTAATAAACGCTGAAGCAAAGATACATGGAGAAAGTATTGAAGATGTTCATTTACATGAATTAGGATCTGTTGATACAGTTGTAGATATCGTTGGTACAGCTTTCTGTTTAGAGAGTTTAGATTTATTCAAAAATACTAAAATTTATTCTACTCCAGTAGCTGTAGGAGGTGGAACCTTTAGATCTTTAGAAGGGATTTTGTCTAGTCCTTCACCAGCAGTTGTTGAGATATTAAAATCAAAAAACTTTCCTATGATAGGCGGACCTATTAACGCTGAATTATGCACTCCTACAGGAGCATCTATACTTGTAAACATGGCAGAATCAATAAATTATTACCCTCTTATTAAACCATATTCTATAGGACATGGTGCAGGAAGCAAGGATTTTGAAGAATTTCCAAATATTTTATACATGACTTTAGGTGAAAAAATTTCAGAATTATTTTCTGATGAAGTATCTTTAATAGAGAGTAACGTTGATGATGTAACAGGAGAGATAATTGGTTATACTATCGATAAATTGATGAAAGAAGGTGCAAAAAGCGTCTCAATAATCCCAACTTATACAAAAAGTAATAGACCAGGTCAAATAATACAAATTATATCAGATCACAATAAGGTTGAATATTTATCAAAGATTCTTATGGAAGAAACAGGAACTTTAGGAGTAAGAATAATACCTTGTAGAAGGCATATTTTATTAAGGGATTTTTTTAATGTTAAAATAAAATTTAATGATGTAGAGAGAGTTATTAAGATAAAAGTTGCAAAAAACAGTAATGGAAAGATTATTAGGATAAAGCCTGAGTACGAGGATGCAAAGAAGATAGCTAATGAGCTTGGCTTACCTTTAAGAGAAGTTCTTTTTATTGCTGAGGAAAGAGCAAGAAAAATTCTTTTTAAAGATGGAAAAGGTTAATTATGTTAAAAATGGAACTAAGTTCAACAACACAAAGAAAGCTTGAAGAACTTGTAAGTTTCTTCAAAGACAAGAAAAGAGTTTTAGTAGCATTTTCAGGAGGAGTGGATAGCTCTTTAGTTACTATGATAGCAAAAATTGCTTTAAAAGATGATGTAGTAGCTGTGACAATAAACTCAATATTATTTCCTCCCTCGGAGCTTCAAAATTCAAAGATAATTGCAGAGAAAATAGGCGTAAGGCACATAATAGTTGATATCGATGAATTAGCAAATCCTTTTATCTCTAATAACCCTCCAAATAGATGCTATTATTGTAAGAAAGAGATTATAACCACACTTAAAAAGGTAGCAAAGAACGAAGGGATAAGTATAATTGTAGATGGTACAAATGCTGATGATCTTAAAGGGCATAGACCAGGTGCTTTAGCTTTGAAGGAAGAAGGTGTTTATAGCCCTTTAGCTATTTTTGATATATCAAAAAGGGAGGTAAGAGAGATAGCAAGGTACCTTAACCTTCCTAATTATGATAAACCATCCATGGCTTGTTTTGCATCAAGGTTTCCATACTATCAAAAGATAACCTATGAGGGAATACTAAGAGTTGCAGAGGCTGAAAGTTATATAATCGATTTAATAGGTGCAAAACAAGTTCGTGTTAGAGATCATAAAGGTATTGCTCGAATCGAATTAGGTAAAGATGAAAGAAAACTTCTTTATGATGAAATTTTAATGGATAAAATAGCTGAGAAGTTAAAATCTTTAGGCTTTAATTACATCGCTATGGATTTACAAGGTTATCGCTCTGGAAGTATGGATGAAGTTTTATAGAATCATTGAATTATTCCAAGCATCCTATTTGTAAGCTTAATAGATTCTTCTTTTGAATATTTACCAATTAAAGCTCTTATCGCATCTATATTCTCAGGTATTACTATAGCTTCTTGATGTACACCCATGTAAAAGTAAATTTCATCATCTACAACTTTAATTGAATCAGACCATACTACTGCTTCATATAAATCACTTCTTGGTCTTCCAAGATCTCTAGCAAAATCCATTATATGAGCAGTAGACTTTATTCCATCTTTACTATTCACTAAAATAACTCTAGTTGTTTCTTTCAATACATCTATTACATTATCCTCGTTTGCTTTTTCTTTTACAGAAACTATCAAGGAATGAAGATGCATATGAGTAGTTGGTATCTTTAAAGCCATTGTAAAAATATCTATATGTGGTAATACTGTTTGTACATCTGGTCCATGATGTGATGGTAGATTTACAGGATCTAGAACAACAGCATCTATCGGTCCCTTGCTAATTTCATCAGGATCTGCAGCTCTTCTTGCTATAATAGCTCTCGCTCTTTTTATCTTGAAGGCTTTATCCAAAGAGTTTAGTACACGACATAAAGCAGTAGTATTGCAAGAAACAACTCTTAAAGACTTCTTACCTTTTGCATCATCAAAATTACATTGTGCAACAAAAGATAATCCTGTAAGCTCATGCTCTTCTCCTCCCTCAAATACTACCTTTTTATCAAATTCTTTGTATATTCGATTGTTCTGAGCACCTACACCTTCAGGGCTTGCATCAACAATTACATCCACTTCTTTTAATAAATCTCTTAACGTACCCTTAGGATTTAATCTAGCTTCAGAGAAACTCTTTAAGGATTTCTCATCAGGTGCATATAGATTGTAGTTTTTCTTTACAGCTATAAGTGCTTTGTAATCTGCCTTAACTTTTACAATACCTGTTAGAACCATATCTGGCTGGAGTACTATAGCATCTGCAACTCTTCTTCCTATCACACCGTACCCATTTACTCCTACTCTTATCATTTCTCAAACCTCATAGCAGATCTCTCAAGAGCTTCTATAAGAGGTAGACGCTTACCAGCAAGATAGAGCACTAAAGCACCTCCAGCTGTGCTTACATGATCTATCCATTCTTTTATACCAAATCTTTGTAAAGCTACTGTCAAATGCCCTCCACTCACTATAGTAGTACCAAAGGATGATGCCATAGCTCTTAAAAGTCCTTCTGTTCCTTTTTCAAAACCTTCTTTCTCAAAGACTCCTGCAGGTCCGCTCATAAATATTGTACCAGAACTACGAATAATTTTCGAGTAAGCATCTATGGTTTTTGATCCTATATCCAAAATGGTATCGTTTCTATCCAGTTCATTTATACTTATCTCCTTTCTCTCTCCATTACGTTCTATAGCAACATCTTGAGGAAGCTCAAAAACTTGAGGATACTTTGCTAAAAGAGCTTTTGCATATTCAACAATTTTATCTTCATTGCTAATTCCAAGATTATAATTAATCTTGTTTGCAGCTTTGAAAAATACATTTGCTATTAACCCAGATAATAATACTTTATCAGCACGATTGTTACCAATCAATGCTTCTATAGCTTCTATTCTATCAGTAACTTTTGAACCACCGAGAACACTTGTATAAGGTCCTTTAGCAGCAGTAATTATCCTATTTAATGCTTTTAGCTCTTTTACAACAAGCCTTCCTCCACAAGTGGGTAAGAGATAGGAAAAGCCTACTATAGATGGATGTGCTCTGTGAGCAGTAGGAAAAGCATCTAATATACATGCATCAAAAAGTTTGTAAAGACGTTGTACAAAAATGGTTTTTGCTGCTTGCTCAGGTTCATACTCCATATTCTCTTCAGCAACAAATCTTAAATTGTCTAAAAGAAGAACTTCGCCTTTCTTTAAATTAGCTATTTCTTCTCTTGCTTTTGGACCAAAAACATCATCTATGAACTTTACTTCCTTCCCTAAAACATCACTCAAAGCTTTAGCATGCTGATCTAAAGATACATAATCGTATCTTCCAACGCGTCCTTGATGGGATGCTACAACAACCTTTGCATAGTAAAGATCACGTATCGTGATAGCAGCTTCTTTTATCCTCTCTATTTCCATGAGCTTTCCAGTTTTAGGATCTATAGGAGTGTTTATATCGACACGTAAAAAGGCAGTTTTATTATCTAGATTTAAATCTTCTATAGTGAGTAACTTCATATTTAAAATTCAAGCCTTATGTAATATATATATTACGGATACTTATAATTCTATATTAAAAAGTCAAAATCAAAATAAATTGGTATCGTTAAAGATAGAAAAGAATTTAATTTTGACAACTATGTCTCATGATATTTTCTACCTTATCTTTAACTAAAATGGCAATTTGAAGAGTAGTTGAGTAAAGTATATAGCGATAAAGCTAATGATAACAAGAGCTCCTGAATGTTTAAAACCTGCTGCAACACTTCCCTCTCCCATCTTTCCTGCAACAAAGCCCATTATCCATGCCTCAAGAATAGCACTACTAAGCAACACATCTATTGTTAATTTAAGATTAACACCTGTATGAATCCCTATAGGTGAACCAGTCAAAGGTACAGTAACAAAGTATATCATCATTATTGTTGTTGCTACAACCATCACAGCACCAAAGTAAGGTATGAATATATATGGTCTTAAAGTAGCCTTCTTCTCCTTCTCAATTTCATTCATCTTTTGGCTGAAGTCAGCTAAGCTTCCAAACATCTTTACTGTTCCTCCTCCAACATCCACAACCTCTAAAAGTAAAAATGCAATAGCTCTTACAATCCAGCTTCTTACTGATCTTGAAAAGTTGATCATAACCTTACGTAAAGGTACTCCCCATGAAAGTTGAGCTGACATAGTCTTGACGTATTTGGTCAATCCACCATAACTTCTATTAGCAAGTTGCTCTATGCATTTTTCTGGAGCTAATCCAGTCTTTCTGATTTCTGCTATATCACGTAAAAAGCTTGGTAGCATGTTCTCTACAGATTTTCTATGAGATGCATCACGTTGATAAATTATCGTTGCTGGTATTACTGCTATTAGTAATCCTAAACCAAGCCTTATGTAAAAAGGTATTTGAGGTATTAAGAACATTAATGGTATTACTATTGAGCTAAATGAGAAGACCAAGTATGGTTTAAAGTATGTGAATGGCTCTTTTGGTTGAATGCTATGAACCATGAATATGAATAAAGCTGATACAAGAGGAATGAAAACAACTGAGAAGATCACAATACTAGTTAAGCCTGCTCCACCTCCTTGACCTAGAAGGGCTTGTACAGCAAAAAGAACGAAGAAAGATATGCCAAGAATAACTGCAATAGAAATGTATGCTTCTGCAAATGTTCCTATAAGCTCAGATGCACTCTTCATCTTTATGGTTCTGTATGCAAATATATCTCTAAGTTTTGATTCCATAAAACTTATCATGTCTCCTCCAGTCTTTAGTATAGATGTGTATCCTCCAAGAAAGTCTGATAACGCTCTATTAGGGTTGTATCTAGCAGCTTTATCCAAAGCAGATATAGGGTCCATACCAAATACATCTATATCCATTAGTATTCTTTTTGCTTCTTTTGATGTAGCAGGATAAAGATCAACATTACTTAATCTCTTAAGAGTTATAAGAGGAGAAATACCACCACTAGCTAACGTAGTTATATAACCTATTACGAAAGGTAATTCATTGTCTATTGCACTTGCCCTTGAAAATTGGCTCAATTTAGGTGTAATTAATCCCAATGCGAATACAATTGGTGCAATGGGAAGAAGAAAAACACCAATAATCGATCTGTATGTAAAGATTAAATAAAAACCTAGAATTGTGGGAATTATGCCGATTATTGTAAAGAATAAGACTAGAGAGATGAAAACTTCTGGTGTAATTGTAAGGTTTGATTTTTGTATATCATCCTTTAACTGTGGCATTTTTTTGCTTAACCAAATAGAAGGTCTTCTCAAAATTCTAAAGGTAAAAGCTGTAAACTTATCAGTAAGCGTTATTTTAAACACATCTGATTTTGATTTATTTGATAATAGGTTCGATTTGCTTTTCAATCTTCTCAAAAACACCTTTTGGATTGTTATGGTATTGCTCAAAAACTGCTCCTATGTCTCTATAATTCCTAATACCTCTCTTTCTTAGCCAATCGAGTATCACCATTCTTCTATCAAGCTCCTCTAGAACCTCATCTATGCTCATCCCTTTATCTCTTGCTAGCTTCTTCAATTTGTAGCTATCTTCAAGATGATTAGCGATGAATGAATCGCTAGAAGGTACCCACTCAAAAACTCTAAGATACTTACCATACTCAATAACCTCATCTACTGATATGATACGACGAGCAACTTTAAGAAAGCCACTTTCAGCTATAGGTATTGCTACTCTTCGAGTAGATACTACTAAATCGAGGAAAGGTATGTACGAGGGAGATACATCCATTGGTTTTGAGGTTAATCTTTGCATAGCTGAATAAACATCATCAGCATGAAGAGTACACATACCACCATGGCCTGTACTTATGGCTTGAAATAGGACAAAAGCTTCTTCTCCACGAACTTCTCCGACAACTAGAACGTCTGGTCTCATTCTTAAAGATGCTTTCACAAGATCATACAATGTTATCTCACCTATTCTTTCTGCACCAAACCCATAGCTAGGTCTTGATACTAATGGTACCCAATTTTGATGTGGTATGTTTATCTCTTGAACTTCTTCGATAGTTACTATCTTCAAATTCGGTCTGATCATTGTTAGCAGAGCATTCAGAGTAGTAGTCTTACCGCTAGCAGTTGCTCCAACTACAATTGTTGATGAACGGTTCTCCATAAGCATCCAAAGATAGCTAGCAATCTTATAATCAAGAGTACCAAAATTTAACATATCTATTATTGTAATAGGATCTTCACGAAACTTCCTTATAGATAAAGTGCTACCTTGAGGGGATACCTCACGTCTAAAAGTTGCTGCCAATCTATGCCTTCCTGGTAGCGTTGCATCAACGACAGGATAAGCAGTTGAGATATGCTTCCCTGCAAGATGAACGAGTCTTATTATTGTATCGTCAAGTTCTTTATCATTATCAAATATTAAGTTTGTCTCAAGGCTTTCATACTTTCTATGCCAAACGAAGGCTGGCTTACCTACACCATCTATGGATATGTCTTCAATATTAGGATCGAGCATAAAAGGATTTATAGGACCATAGCCTACCATGTCCCTCTCAGCAAAATATAGAATCTTTGACCATGAAACATTAGCCATCTTTCCTAAGCTGAGCTTGTATTTCTCAATAGTTCTTTTTGCATGCTCTTCAAAGTAAACTTTAGGATCTATTTCACTTCTTGGTATTTTTAATTCTATCTGAAGTATGTTTATAATATCACTGTAAACTTTTTTCTCTTCATCGTTTAAACTTAACTCATCTATAAGGTATATTGGAGTTCTCTTTACTGGATCTTCAGCAATTATTGCATATACGAAAGGCTCCTTTAAAGGATATTTTTCTATTACTGGTATTCCTAAAGGTATTGGCTTTGCAACTATGGGCTCGAAAAGAAGCTCTTGATCCTTAGAATCTAACTTTTTATTTTTTGCCAATTTACAAACGATTTTTAAAAGTTAAAGGATAATATAAGCATTATTCAAATCTTTTTGATCATCAAGAAAATAGATTTGACTTTATTCCTCAATAACTCTAAATATTGAAACTTCCTCTATTTGAAGACAAATAAAGCATCTAATCGCTATCTTTATCTAGTTTATGTTCATATCAATTCCTTATCATATATTTTTATGAAGTCTTGTTGTAAAGAAGTCTATATTTGATAGATTTCTGCTCTATTTCTTCTCATCATAAATCTTTTTATCAACTCTTTATTATCAAATTGAGATTGAAAAAAAGAATTGTAAAAAGACAACTTATAATAAAGGCGATGAACAAATAATGAGCGAAAGAATGGAAAGAAATCTAATCATACCTTCCTTTGCCATATCCTCCATAAATAGGAAGCCTATTGATAAAGAGCTTGAGGTAGCATTTATTTACTATATGGTTGAGAAAGAGAAAAAGAGGTCTATTATAGGAAAGCAACAAGAAATGGTATCGTTTATTGTGAGGGCTTATTATGGGATTTGGGCTTATCCAATAAACAATAAGTGGATATTCATCGATCCTATTAAGCTCCATTCCTTTTATCTAAAGGCAGTTGATTTGCCTCCATTAGAAGAATTCATAAGTCAATTAAAAGATGCTCATAATAGTAGAAATCTTTTCAATAGCTTACTCGTTACAAATGATAAGACATTTTCTCAATTTAAAAAAAAGGATTATAATGTGATAGGTTTGATAAACAAACCTCTTGCATTAGCTATTACTAATTACATAAGAGATGTTGGTGTTGATAACATTTTATTTCCGAATTCTCTTATGCTACCTTTAAAGCTAGATGAGAAGGATATGTTGGAAGTTATCTATGAGCTTAATAAAGTAAGAAAGGAGCTAGAAAACGATATAATTAAACTTGAAGAGACAATAAAAGTTCTAGATGAGGAAACTAGCTTTCATATAACTCAAATAGATGAAGAAATAATCAGTATAAACAATGAATATAAGAGTCAAATGGAGGTTACAACTGAAATAATAAATAGATCTATAGAGCAACTCAAAATGAAGAAAGATTTAGAGATAAAAATGGTTTTATCAAGATTTGAGGAACGTAAGGAACTTTTTAATTCTCAAATAAGAGAATATAGAAAATTACTCATGTATCTAAAAAAAGATTATGAGACTTTGAAGGAGA
Source organism: Nitrososphaerales archaeon (assembly GCA_038883135.1). Taxonomy (GTDB): domain Archaea; phylum Thermoproteota; class Nitrososphaeria; order Nitrososphaerales; family JACAEJ01; genus JAVZMU01. The sequence continues at coordinate 11,878 of JAVZMU010000009.1, forward strand.
TGATAAACTCATCAAAATCTTCACCAAAAGATAAGATTTACATCGATCTTTGGGGTAAAATATTAAAAGATATATCATCAAGAATGGAAGGAATTGAGAAAGAGATAGACCAAATTCAAACTGTGATGAAAACGTTAGATAATGAGAGAGGAAAAGAGGTATCTTCAATTGAGAGTGCATACAAACAACTCATAGAATCTAAGATGAAATCAATCAACGATTTGGAGATAGAAAAGGAATTAGAAGTAAGAAAAAGAAGAGAAGAAGCTAAAGAACTTTCTAACAAAGTCATGAGTTTAAGACGTCAGATATTAGATATGCAAAAGCAAGTAAGAATTAGCTTAGAACAAATAGAGCAATTACCATTACAAGAGTTTAACGGTAATGAACCAAAATTATTATGCATACCTTTTTACCTTATCTGCTATGAAGATATGAAAGGAGGAAAAAGATACAAAACATACCCTCCCAGTATTATTCAATTCCCTTCCCACCCTCCATTAAAATGGATGCATGGTATATCTTCTCCGCTTCTTAGACCTTATTCTGGTCAAATCATGAGTATCTTCGAAGAATTCATCGAATATATTAAGACAGATCCTATATTTGAGGGAGAGATCTATAAGATAGGTAAAAATTTAGATTTGTTAACTTCATTTGATATTAAAAAGCAAATATATAATGCTATAAATACACTAATGAATCAAGGATTGATTCCTCATAAGCAAGCTTCCCTACTTAAAAAAAGCTTAAAAGTAAATTTTTCTCCCTTAATTACATATCTATTTAATATTTAAACGATTATTAGCTTTTAGTAAAAATCCATCTGAATTTTAAGTAGATGGTAAGATAATAATAGGAAGGGAACCAGAGGCAGCTAAAGAATTTAGAAAAAAGATTCTAGAAAGTATTTCATAGAAGCGTTAGAAACGATTTTGTTAGATGCATTCTTCTCTATCAATTAAAGGATAAAAATAAGAAGGTATGTAAGGGTGCTATGGTAGCTCCTCCCTTATCTAGTCTCATATTCTATCACAAAAAATGTAATCTAAAATGTAAGCATCGCTATAGTGATGCTATCGATAAACCTGCACCTGATGAGTTATCTACAACAGAAGCAAAGAAGCTCTTAGATGATATTGCAAGTTGGGGTATAAAACTTTTAATCATAGATGGTGGTGAACCATTATGTAGAGAAGACTTTTATGAGATTGCTAGCTACGCTTCAAATAAGGGCTTAAGAGTTGTAATAGGTAGTAATGGTACTCTTATTGATAAAAAGACTGCTATAAAGATGAAAGAAGCAGGTATAAATTGTGTAGCCATATCTATTGATGGAGCTAAGCCTGAAACTCACGATTCATTTCGAGGTGAAGATGGAGCATTCTATAAAGCTATGAAAGGGGTTAAGGCTTGTAAAGAAGTAGATTTACCCTTCCAATTCAACATGGTTATTAGAAAGCAATCTTTCCATGAAATTCCAAATATGTTGAAGTTAGCAATTGAGAGTGGGGCTGATGCTGCAGAATTCTTCGATCTTGTTCAAGTTCCAAGGGTTAAGGAAAGATGCTTTGAAGAAGTTTTGAGTAAGAGTGAGAGGAAAAGTATTATGGAGTGGTTAGCTGAAGCCCAAAAAGACTGCCCAATAGTGATTAGAGTACAGCCTGCCCTATGTATCCCTTAAAGAAAAAAGTATTCAACCAAAGTACTTTCCAGCTTATTTGCTAAAAAGAATACCATATTATGATCGAGGATGTGCTGCTGGTATGCCTAATGGTTATATCACTATACTTCCAAATGGAGATGTAATACCATGTATGCTTCTTCAAGTTAAACTTGGCAATATAAGGGAGGAGAGTATTATAAAAATCTGGGAAGAATCATCAGTATTAGCTAAACTTAGATCAAGGGAACTTTTGGAAGGTGAATGCGGTAAATGTACCCATAGAGATATATGCGCTGGATGTAGAGGAAGGGCTTATGAAGAAACAGGCAATATAATGGCATCTGATCCTGGATGTTGGATTGCTTAACTTGCTTCAAGACTGAATTTATACCATTAAAATACGGTAGGCTTCCTTGTGAATAAAGCAATAAGAATAGGATTGATATTTAATATAACTCTTTATGTTTAGGATTCCTGATGACATAAGGGAGAATGCTTTTGGCTTTAGCTGTGAAACTGAAAAAGCATCTTCAGCTGCCTTGCTAATAGAATCCTTTCATAACCGTAAACCATCATTACTAACTATCTAAACTTCTCCTCAACCTCACTACTCACATAAACTTAATTCCAACCATTAAGCCTAAAATTCCGAAAGGAACAAAAATATAAAAACCCTCAGAATGCCTGTAAATGGCATCGATTTTCAGATTAATCAACTCTTATACAAATAAAAATGAGCTTTTATAAAAAATATTATAGATCGAATAATATTTGAATTATAAAGGTTGAAATCATGGAGGAGGTTTAAGTTTATACCATTCACTAAGCTTTTCAGATCTAAAAAATGTAACCTTAAATCTTACAATATTTTTACACCCTAAGATTTGGCATTTATCATATTCAGGAGTTAGATGCTGACGATTTACCATACTTTCATCAACATCTTCAAGAGGTTCAAGCATAATGCTTATAATACCTCTATCTATGTACGAATTATTTACTATCTCTTTAAGATGTTCATCACATAGTATTAAGGATAGACCTTCTGCTCTCTTACCTTTCCAGAGTTCTCCTCTTCCGACTTTCATCAAAAAGATTTCGATGAACATACTTAAATATTATTATGGTCAGTGTCGTCGCGAGATCCTCAACGCCTACGTGAGCTAACCGTAGGCTCAGTCTGGGGCAGCGAGCACTTCATCCCATTATTTATAGTTCTATCTAGCATTTAGAGATTTCTGTATTTGAATAAAATCACTCATAACCCTTTTTAATTTCTTTATCGTTCCAGAAACTCTTATCGGGAGGAAAGTAAATTCTTTGAACTTCATTGAACTCAAAGTAAAGAGTAATTCATCGACATGATTATTATTGCAACGAATTATGAAAAAATTAGTTTCCATTTTTACAAGCATAAAATCTATAGATTGAAGACCGATTGCACCAAAAAGATCTTTTACTCTATTCCTGATTTCTCTTTCCAGTTCTTTATTATCGTCATGAATCTCATGGTAAATTAATATGTATCTCCTTTTTTTATATTTCATTTCGATCTACCGAATATCTTTGGACCCAAATCAAGCTTATCAACTACTTCTCTTTTAGGTACATCATGTAAAATTTCTCTTAAGCTTAGATTTCCGCCTAAAATTTTGTAAAAGTTATAGAGTATCCTTGGAGGCACTAGTTCATTATAGTTTCTCGCCCCACTTGAGAAGATAGTTAAAATATGCCTTCTTCTACAAATACCCATTAATTTTGTTAAACATCCCAAATAATTTGTAAATGAAAAATCATTATACAAACGCAAAAAAGCAAAATCAAACTCAATTGCAAAATTTATGTTTGATTTCTTCTCACAGAATTCCTTCACTTTTAAGGCATTATATACATCCTTACCTGACTCTAGCAAATAAAAGGGAGCTTTAGAGAATTTCGCCTCATTTACGTTCCTTGCTACATATATATAATCTTCTTTTAAATTTGATCTCTTAAATTCATTAATATTAACTCTAAAAATGTATTTCATTTTTTCTTCTTCACATATATCTCGAACTTTCTCCTTCAAATGATATATATTTTCTAAATCTAAGCCTATTGTGGAAAAGCCTAAGAACTTAGCGATTCTTATGGTTTTTCTAAATTCATCAATTATATTTAAATGAAGATCTATTGCACCTATCTTAATAACCTCCTATAATATGAAAGTTTCTCATTAAATTTTAAATTGTTTTTAGGCTTGAGCTTTATTCTTATAGCATCTTTTTCTGAAAGAAGAATTTTTCCTTCACATAAAAATTGCTTATCTATACGAATGTAAAAAACACCATGTTTATCCAAATATTTAGGTAATTCACGCTCTAAAATCTTTTTGTCAACATCATTGATAGAAGAAAACAAGGATTGAACGAATTCGTCAACTTTATCACCAGTTAATCTTACCTTATAAATAAGGATAGGATTACCGAAATGACCTTCTAAACTGAAGGATTCGATATCATCGATACTTAAAGGAAAGAGTTCAATCATCTTCTTTACAACTTTTTCTCCATCCTCCGTTGCATGAATCATCCAAGTAATTTCAACTAAAGAGAACTTCATTATTATATCTCATATCTAATAAGTAACACTTATAAAAAATACTTGTGATTTATTATTATAATTTGCTTAAAGAAGACTAGTTTTCATTGAAGGGATTTAAAATTACTTATCCTTAACATGAATATAATATACATCCATACTGTGGCGATAGGAAAATAGTGTAAACTATATACTCAATTCTTCACAGAATTTGTAATAATCAATGACTTAAAATCTGTTTTCTGAAAAGTCTTTAACAAGATAGATAATACCTAAAACATTAGAGTATTAAATGGTAGAACTATCCTTCTTTCATAAAGCTAGAACTAAGTATTCATGCCTTAGAAAAAGTATATAAACGGACATTAATGTAATAAAGTGGCGTAAAGTGAATTTAAATGGTCTCTAGAAAAATACTTTTGGATGAAGAAGATATACCTAAACAATGGTACTGTATATTACCAGATCTACCTAAACCACTACCTCCAATAATAGATCCAAAGAAGAAGGCACCGGGTCCAGGAATCGTACCTCAAATATTTCCTAAGGAGATACTTGCTCAGGAAATGAGTACAGAAAGGTGGATAAATATTCCAGAAGAGGTAAGAGATATTTATCGTTTATGGAGACCAACTCCCCTTTTCAGAGCGCTTAGACTAGAAAAAACATTGGGAACTCCAGCTAAGATCTATTATAAATATGAGGGTGTTAGTCCTCCAGGAAGTCACAAACCTAATACTGCAGTTGCACAAGCTTATTATAATATGAAGGAAGGGAAGGAACGTATGGCTACAGAAACTGGAGCTGGACAATGGGGTTCTGCTCTAGCTTTCGGTTGTATGTGTTTTAATCTAAAATGTACTGTATATATGGTGAAGGCGAGTTATAATCAAAAACCATATAGAAGAATTTTAATGGAACTTTGGGGTGCTGAAGTGTATGCTAGCCCAAGCACTAAAACAGAGGCTGGTAGAAAGATTTTAGCAGAAGACCCAAACAATCCTGGTAGTCTAGGTATTGCTATAAGTGAAGCTATAGAGGATGCTCTTACTCATGAGGAAACTAACTATGGTATAGGTAGCGTTTTTAATCATGTACTTTTGCATCAAACTGTAATAGGACAAGAAGCAAAGAAACAACTCGAGTTAGTAGAAGACTATCCAGATATAATCTTTGGGTGTATAGGTGGAGGTAGCAGCTTCTCAGGTCTCTTTTGGCCCTTCTACTATGATAAAGTTTCAGGAAAAGCACTAAAGGATGTTAAGTTTGTAGCTGTTGAACCAACGGCTTGTCCCTCTGTAACTAAAGGAGAGTATATGTATGATCATGGCGATACAGCAAGACTTACACCTTTAGTTAAGATGCACACTTTAGGTCATGAGTTCATACCAGCTCCCATTCATGCTGGAGGTTTAAGGTACCATGGCATAGCTCCCACCATAAGCATTTTGAGCCAAGAAAAGAAGTTAGAAACACGAGCCTATGATCAAGTGGAGGTTTTCAATGCTGCAAGACTATTCGCTAAAACAGAGGGTATAATACCAGCTCCTGAACCATCTCATGCAATAAAGGGTGTTATCGATGAGGCATTAAAATGTAAAGAAACAGGAGAAGAGAAGACCATACTCTTTCTACTGTGTGGTCATGGTCATTTCGATATGCAAGCCTATGATGATTACCTTCAAGGCAAATTACCACCTTATGAATATCCAGAAGAAGAAGTAAAGAAAGCTATAAAGAAGCTAAGAGAGTTATATCCATGGCTAGAAAAACTGCCTTACTAACACTTATTTTTGCTCCTTAAAATCTTAGATTGTTAATATAAACCTAGTCTTAACTCAAGATTTTAGACTTATGAACATAAAGAATTCTGTAGATGATATGACACTCTAAGAGGTAAACTGAAATACTCCTCCTAAATAAATTACACTAAATTTCCGTTAAGAATAAAAAGCTATTATAAACGATCTAATTAAAATTATTAGCGGGTTCAAGGGCCCGTAGCTCAGCCAGGTAGAGCACCGGAAAGGATGATAGTTGGTGAAGCTTTTATCTGGCGAAAGAAACCCGGGGGTCCCGGGTCCGAATCCCGGCGGGCCCGCCTACACTCTGCGTCCGAATCCTGCTTTAAGATTACCTTGCCGTTTGGTAATGAACCAATATATAACCAACCTTGGCTTATTAGTTGCTCTGCTTCCTCACTAGAAACTACTCTTTGCTTGGGTTGGGATTGCCGATGCCTAAGTTATTAAGCATCTTTAGCACCTTCCCAAGCTGCTCAGGATTGGCTTGTTGTATAATATTTTGGATTTGTTCTTTTTGCTTAAGGAGTGAGTCTTCCTCTTTTACCTCTAAATCTAAAAATACTTCGCTTCTCTTGAAGGCCTCCCTCATCTCATTAAGAAGGCTCGTTGGTAATATTCCTTTATTCGTTGTGTACTTTGCCTCAATACTGCCTTTATGCCCCATAAAGAAAACTCTAAAGTCATGAGCAATTTTTCCTCTTGACTCAGCTATGAGCATTTGAGTATCAAAGAAAGCTCTAAAAACATAAGGTCTCCATTGAAATCTCGGCCTTAAAGTTTCTCTAATTTCTCTACAGATTCGAGAGGTCGGCAGGAATTTCTTATTAGCATTGTTCCCCCGATAAGTCTTATAAATTGAATCAGGGGCTATGACTGGCGAATCTGCTACTAATATTTCTCCTCTCGCTAGTCTGTCATTAAAATAGGCTAAGAGTTTCTTTGCTCCTAAGTTTGTTATAAAAGTAAAATATTGGTGCTTTGCCTTTGAAAGAGTTTTTCTTACGATAATTAAGGGCGGTGTTTGGATCCATTTGGCCTCTCCTTGATGAATCACTAAATCTGGCAAGTCCTTTATCATTAGACCATCTGTAGCGTTATAATTACCAAGGCTTTCAGGTCTTAGACCTGCTTTTCCTATTAGTGCAATGGATGCTGCTACTCTAAGGCTTGCTCTGTTAAAGACTTCAGCAAGTTCATGAGGTTCTGGGACTCTCTCATTTTCAAGTGTGGGCGTGCTATCAAAATTTGCTATCTTTATCCTTCGTTTTATTTCTATATCGTGATGATGAAGCCATGATTTAATGGCTATCACAGTGCTCTTAATGTAACCAGGCGAATATCCTTCTCTTTCCATCCATGCAACATGATCTTCGATTAAATCTGTTAAAGTTTTTATGTCTCTTATGGCTAGTTCTGCTAATTCCGTTAAAGTCATCCCGTGTACTTCACAGAAATGGTTTACCCTTCTTAGCCTCACTTCAGCTGTTATAGGACTGCCTCTAGCAAGATTATCATACCATCGTTTTACATCAAGGTTGGCAAGGAGTCTGTATTTCTTTATTATTTTCTTTGCTGCTGGGCCCGTAATGGTTTGCGGAGTCGTTTGGCTCATCGATTATTCCCTTTTGTGGCTACATCAACCGAGAGGCCCTCCCTATCGCCCCTCTCGGTCTCATTCGTAAAATTATGGGGGATAGTCGAATAAAAGCCTTTGAGTCTGTTTTCGAACTGTTTTTATCTTTCATTTAAATGCACTTTGTATGCATGCTCGTAAGCATCTTCGAAACTTTCAAAGACTTCTAAGCATAATCCACATTGAACCCTTCTTGCTTTTGCTTCCTCTTCAGCACTAATAGAAACATCTGTTCCATGCACTTTTTGATGAACTTTTAGATCATACTCGCTAATGAAATAAGAACCACACTCACATTTTAGAAGTCCTTTTTGCTTTTCTACAAACTCAGGAATGTTTAAGTTGTGAAGGAAAGCCATGTGCTTTATGAAGTTATCAACGAGAAGATAGAGAGTCTTATCAAAGGGACATTTCCAGCATAATCTTCCTTCGCAATCTTTGATTTTCGTAATAATAATAGGCTTACTCATCCTTATGCTCCTCCTTTATGTGCTTGACAAGCTCGCTAAGAGAAGAGAACGTTTTTCCACAAAGGCCGCATTGACTTTCTTGGTCTTTTGGGGTATTTTCATCTTCGACTAATTTTTCTTCCTTTTTGCCTTTATGCCCTTGAAAATTCTTGCGATCAATCAACGCAATATTTTTTGAGCTTTTTTTGTCAAAAGGAGCTTGATTTGGGCTTTGATTGTCTCCAAAATTATTTCGATGGAAACCATCATCTATATATGTTGTTTCTATCTTCCTTTCATCACCGAAATTTTTTATTATATAATCATCATCTATGAGAAATTCCTCGTTGTAAGCCTCTCTTATTATACCATTATATATCTTAATTTTGTCGAAATAATTTTTTAATGATTCTAGCCATAATTTGAACTTATTTTCGTTAAAAAAGCTCAAAAATTCTTCCGTTAGGCGAACGCAATAATTTTTTGCCCTTATTGGCTTAATTAAACGTCTTCTTGTATCATTTGGATCTTCGATAATATCTATCCAACCTATCTTCTCTATGGGCTTAATATATTTCTCAGTAATAGTACTTCTACCTAAAGTTCTGTTAAACGTCTTTGGAAATCTTTCGATTATCTCATCATAAGTTAACCATTTTATTTCCTTCCTTTGCTCTTTCTCCTCCGCTAAATCTTCTATAACATGATTATAAAACATTAATTGATCACTACTTAAGCCTGTTCTTGTTGTTGCGATAACATTACCAAGGATGTCTCTTGCTTTTTCATAATCTTCTTTCGTTGCTACAAGATAACGTTTGTTATTAGCTTTTATGATTACTCTCCGATACATATTGAGATAAGTATTAACAGATATGAAAGAACCGAATTTGCTAAAATCTCTCATATCTCTTGGTAGATCATGATAATAAACTTCACCAAGCTCTTCACCATAAGGAATTATTACGCTTAAATTTCTCATCTTTGGTATTAATATTCTTATACATTCTCTTAGAACTTCTAACTCGTAATCGTTTTCATACTCCCAAGGTCTTGCCCATTTCCTTCCTTTTAGTTTGTTTGCCTCGTGATATTTCTCGCTTGACATCTCAGGAGTTATCGTTAATGATCTAGTCTTCAAATCTTCAAGATATTTTGCTTCGGTTGTGCAAAATATAGTAGAAGGCCATCCTCTAAC
>JAVZMU010000010.1:0-20892 GCA_038883135.1 Nitrososphaerales archaeon
TTTAGATGGAGTTAATGTTTTGATAGCATTAGATAAGAATAGGATAATAGGTTTCGCTGTTATTAATGATTGGAGAGGTCTACCGAATGCTAAATCTCTAGATGTAATAGAAGTTGCTAGACCCGATAGAGGAAAAGGCATAGGTTCTATGATTATGCAAAGATTGATTGAGGAATGGGATACTCTTATAAAATACATTACATCTAACCAATTATCCATATATGGATGCAATATGTAGAAAAACTGCTTGATGTATATGAACCTTCCCTTAAGAAATTGAAGACACGCATGAAAGTAGGGAAAAATTATCAAAATTATTAAACTTAAATCATATCTTCAAGGTTTTAACATCTTTTATCCATCTCATTAAGTTCTCATAAAATAAAATTGCTACACTTTTTTCTTTTCTATCATAAATTCAATAAGTATATGTAACATAACTTCGAACATATTTACGAATAGTTAAAATAGAAAAAAGAAAAGAAAAAAGCGAATTTAATTGAGGGATTATAAAGTCCTTGTGTCATTATCTGAGAGTATTGATACTTCATCTAAAAGACTTCTCGTAAGGCAAATATCTACATTATTGAAATTATCAGGATTATATTCCTCTAATAAAGAAATGAGACAGAATATCATTTTGATAGATTCAAAAGATCCTATTAGCGTGGCTGAAGTTATATCAAAAATACCAGGTGTAGATTTTACTGCCATAGTAAGGACTACATCATCAAAATATGAAGATGTTGTTAAATCCATAGTAGAGGCTGGAGTGAATTTAATATATCCTAATGAAACTTTTAATGTACAAGTAGATGTAAAAGGTTCTTTACCCTATTTTAGTAGAGACATAGAATTTGCAACCTGTGCAACGATCATAGGAGAGCTAGGTGATAAAAATGTAAGGCAAGACAAGAAAAACCCTTCAAAAGTAATTTATGCAAAGATAGAGGATGATATAGCATGTGTATTTTATTACAAATATGACGGACCCGGGGGGAGGCCTGTTGGTTCAAAAGGAAAGGCGGTATGCCCATTATTTGGGGATAATGAGAGTGGTGTAGCAAGCTGGTTAATGGCTAGGCAAGGAATATTCCCTTATTTTTTATTTTTTGATATTAGACCATATTTTAATAACCTTCATGTAAAAAGGGTAATAACTATAGCAACTTTACTTAGAGAATTTTTACCTATTAAAAGATATAATATTATTGCTTTAAGGATAGGTTTCATTATGGAAAGTTTAAAGCATATCTGTCCTTCTGAATTTTTACCATTTGTGCTTAATAGAATAGCTATTAGGATTGTATGTGCTTATGCTCGTAAAATTGGTATCAATAATATTGTAGTTGGAGAAAACTTAGAAAAAAGTAGCCTTGAAAATATAAAAGACTTACTTGAAATATCTTCAAATTATAATGTACAAATTTTATTTCCATTAATAGGATTGAGTAAAAAAGAGATATTTGATTACTCAAAAAGAATTGGAATATTTAAGTTCACAAAAGAAAGAGAGTTAGAAATAGTTTCAATCAAACCTAATAAAAAAGCTATAATAGAAGTAGAAAGTAAATTAGAAACGGACAAAATTGTTGAAGAAGCCTTAAGTAAAGCCGTTTTAATCGATCTTAAGAGAGGATTTGATGATGTTCATAACATTCTAAACTACTACTTTTCTCAAAAAGTCAAATAAATTATTTAGAATGTATTTCTTTATTTATTGTAAAATCTTTGTCTTTTTGATTGCCTTTCATTTTTCTTTTTACCTAATTCATCTATAAAAACTAGAAAATTTAAAATCAAGCTTATATATCCCTATAGCTTTACAACTTTATGCGGGCAATGAGGAGAAGAGCCCTGGCGATTGATGAGCTAGATCTTGAGTTCTGAGTCCGAAATATTATGTATTTTTTAATTAACAACTAAAGACAAATATTTTCTTTTAAGGATTAATAAAAGCATGGTATTTAATGCAAAAAATAAAGTAAAGCCTATCCATGCGCATGGTTTCTTTTGGGTCTCTAGAGAAGGTATGGTAAATCAGACTATTATTTTTGATTATTATGATGATAAAGGATACTATTATTCCCTTTTGCATAAGCCTTACGAGTATGAGAAAGAAATGATGAAGCTATTTTATTCAATGCAAAGCTTTCTTGATCAAGAAAAGATATTGATGAATAATATAAAATGCAAACCTAAAGTTCTTACTGTAAGCCTTGACCATCGAGGTTTTGAAAGTCTTCCTTGTATTACTTTTCTTATAACCTTTAAAAGTCGAACAAAAATTGGATTAAATAAATATGAAAATTTCTATGAGAAAGGCGTTGTTGAATACGATTATGAAGCATATTGGATCTTTCCTAAAAGGACAAAAATTTTAGAAGTTGAGTCTACGATAGAGTATGAGATTGTTGCCAATAAAATTCTTATTATGAGGGCAAGAAAGGGTGATAAGTACTCAGGTTATGAAAAGATTGTATTCAATGTAAGTTAAAAAGTTTGAAGCAACATTCTTATCCTATCAAATGGATTATTACAAGTGAAGACGTTATGTAAAGTGATATGCCTAGTGCCATGGCTTGAGCAAATCCTATCTTTGGTAAGAAGAAGATGAAGACAAGTAGGTAAAGTATCCATGCTGGAGTTAAAAGAACTAAACCCTTTGCATAAGAGAGAGTGGCATCTAAACCAGATTCTAAGTATATTATCAGAAAAGTAGTAAATGTTACAGAAGGAAAAAGAGCGATAAAAGCTGCTAACAAACCCTTTCCTTCACTACCAATAACTACAGTAGTACTCACCACAATCCCTCCTAAAATGAAATAAATTAAAAGAAAATTGAAATGCAATTTTTTGATCCCCATGATTCTCGAATACCTCTAATTAAATATTATATTTTAAAATGATTTCTGATTTACCTCAAAAATTTATCTTGATCAGTCTTAAAATTATCATTAATCTTTCACTCATAAAGTGCATGAAGACCCTACTATCTCCTAATCTCTTGATTTGACTATTCAGACCTAATTTTAAGACCTATTATTTACATCTACAAGCTTTCGTATAAGGATTCTTTCTGATGTGCTATGTCCAGATAGCTTCTTTTGAAGAGTGACAAGAGCAACTAAGATATTCTTAGAAAGTTTCTTATTCTCAATTAAGCTGACAAACTTTTCAAGAATTTTTCTTCTCTTCTACTTCTTTGACTTCAACAAGATGACCTTAAAGGACTAAAAATTTGTAACTTAAAAGTCTTAGTTAAATTTTTCATTTCTACTAATCTTATTTAAAATATAGAATTTTTGCCATATCTTGTAAGAGGAAATATATGAATTTTCCGTTAAAAGGATAAAAAATAGTGTAACATACAAGTATTTCTTACTTTTGAAGGCAATCCTGTTAACATATTCTTTCTTTATTAATTGATCACATTCATCTTATTCATATATGGTAATCTTCAATATTTCAATCTGAATTTTTAATAAAATGTTTCCAAACTTGAATTTTTGCTTAAATACGCTACTAAATTTCTTATTTACTATTTTGGTTATGAAATAGTTTGTGATCAAAAAGAGTTATATGAGTCAAATTTTTAACCTAATAAGATAATTCTCATTTAATAGCATTTACTAAAGCATCTGTAAGCTCAAGATTTGTTATAACAGGAATACCAAACTCTACAGCCTTTCTTCTTATTACGTAATCATCATCTAATGCCTTTAAAGAGTTCATCCCCTCTAATCTCAGAATATTAATAACTAATTTTATCCTTTGATTTATCAAGTAATCAAGAATGTTTGGCTTTTTACTCTCACTTACTTTATGCAATATCTCACATTTTATATCATTCTTTATCAAGGTTTCTGCTGTATGCTCTGTTGCATATATTTGAAACTCTTTTTCTAAGAACTTTTTAGCAATAGGAATTATACTCTCTTTATAGCCACCAACTGTAATTAAAATCGGATCTCCCCTCTTGGGTAAGCTCAAACCACTAGCGATAAGAGCTTTTAGAAAAGCCTCTTCAAAATTCTCTCCAAAGCAAGCTACTTCTCCTGTAGAAGCCATTTCAACGCCTGTTATAGGGTCTGCACCTTCTAATCTCATAAAAGAGAATTGAGGAACCTTTACGCTAAATTTGTTTACTGAAGCTTCACCATCTTTTATCTCTTCTCCTAGAATAGCATCTGCAGCTATTTCCATAAGATTTATTCCAGTAGTCTTTGACACAAAGGGCATACTCCTTGATGCTCTTAAGTTGCACTCTATAACATAGACTTCTCCATCCTTCACTATATACTGGATGTTAAAAGGTCCTTTTATGTTCAATCTTCTAGCTATTCTTCTTGTGTAGTCTCTTATTTTGTCTTTAATATGGTTTTGAATATTAATGGATGGTATGCACATGGTAGCATCACCTGAGTGTACTCCTGCATTTTCTACATGCTCTATTATCGCACCTATAAAGACATTCTTACCATCACAAACTCCATCGACTTCTACTTCTTTGGCATTGGTAATGAATTTTGATATAACCACAGGATGTTCCTTCGATACTTTAGTTGCCTTCATTAGATAATCTTCCAAATTTTTTTCATTAAAAGCTACATTCATCGCAGAACCAGAAAGAACATAAGACGGTCTTACTAATACAGGATAACCTATCTTCTTTGCAAATTCCTTTGCTTTCTCTATCGTTTCTAACCTGCTCCAATCAGGTTGCTTTATCCTTAATTCATCGAGTATCGTACTAAACTTCGATCTATCTTCAGCGTTATCTATATCTTCAGCGGATGTTCCCAATATTTTGACGTTATTCCTTGCAAGCTTTATAGCTAAATTGTTAGGTATTTGCCCTCCTACACTTACAACTACCCCATCTGGATTTTCTTTTTCAATTATATCTAAAACCCTCTCCAAAGTTAATTCCTCAAAGTATAGCTTATCAAGAACATCATAATCAGTCGAGACAGTTTCTGGATTGTAATTTATCATTATTACCTCTCCTATACCCTTCTTTTTTAGAGCCCATGCCATATTCACACAACACCAGTCAAACTCTACACTTGAACCTATTCTATAACAACCAGAACCAAGAACAACGACTTTGCTTTTTCTTGAGATTTCTATGTCATCTGTTTGACCATTATAAGTAAGATAAAGGTAGTTAGTAATAGCAGGCCATTCTGCTGCAAGAGTATCTATCTGCTTTATCACTGGCACTATCCCTAAAGATTTCCTTATCTTCCTGATTTCTGCTTCGCTCTTTCCAACTATCTCGCCGATCTTTTTGTCTGAAAAACCAAGCTGTTTAGCTTTTTTTATGATCTCAGGAGTTAAATTCTTTTTCATCAATTCTTGGAATTCTACTATGTTTTTAATTTTGTTCAAGAACCAAGAATCAATACCAGTCAATTTGGAAATTCTTTCTATATTTATCCCAACTTGTATTGCTTTAACGATGTAAAATATTCTTTCGTCGGTCGGATTCTCTAATTCATGTTCTATCTTTTCTATGGCAAAAATATCATCCCTGCTAACTTTTAAATCATCAACATCTGTTAATTCTTTATCTATATCAAGCATTCTTACCGCCTTTTGCAAAGCTTCTTCAAAGGTCCTACCAATACCCATGACTTCTCCTATAGATTTCATTTGGGTGCCAATTCTTCTATTTACATACTTAAACTTCTGGAAATCCCATCTTGGAATTTTCACTATAACATAGTCTAGTGCAGGTTCAAAACAGGCAGTAGTAATCCCTGTGACTTTATTTATTAATTCTGGTAGAGTATAACCAATTGCGAGCTTTGCAGCTATGTATGCTATAGGATAGCCAGTAGCTTTTGACGCTAGAGCAGAACTTCTTGATAACCGAGAATTTAATTCTATTACTTTGAACTGTTCAGAGTTAGGGTCTATAGCAAATTGTATATTACATTCTCCTATTATTCCTAAAGCTCTTACTACTTTAAAACTGGTTAATCTTAAAGTATGATACTCTCTATTGGTTAAAGTCTGAGAAGGTGCAACAACAATACTCTCTCCAGTATGGATTCCCATAGGGTCAAAATTTTCCATATTACACACTATTACACAATTATCTTTAACATCTCTCATTACCTCGTATTCAACTTCTTTCCACTTTCCAAGGTATTCTTCAACCAAAACTTGTTTTATTCTACTATGAACTAAACCTCTTGCAACTATCTCTGTCAATTCTTCTCTATTGTGTGCTACTCCTGTTCCTTGACCACCAAGCGTATAAGCGACTCTTACCATTACTGGATAGCCTATATTATTAGCTGCTAGTATTGCCTCCTCAATAGAATTCGCTTTCTCACCTTTTGGAATTGGTATCCCATTTTTTAGCATTGTTTTTCTGAAGAGATATCTATCGTCAGCAATCTTTATTGCCTCAATACCTGTCCCTATAACTTTTACATTATATTTCTCCAAAATTCCTCTTTCTGCCAATTCTACACCACAATTTAAAGCAGTCTGACCTCCAAATCCTAAGAGTATTCCATCAGGTCTCTCTTCTTCTATTATTTTCTCAACAAATTCTGGATTTACTGGAAGAAAATAAACCTTATCAACAAATTTATTGTCAGTCTGAATTGTTGCTATGTTAGGATTTACTAATATTGTTTTTATTCCCTCTTCTTTAAGTGCTTTTATAGCTTGTGCACCCGAATAATCAAACTCTCCAGCTTCTCCTATCTTTATAGCTCCACTTCCTAAGATCAAAACTTTTTTTATCCAATCAAACTTTGGCATATTTTTTTACCTCTTTTAAGAAATAATCGAAGAGAAAACCTGCTTCATAAGGTCCAGGTGATGCTTCTGGATGAAATTGAGTCCCAAATACAGGTTTCTTTCTATGCTTTATGCCCTCTACAGTTTTATCATTCACGTTCTTAAACCATACGTCAAATTCAGTTTCTTTTAAACTTTCAGCATTTATGGAATAACCATGATTTTGACTCGTTATGTAGCATTTTCCATCGTATAAATTTATGCAAGGATGGTTTTGACCTCTATGTCCAAACTTCAACTTATACGTGTCCGCACCCGTAGCAAGGGCAAGGATCTGGTTACCAAGACAAATTCCCATTACAGGTAAATCTGTCTCTAAGATTTCTCTAACGACTCTAATAGTCTTATCACATTTTTTAGGATCACCCGGTCCATTAGAGATTACTATGCCAGAAGGATTTAACCCTAGAATCTTTTCAGCTGGATAATCATATGGTACTCTTATAACATCCATACCTCTTTGTAAAAGATTTCTTATTATACCAAATTTTGTACCACAATCGATTAACACAATTTTTAGTGATCTTCCAGAGTTATATTCGATAGGTTCATCTATTGTTACTTCTCTTACCAAATCTTTTTTGTTAGGATCTTCTATTTCTTTCAATCTTGCTTCGATTTCTTTTAAATCTATTTCCTCAGCTACCTTAAGAATTCCTAGCATTGTACCTTTGATTCTTATCCTCTTAGTTAGCTCTCTTGTATCTATGCCTTCTATACCAGGAATCTTTTGCTCATATAGCCATTCATTTAATGATTTTTTGTTAGACCAATGACTAGGATTTTGGGTGAGTGAATATATTACATAGCCTTTGACCTGAATTCTATTAGACTCAAAATGTAAAGGAATTTCAAATTCGTCAGTAATTGAGTAAGGTGGAACTCCATAATTGCCAATTAATGGGTAAGTTTGAATTAGTATTTGACCAAAGTAAGATGGGTCTGTCAAAGATTCAGTGTAGCCAGTCATACCTGTATTAAAAACAACTTCTCCTGAAACTTCACAAGGATAACCAAAACCATTGCCTTCTAATATGGTTCCATCTTCTAAAGCTAGAATTGCTTTAACCAAAGTCCACACCCGTTTTGAAAATGCAGTTTGCTAAACATGAGAAAAGAAAAAGGACAACCTTAGCAGGAAGGACTTTGGTTCTTACTCCGTATACACGCAATCCCTATGGTTACACCTTATAATAAGAAAAAATATGCACTAATAAAGTTTTTTATCGCTTGATGTTATCAAGATAAACATAAGAGCGTAATACAAGAATCTTTATATTATCAAATCTTAAGCTTTAATGAGTAAAGCCTAACTATTCATTAAACTTATCATAATAACATCCTTTTTATGTTAAAAATTACTTTTTAGAAATTAAAAGTAATTCAAAATATCTCTTAAGCTCTTTATGGTTTTTATCCCTAAATTTAATGGTATATTCTCATCGCTAAGATAAAGTCCAAGACCTGCTATTTGAAGAAACTTTGTATTATTAATTGAATCATCAACAGTAATACAATCGCTTAAGCTCAAATCTAAAGATTCTACTAATTCCATTAGAGCAAGATGCTTGAACATAAGATCAACCCTCATAATACCTTCTCCAGTCAAGAATCCTTTCTCATCTGTGCATAATTCATTAGCATAAACATACTTAATACCTAATTTTTTAGCAACAGAGTTTGCAAGCAAGCTTATTCCTGCAGATACTATCGCAGTTTCTATTCCTTTCTTATGAATAATCTCTACAACTTCTTTCGCCTCTTCTCTAAGATTAAGATTTGATAGTATCTCTGAGATTTTTGATATATGTAATGGCTTCGGCCAAGTTGCAATATCTCTTCTCATGAATTCTTTGTAATCTATTATACCTTTACAATATAGATCAAAAGTCTTTTTTGCTATAGATTGAGTACCAAAATATTCATGAATAGCGTTCCAACTACTCTTTTGAACCAATAGCGTACCATCTAAGTCAAAGGCAACAAGCTTATACTTTTTAGTCAAAGATTACACCTTTAATTAAATAACCATCATAAGGTTAAAGAATACTTATAATTGTTTTCAAGAGATATTAGATACTTAAAGGTTGTAATAAAGATGGCTGAAGCAAATTTAGTCTCAATTGTTGAGATAATTTCTTTTTTACTTGGTTAACAATAACCATAGTTACGGGAATTATACAGAGCATAAAAAGTTATAGAAACCAGAATATGAAGCGAAGGCAAAGCCAGAGGAAGCTTTACTTTCTGGCTTAATCCTAGCAAGATAGAGCTACTATTTTATCAGGTTCATTCTTAGCAATTTGGGAAGTCGGACAGTAGTTAAGGCTCGGAAGGTTGATATCAAGAAAACGACTGTTCAATATTAGTGCATTAAAAATATCTTTGAAATACTTATTTTAATATGTAGAAGAGTTAAATTAATATGGATTAGTGATTTCTCTCTGTTTAATCATAAAACTGCGAAAGAGAGAATATGAAAAAAAATATTTGGGATGGAAAGGAGTTAATCTGGGCAGGAAATGGTAAAACCTTCTTAAGAGGAGTAGGAGAAAAATTTCTAACCCATCCTTTTTTTGAGGAAGCACATAATAAAATTCTATCAATTTATAAGCCAAAGACTCATTATAAACTATGCTTATTTCTACCTTGCTCTTACGGCAAACCTTACTCACAATCATACATTCATTACATGATAATTAAATCTTTAAGAAATTTAAAGGACGATTATGATAAAATTCATCAAATAATATTAACGAATGCAGGTATAGTTCCAAGAGAATTAGAAGAATATTATCCGTTTTGTTGTTATGACTGGAATCCTAAATATGAAAATCCCAGTATAAAAGATAAATACATAAATGTGCTCTTCAAGAGGCTTAAAGAATACATATCTAAATTTAAGGATTATTATGATAAATTTGCTTGCTATCTAAGATGGGACTCAGATACATATAAAGCGATAAGGAGAGTCGAGTATGATCTTGATTTAAAGATTCCTAACTTTTCTTTAAACCCAATTAGCATAAATAGATTAGAAATCGATGAGGTAGCTTGTAATGTTTATGATTATGAAGAAGATTTAATTCTGATAACACCAAAAAATCTTCAGAACTTAATCAAAAGAATAAAGGAGGTTTTAATTTGATAGGAGTAATTTATGATGAGAAAGCAAAGAGGATAATAGCAATTTTAAAGGGTTTTACTTGCTCATGGAATAAATGTACATTCTGTTGCTTTTACGAAGAAGCTGCCAAGGATATTAACGATTTGATTTCAACAAACAAAGAGATTATCACAAAAATAAAAGATTTAATTAATGAGAAGTCTGTAGATAAAATATCTCTCTTTAATGGTGGATCTTTCTTTGAATTGCCATTAAGCGTAATTTATGATCTATCGAATATAACAAATAATAAAATAATTGAAATAGAAAGCAGACCAGAATTTCTTAACGAAAATAGCATTAAATATTTATACAATTTATTGAAGCCAAGCAAGCTTATCGTAAGGATAGGTTTTGAATCTATTTACGATAATATAAGGAACGGTCTTTTGAATAAAGGGATAAAGGATTCTGAATTAAGAAGGATATTAGAGCTTAGGAATGAAATAAAGAATAAGTTTGGTAGCTTAATAGAATTTATAGCCTACGTACTATTTGGTATAGAAGGAATAGATGAGAAGAGTGTTATCACGAGTATAGAAGAATTCAATAAATCTCTTGACGGTGTAATAGCCATAAAGTATAGAAAGTATCACGAGTGGATGCCAAAAGAAGTAAAAGTATCCAAAGGATTGCTAGAATTTCTAAGAATGAATTGCCTTGATGTAGATTTGACAGAATCCAATATATGGAAAATTGGATTTTGCCAATAATTAAAGATAGCAATAAAAAGTAGTAATAGCATTTTAAAAATTGAGACTTAATCCTATTGATTCTTTTCATAGATACATGGATACAGACCTAAGAATTGAAGAGTACTACTTTTACGATGGAAATTTTCCCTCTATCTAATTATCAACTATTATATTGAGTAGTAGCTAGAGTAATAGGCATCGTGACAGTAGCTGCAATAATTATAATGAGGAGAAGGAACCTGCACCTTAAACTTATAACACAACAGTCTCTTTATAGATTTAGTAAGAATCTAATTTAGAGATTTTTATCTCTAAGTCATATTATAATAGACTATAATTTTAATAGATGGATTTTTATAACATCAATCATAATAAAGTATGGAATTTAACTTGCTAAAGCTAAATGAGGAGTCATTGATTGTAAGTTTTCTTAAAGATTATGAGATAGGCTTCTTATTAATTCCTGTAAAAGTCATCATAAAACAAAATCTACCTCGAATAGAGGTAGGCTCAGTTAGTCTGCCTGAGGTTCATGAAGGAGATGTGATAGAAGTCCCAAGATGGGTAGCTGAGATTATGGTGCAAATGGGCTTCGCTGATATCCAAGAAGAGAGTATTGATCTAGAATTATTCAAAGCTCTAAGTAGGGAGAAAATGCAAGACCCATCGCAAATATCCACTTTAAAGAGCGATTTTTATCCTAGGATAAGGCTACAGATAAAATCAATGAAGTCTATGATGGAGAGGAATGAAAGTTTAAAGGAAGCATATGAAAAGTTTTCATCTTCAGCCTATGATTTAATAGCTTTAAGGATGAATAAGCTATTATATTTGGCTGGATCATCGTCTTTATCGCCAGATTTAGAGAAGAAGATAACTCAAGAAGAAAAAGTTCTTTTTGAGACTATTCGTTCTATAATTGAAGATTGGAAGAAAGCAATTCTAGAGGTGGAATGATGTGAGCATAGTTACTCCAGCAAAGCTTGCTGAAGCTCTTGAATTCTTTCTTAAGACTTTCAAGGATAAAAATAGCAAATTAAAGTATAGAATAAGATTATCCCAAATGGTTTCCTTAAGCTCAAAATCTCTTGTAGTAGACTTTGAAGACCTTCTCATGTATAATTTAGATATAGCGAATAAACTTCAAAATGAACCTGATGAAGTCTTACCAAGCTTTATTAAAGCAACTTATGAAGCTCTTAAAGTTGAAAATCCTGATTACGCTGAGAGAATTCGTAAAGATATTCAAGTTAGAATAAGGAATCTTACCGATAAATTATCTTTAAGGCAGATAACTACAGAACATCTTGACAAGCTAGTTTCTGTTAGCGGTATGGTAGTTAGAACATCAGAATTGAAGCCTTTAGCATTAGAAGCAACCTTTAAGTGTACAAAAGGGCACTCAATAAAGATACCACAATCAGGGATTATTCTAAAAAAGCCTTCAAGGTGTTCTGAAGGTAGTTGTAAATCCAATAAATTTGAGCTCGATATAAAAAATACAGTTTTCATAGATTATCAGATAATAAGGTTACAAGAGCTACCTGAAGAATTGCCTCCAGGACAGCTTCCTCAAGCCTTCGATGTTAGTTTACAAGGAGATATTGTGAATACAGCAAGACCTGGCGACAGAGTGATACTCACAGGTATAGTAAGGGCAGAGGCAGAATACTCTCAAGCTGCAGGAAAGCTCAGATTATTCCGATCTAAGATAGAAGGAAATTATATAGAAGTGTTAGGGAAAGAGCCTGAGCTCATACAAATAACAAAAGAGGATGAAGAGTTAATTCGCAGTATAACTTCTCAGCCAGGAGCTTACGAGAGACTCATAGAATCAATAGCTCCTGCCATCCATGGTTATGAAACTCAGAAAGAAGCGATACTTCTCCTTGTTACAGGTTCCCCTCAACGAGTCATGCCTGATGGTACAACTATAAGAGGAGACATAAATGTATTATTGGTAGGAGATCCTGGTACGGCTAAGAGTGAGCTTCTTAAATATGCAGCAAGAATTGCTCCTAGAGGGTTATACACATCTGGACGTGGTAGTACTGCAGCAGGCTTAACAGCAGCAGTTGTTAGAGAGAGAACAGGTATGATGATGCTCGAAGCTGGAGCTGTAGTTTTAGCGGATCAAGGTGTTGCAGCAATAGATGAATTCGATAAAATGAGACCAGAAGATAGGAATGCATTACATGAGACGATGGAACAACAGACTGTAAGTGTAGCAAAAGGAGGAATTGTTGCAACCTTAAACGCTAGAACATCGATATTAGCTGCTTCAAACCCTATACTCGGTAAGTATGATCCTTACAGGAATATTGCTGACAATCTTAACCTCCCAATCCCATTGCTAACTAGATTCGATTTAATATTTGTATTAAGGGATATACCTGATAGAGCTAAAGATGAGCAACTAGCAAGACATGTGTTAGAATTACATAGAAAAGGAGACTATGTTACAGCCCCTCCTATAGATTTCAACCTTCTTCGAAAGTATATAGTTTACGCTAAAAAATTCCAACCAGTCTTGACTAAAGAGGCAGAAGAGAAGTTGCTTGAATATTACCTTGAAATGAGAAAGATAGGTTCAGAATTCATGATAACTGTCACACCTAGGCAATTAGAATCCTTGATAAGATTGGCTACAGCTAGAGCTAGAATAATGCTCCGTGATAAGGTTACAGAAGAAGACGCTATAAGAGCAATATCTCTCATGAGAAGGATGCTTGAGACGGTAGGAGTAGATGTAAAGACAGGTAAGATAGATCTTGGAGTACTTCATGGTAAACCATTAAGTGAAAGAAATTTGTTAGAGACAGCCTTGGACATATTTAAAAGTCTAGAAGGACCTCAAAAGAATCCTGTAGAAGGTAAAGTGTTTATAGATGAGTTAGTCAAAACTAAGAAGTTCACTCAAGAAGATGCTCAAAGAATGCTTCAGACTTTAAACCGTAGCGGTCAGATATATGAAGTTAAACCTGGCTTTTACAGAAAATTATAATAGTGATTTTTAAGAATAGTATAAGTTTATAAAGCCACTCACCCTCTCTAAAAGGGAGTGATATTATGTCTTCAAAGGCGACTGAAGCTATATCTAAGGGTTTTAACATCTCAACCAAGAACTTCGGTTTGTTCGTTCCGATACTTGCACCAATAATCGTTCATTTGATCTTCCTCATACTCGCTTACGTGGTTTTTCCATATAGGTATCAATTTGGCTTTTACCCTTTTATATATGAGATAGTAGTTCCAAATCCATATCTCATCTGGGGAGGTTATTTCATAGCATCTATCATAGGATTTATTGCTTTTTGCATAATCGTTGATATGACTAACGATATCATTAACGGACAACCGATGAATATGAATAAAAGTATGAAAGTAGTAACTAGTAGACTGGGTACATTATTCATCGCTTCCATTATTTCAGCAATATTCTTCCTCACATTCTTCTTAATTCCTTTCGCTTTGTTCATAGTTATAATCTCTATTATAGAAGGAACAGATGCTATAGAAAGTACAAAAAGGTCTTTTGACTTCGTTATAAAGAATATAGGGGAAGTGATTATTTTCATAATAATTGTGATAGCCATCTCGCTCATCTTAGGGCTTGGTTTCTCATTAATACCAGTTGTTGGTGCTTATATAGGAGCTATAATAAACTGGATCTTTGAAGTCATTTTCATAGTTTCGGCTGTACACCTTTACCTTTCTTTAAGATTAGCTATACCTCCACCCCCTCCGCCCCCTCCACCCATGTAATAAACCATAAGAATTCAATCTTTTTTTATTTGAAAATTATCAAATCATACTAAAATTATTCATACTCTATAGTTGCAGGTGGCTTAGGAGATACATCCCAATAGACTTCTTTTGCATTACATTTATTGACTATCTCGTTTGCAATTCTTCTAACATCGTTTATAGGAATTTCGTTAATATTTGCTGTTATAGCATCAATGCTATTAACAGACCTTATAGCAATTATATATCTCGATGAGCCAGATTCAGAATTAACTTTATACAAAACTCTTGAGAAAGAGGTCTTTAAAGGTATTTCACTACCAATCTCCTTCAAAATATCATAACTTAACTCAACATCGCTTTCAATACAAAGAGGAGGAGCATAAACTCTTTTATTGTTCTTTAAGCCTGTGACATTTGCATTTAGAATTTTACATTTTATGTTCTTTCTTATATTCTCTTTAAATAATGATGATAAATCATTTATCTCTTCTATAAATGCACAATCAAATGTTGCAGCAAACGATTGGAATGGAATTTGCTCTCCCGTTCTCTCATCTATATAAAGATTGGTATTGTATTTTTCTTTTGTGTATTCATCAATCATTTTTTCAACTATATCATTTGTCCTTTTTTCAACTTCTAGTTTTTCTAGTGTTATATTACCAACTACTCTAATAGAGAGACCAGGACCTGGAAAAGGCTGCCTTCTAGAAACATTCTCTAAGATCTTCATCTTATAATTAGACCATAGGAATTCTGCAACCTTTCTAACCTCATCTTTAAAAAGACCTGCAAGAGGTTCTACAATCTTCTTAACATTGTTAAATCTTAATTGAACGTTATGCTGGCTTTTAATTCCTCCCTCAGTTTCGATAATATCTGGTAGTATTGTTCCTTGAGTCATCACATTACAATCAGATTCTCTCATCTGTTTATCTATTACAATCTCATAAGCTCTACGAAATCCTATCCTTTTCTGTTCTGCATCATGAATGCCCATAACTTTTTCATAGAATAAAGATCTTGCATTTATAAGCTTGAAGTTCTTAAATTCAGAAAATCTATCAGCAATTAATTGAGATTCTTCTTTTCCTCCTATAAGCCTCATAAAACCAGTATCCACGTGAGTGACATAAAGCCTATCCCCTATCTCTAAGTAAAAGAGAGCTGCTGTAACTGAGGAATCAATTCCTCCTGAGACCATAATTTCAACTTTATCGTTTGATCTCACATGCTTTCTAATGAAATTTCTAGCTCCTTTTATGAATCCTTCAGGATCCTTTCTTGGAGAAACTTCAGGTTTTATGTATCTAAATACTGTAGCTGTAGACATTATTAAAATGAATTTTAGAGTATACTTAAATTCATTTCTTTTGATAGCTGCTTTTTTATGCTTTTAGCTATTGTAGTACCTATCTTTGGTACTGAAGCTATTTTATCAATGGATGCTGAAGCTAGTTTGTTAAGGTCTGTAAAGCCATGATTGTATAAGGATCTAGCTCTTACTCTTCCTATTCCTTCCAATTTTATCAAAGGTATGAGTTCAGGTTTTATTCCTTGCTTTACTCTCTGCTCTAACTCTGCAATTTCAGGTAAAAGATCTACTCTTCCTAGCAACTTGGATAGCTCGAATAAAGAGTGGACAAGCCATTCAGAAGTTTCTACAGCTCTGTGTAAATCTCCTGGTTCTACTCCTAACTTATCAAGTATTTTATCTTCACTCCATTCATTTATCCAGCCATAAAGGACAAGAAGACTTCTAAAATCTTTAAGATAATCTTCATAAGTATCATTTTCATATAAAGGTAATATAAATTCATCCTTATTTTGATCAAAAAGCATTTGAGCTTCATCTATATCTTTACTTCTTAATGGAAATCTTGGTGAAAAGTCTGGAGAAGAGACTATTAAATGGAGAAAGCCTAATAGATGAGGTTTATTTTTCTCTGCAAAGTTTATTGCTTTTCTGAACATTACTCCTGTTAATGGATCAATATAAAGAGTAGAGATTCTCTTTCCAAACTCACTAGCAATGTAACGCTTTCCTTTTCTTTCTATTAAGCCTTCATTTACAAGGTAATCCATTACTTTATTTACCTTCGATTGAATAGTAGTATATTTATATTGAATGGCTAAAAGAGATTTAGAAAGAAGTTTAAGAATTCCATCGTATGTAATACCAGGAAGACTTGCAATAGTCGCTAAAAGATGAGTCCTTAAGGCAGATTCACTATGTAGTTTTGAGTGAATCGGTTCTGGCTCACCTTTTATATAGTTATAAAAGATTTCATCAACTTCATATTGATTGTGTGCAATTATCACAGTCTCTCCTATATCATCATATTTTGGCCTACCTGCTCTTCCACACATTTGCTTGTACTCTAATACACTAATAGGCGCCTTTCCTCCATAGTCTGAATCGTACCTCATTAAGCTGCTTATCACTACTCTTCTCGCTGGAAGGTTTACCCCTGCTGCAAGTGTAGGAGTTGCAGTTAAAATTTTGATCAAACCATTTCTGAATCCATCCTCTATTATCGATCTATGCACTCCAGCGAGTCCAGCATGATGAAAAGCTGTTCCTTTCTCAACCAATTTAGATAAAGTTCTGCTTAATTCTGTTTCTTCCCCTGATGATAATATACTATAAGATAATTCTCTAACCTCTTCAGCTTCAGCCTTTGTTAAATAATGTTGAGTAAGTTCTGAAGCTTTCAAGGCAAGACTTACTGCCATTCTTCTTGTTTCTGTGAATATAAGAGATTGTCCTCCTTCATTGACTGTATCTATTGCTACATCTATAACATGTCCTCTATTAGTGGGTTTTATCTTTCTTTTTGAATCATCAGAAAAAATTATCTCTCCATGCTGATAAACTCCTTCAATTAACTTTATAGGCCTCCATCTTATGTCTATAAGTTTTGCTCCAAGCCAATCTGCCAATTCCTTTGAATTCTTTACTGTAGCACTTAAGGCAAGGACTTGTGCATTACTAGCGTAAGAGAGAATTTTAGTTACAGTCATCTCAAGGGTTGGTCCTCTTTCATTATCACCAACAATATGAATCTCATCAGTAACGAAGAGTTTCACAGAATCTATCCAAGATGCCCCATGACGAAGGATAGAATCGAACTTTTCATTCGTAAGAATAAGTATGTCACCTGCTCCTAAAGATTCCCCTGATGAGTCATAATCTCCTGTGGAGATGAGAACTTTTACATGATTACCATTAGGTTTAGTTAGCTTTTCAAAAGCCTTAAAATCGTTATACTTCTCATTTGCAAGAGCTCTTAACGGAGTAAGATAAACAACTTTTCCTAATTCTTCTAAAACTATCTTTCCAGCTGCTAGCATAGCTACAAGGGTCTTTCCACTAGCAGTTGGTGTTGTAAGGAGTAAATTCTGACCTTCTAAAACTCCTGCTTTTACAGCTTCTTCTTGGGGCGGATATAGATCAAAGTAACCAAAAGATTCTATAAGTTCTATCAATTTTTCTGGTATAGGTAACTCCCTTATCTTCAATTTACTTATTTACAAAGATTCATATTATTAAACAGTTAATTCTTGATATTAAAAAAATAAGGGTGGGAGAATTATGCCTTTCCTATTTTGTAGATTGTTGTTCCGCACACAGCACATGTACCTTTTATAGCAGGTCTCTTATTCTTTAATGTAACTTGTGTAGGATTCTTTATCTC
The DNA here is from genome assembly GCA_038883135.1 of Nitrososphaerales archaeon. Classification (GTDB taxonomy): domain Archaea; phylum Thermoproteota; class Nitrososphaeria; order Nitrososphaerales; family JACAEJ01; genus JAVZMU01. The sequence goes on from JAVZMU010000010.1 coordinate 18,132, forward strand.
TTGTTTCTTCTTACACTTTACACAAAATGCCTCAACCATTTTTCCACCTAGTTTTGCATGCTCACCAACCTATTAAACTTGTTCTATATTTAAGCATGAACCTTTTACCCTTTAAATTTCCAATACAATAAGAAAGCAAAAATAAAATTTACGTAAATCATAAGATAGTTTTGGATTTATCTGAGTGTGTTAGGAAGCAATGTATCTTTATGAAGAGTTCTTCTTAAGCGTATTGAGAATGAATTTAGCATTTAGTGCATTGAATGAAGCCTTTAAATAGTTCATGTATCTATCCTATTTGGTGCAAGAACATTTAAGAAAGTAGCCATAAATACTTGCAGAAAGTTCGAGAAATATAAACAACACTTGAGAATATTGTGATACTTTGCTGCCTATAACCTAGGCTTTATAAAGGTTTTTGATATAAGCTAAGAAAAGCATTCCATGGCATTTTTTTGATTTAAAAAACTTATGGAATGTAGATTTTGAAGTAGCCCTTGTGGGGTGTGGAAAAGATTATTGCAATAAAAAGATGCAGTAAATGTGAACTTATTAATTAGTGTAAGAAAAGATAGTTTAAATAAGCGTCTTAAATTAATTCATTTGATGAAAGTAATCTACCACAGTATCTACACTTTAGCAAAGGTGGATTCTTTCTTACAGTATCTATTATATGTGATATAGGCTCATTAGAGTTGGATATGCATGTTGGGTTTGGGCATTTGAATACATTAACAAAAGTATCAGGAATTTCTACTTTTCTTTTTTCTACAACTTGATAATTTCTTATTATATTCACGGTTGCTTTGGGAGCAATAAGAGCAATTCTATTTGTCTCTTCAGGACTTAAAAACCTATTCTCGATCTTTATTATATCTTTCTTACCTAGCTTTTCGCTTGAAACGTTCATAGCTACTGTCACTACGTTACCATCTTTACCATCTATATTCAAAGCTTCCAAGACTTTTAGAGCCTTCCCTTGATCTACGTGATCTAAAACAGTACCATCCTTTATCTTTCTAACAACTAACTGTTCTTTGCTCATAAAGAGCGATAAGCATAACTGCTTAATTATACTTTTGTCCTTTTTCTAAAAAGGACAAAAGTATAATTTTAGCTGTAAGTTATTTAAGTAAATTTTAAATAACAACAGTATTCCGAATAAAGCTAAAGTGATAAACATGAGCATTGTAGCTTTAGGTGATGAATTTTTTGTTACAAATTTTAGATTAGCTGGAGTCTCAGGTTTTGTAGTAAATAGTGAAAATGAAGCAAGAGATAAAATAGAAGAAATCATAAAAGAAGGAAAATGTAAAATAGTAGTGATCTCAGAGAGCATGGCGATAAAGTTGAAAAAATATAGAGAGAAATGGAGAGAAAGAGTTTACCCAATCTTCGCTATAGTCCCGGGCTTGGAAGGACCTAAGGGTGAAAGGTTACGTGAGCTTTATTTTCTTGTGAGTCAAGCAGTTGGTGTGAAACTTAAACTGGAGTGATTATTATGGCTCTAGAATTAAAAGAACTTATTGAAGAAGAGAAGAAGGCTGAGAAGGCTTTAGAAGAAGCAAAAAAGAAGGCTGATGAAATCTTAGAGAGTGCAAAAAGAAAGGCTATGGAAATTGTAGAAAAGGCTCAAAAAGAAGCAACCTTCCAAGATTTAATCGAAAAAAGAACACAAGAGATAGAAGAAAAAAGAAAGATTATATTGAAGCAGTTTGAAGATGAGTGTGAAAAACTCGCTAAAAAAGCTGAAAAGAATTTAAGTAAAGTCATGGAGTTTGCTTTAGAGAAGGTTTTGGGTGTTAAATATGAGTAAAGAGAATCTTAAACTTTACATACAAAGTAAAGCTAATGAAGAAGTAAAGAGGATAATTGAAGAGGCTGAAAGTAAGGCTGCAAAAATAATTGAAGAGGCTGAAAGTAAGGCTGCAAAAATAAGAGATGAAAGACTAAAAAAAGTAAAGAAAGAGATGGATGAAAAGGAGAAAGCAGGAATTTCATTTGCAAAGATGGATGGTAGAAAGAAGGTCATGGATGTTAAAGAGTCATTCTTAAAAAGAAGTTTTGATGAGGTTGAAAAAAGGCTTAAAAGCTTTTCTAATGAAATGAATGAAAAATATCAAAATGTGCTAATAAATCTCACAATAGAAGCATTATCTAATATTGATAGTAAAGAATTCAAAATATCTGCAAACAAGAGCGATCTCGATATCTTGAAAAAGAATGTTCAGCTTATCAAAGATGCTATCTCAAAGATAAAAGGAAGCGAAGTATATATAGAGTTTGATGACAAAGCTATCGCTACTATTGGTGGAATTATTGCCTACTCAAAAGATGGTAAGCAAATCTATAATAACACTTTTGAGGCAAGACTTATTAGAACTTTTGAAGAATGGAAAGGAAAATTATTAACTATGCTATTTGAGGAGTGATATAGATGAGAAAAGGAGAAATAGAAAGGATAACTGGATCTGTAATAATTGCCTCAGGTATTGAGGACATCTCTATAGGAGAGGTTGTTGAAGTTGGGGAGGAGGGCTTAATAGGAGAAGCCATAAGAATAGATGAGTCTGGCAAATTCTTTACAGTTCAAGTTTATGAGACGACTAGTGGTATAAGACCTGGAGAAAAGGTTGTTGCGACTGGTAAGAGATTAGTTGCTGAGCTAGGACCTGGGCTTTTGAATAATGTATTTGATGGAATAGAAAGACCTCTAGAAGAAATAATAAGACTACAAGGTCCCTTGATAGGCAGAGGAATT